>JBBQMC010000118.1:0-7093 GCA_038328565.1 Candidatus Limnocylindria bacterium
TCGGCCGCAACGTGAACAACACGATCTACGTCGAGGACGACTTCGCCAGCGCGAACCACGCGATGCTCACGTTCCGCGGGCGGAGCTGGTTCATCGAGGACCAGAGCAGCACGAACGGGACGTACGTGAACGGCCACCGCATCGAGCGGCCGGTGGCGCTCAGCTTCGGCGACGAGCTCATGATCGGCCGGGTCCGCATGCGGCTCGAGCGCTAGGTCGCCGATGCGTCTCAGCCTCGCCTGGCGCTGGACCGAGCTGCGCATGCTCCTGCCGCTCCTGCTGCTCGTCCCGCTCGGCTTCGCGGCCACCCACGTGGCGGAGGTCGGGAAGCTCGAGGCCGGTCCGTTGACGCTCGCCGTCGGCTATGTCGTCCTCATGCTCGCCGCGCACGCCGTCCTCGTCCTGTCCGGCCACCGCGGGGACCAGCTGCTGCTGCCGCTCGTCGCGACGATCGGCGGTGTCGGCCTCGTGGTGCTCAACCGTCTGGCCCCCGACGTCGACGCGACGCAGGCGTTCGGTCTCCAGCTCGACGTCGCCGCCACGCAGCTCGGCTGGTTCGTGGTCGGCATCGTCGCGATGCTCGCCGTCGCGATCGGCCTGCGCGACGACGGGTTGCTGCGCCACTACAAGTACACGTGGGCCGCGGTCGGCATCGGTCTCCTCGTCGTGACCGCGCTCTTCGGCTACGAGGTGAACGGCGCGCGGCTGTGGCTCAACCTCGGGCCGGTGGCGGTGCAGCCGGGCGAGTTCATCAAGATCATCCTCGTCGTCTTCATCGCCGGCTACCTCGCGGACAACCGCGCCCTGCTGAGTGGCGCGAGCGCACGCATCGGTCCGATCCGCGTTCCACCCCTGCCGTACCTGCTCCCCATGCTCGTCCTGTTCGGGCTCGTCATGCTCATCGCGGTCCGCCAGAACGACCTCGGCCAGGCGCTCCTCCTGTTCGGCATCTTCCTGACCATGCTGTTCGTGGCGACCGGCCGGCGCAGCTACGTGCTCATCGGCCTCATCCTCTTCGTGGCGGGTTCGTTCGCCGCCTACAAGCTGTTCCCGCACGTGGCGGCGCGGGTCGACATCTGGATCGACCCGTTTGCCGACCCGGCGAACAAGGGCTTCCAGCCGGTGCGCGGCCTCTTCGCGCTCGCGCGTGGCGGCCTCTTCGGCGAGGGCCTCGGCGAGGGGCTGCCGCAGTCGATTCCCTACGTCCACACCGATTTCATCTTCGCCGCCGTGGCCGAGGAGCTCGGCCTGGTGGGCGGCTTCGCGCTGCTCGCCCTCTTCCTGACCTTCGTGTTCCGTGGCCTGCGGGTGGCAATGCTGGCGCGCGACGAGTTCAGCGCCCTCCTGGCGGTGGGCGTGACGGCCAGCCTCGGGCTCCAGACGCTCATCATCGTCGCGGGCAACGTCAAGCTCGTGCCGCTCACCGGCATCACCCTGCCATTCGTGAGCTACGGCGGCTCCAGCGTGCTCGCCAGCTTCGTGATGCTCGGCCTGCTCCTGTCGGTGTCGCATCGCGCGGCGCGTGCGATGGACCGCGAGCAGGGCATCGAGGCCCGATGAGCGCGGCATGATCGCGACGAACGTCCGCCGCCTGGCGGTCTACCTCCTGCTTGCCTTCGTCGTCGTCAGCGGCGGCCTCGGCTGGTGGCAGATCCTCGACGCCCCCGACCTCAACGCGCGGGCCGAGAATCCCCAGGTCATCGCCGCCCGGCGCAGCGCCCTGCGCGGCACGATCTTCGACACCACCGGCGCGGTCCTCGCCTCGAGCGCCGTGATCGATGGGGTGAGCCGTCGCACGTACACCGATCCGGCGTTCAGCCACCTCATCGGCTACGCCAGCCTCCGCTTCGGGACGACCGGCCTCGAGCGCGCCTACGACGACATCCTCACCGGCCGCGCCGACCCCAACCCGCTCCGCGACCTCCTGAACGACATCCTCAACCGGCAGCCGGAGCCGAAGGACCTCACGCTCACCATCGACAAGCGGCTCCAGGACTTCGCCGCTGCGCAGCTGGGCGACGCGGTCGGAGCGGTGGTGGCGCTCGACCCGCGGACCGGCGCGGTGCTGGCCATGACCTCGACCCCGACCTTCGATCTGACTCCGATCTCCGGCCTGCCCGATCCCGCCGGCCCGGCGATGGAGCAGATCACGGGCAGCCCCGGCAACCCACTCGTCGACCGCGCGCGACAGGGTCGCTACGTGCCCGGCTCGATCATGAAGGTGTTCACCGCCGCCGCCGCGCTCGATGCCGGCGCGATCACCCCGGACACGACGTTCGCGGACCAGCCGCGGCAGGAGACCGACGGGTTCGTCGTCAAGGGCTTCACGATCCGTGAGCATGACCTGAGCCCGGTGAGGCCCGCCCTCTGGGCGCTCTCGCCGGCGCTCCAGGTGTCGAGCAACATCTTCTTCGCGCACGTCGGGCTCGAGCTCGGCGCGGACCGCTTCCTCGAATACGCGCATCGATTCGGGTTCTGCACCGGTCGCTCGATCGGCAGCAGCCCGCGCGCGCTGCCCATCTCGCCGAGCTACGTCACCGCCGAGACCGACGGCGACTGCGGTCCGTTCACCGACGACGTCGAGCTGGCGAGCGCGGCATTCGGCCAGGCGCGCGTGAATGTGACCCCGGTCCAGATGGCGCTGCTCGCGGCGACGATCGCGAATGACGGCGTCATCCCGCGGCTCCACGCCGTGCGTGACGTGCGTGCCCATGCGACCAACGCCGCCCGCGGGCCGGCCTCCGCGGTGCTCGAGACGACGCCGAACGCCGACGACGGCCGAGCGGTCTCGGTCGACGCCGCGCGCCAGACGCGCAGCGCGATGGTCGACGCGGTCGAGGGCGAGCTGGGACGGCTCTACGCGGGCCAGGGTGCCGTCCAGCTCTACGGAATCGGCGGCGACGTCCATACCGCCGGGAAGACCGGGACCGCGCAGCGCGGCGAGGGCCAGGCGCCGCACTCCTGGTTCATCGGCTTCGCACCCGCCCAGGGCGACGCCACGCCGTCCATCGCGCTGGCGGTGCTCGTCGAGGGCGGAGGCTCGGGCGCCGGGCGCGCGGCGCCGATCGGCGGGGCCGTCATGGCGGAGTGGCTCAAGCTCGCCGGGGGCTGAGCTGGTGCGCGACCACGGCGGGTTGAACCGGTGCGTAACGCTCTGGGGTATTGTCTGGCACAAGGGGAGGCGATGCCGGACGTCGCCCGAGCAGACGAAGGACATTGAATGTGAAGAACGTCCAGGAGCCCGCCGAGCGGATCGTTGCGAACGTCGAGCGGGTGATCGTCGGCAAGCACGCGGAGGTGCGGCTGGCGATGGTGGCACTCCTCTGCGAGGGGCACATCCTCATCGAGGACGTGCCGGGCGTCGGCAAGACGATGCTGGCCAAGGCGATCTCGAAGTCGATCGGCACCACGTTCCGGCGCATCCAGTTCACGCCGGACCTCCTCCCCTCCGACGTCACCGGCCTGTCGATCTTCAACCAGAAGACGCAGGAGTTCGAGTTCCGACAGGGACCGATCTTCGCGCAGGTCGTGCTGGCCGACGAGATCAACCGAGCCACGCCCAAGACGCAGTCGGCGCTGCTCGAGGCGATGGAGGAGCGACAGGCGACGATCGACGGCGTGACGTACGAGATGCAGCGCCCGTTCCTCGTTATGGCCACCCAGAACCCGATCGAGTACGAGGGCACGTTCGCGCTGCCGGAGGCGCAGCTCGATCGGTTCCTGCTGCGGCTGCGGATCGGCTATCCCAAGGCGGTCGAGGAGATCGTCATCCTCGACGAGCAGAAGCGGCGCCACCCGATCGACGAGATCCGCCAGGTGCTCGATGCGGAGGAGCTGCGGCAGATGCAGGCCGCGGTGAAGGAGGTCTACGTCGACCAGGGGGTCGCCGAATACATCGTCCGCCTCACCACCGCCACGCGCGAGCACCCCGACGTCTACCTTGGCGCATCGCCGCGAGGCAGCATCAACCTCTACCGCGGCGCGCAGGCCGTCGCCGCCCTTGATGGTCGGGACTACGTGATCCCCGACGACGTGAAGGGCCTCGGCGTGCCGATCCTCGCCCATCGCCTGATCGTGAAGAGCCAGGCGAGCCTGCGCGAGGTCGATCCCGATGCGATCGTGCGGGAGGTGCTCGCCCAGGTGCCGATCGGCGACCCATCGGGAGCGACTGTCTAGGCGCCGCGACCAACCAGACCGATGGGCACCCTCGGCCGCCAGCTCCGCTTCGTCTTCCTCGGGACGGTGCTGGTCGTCGCCGCCTTCAGCACCGGGATCAATTTCCTCTTCTTCCTCGTCTACCTCCTTGCGGCGCTCCTCATCGGGTCGTGGTTCTACGCGCGCCAGGGGCTCCGCGGTGTGAAGGCGGGCTACCACGTGCTCAATCCGCGAGCCCAGGTCGGCGAGGTGCTGCAGGCGGTGTACCGGGTCGACAACCAGACGCGCTGGACGAAGCCGTGGGTCGAGCTGTGGAACGAGTCGAACCTGCCGGCCAGCCTACCCGGCCGCGTGATAGGCGTGCGTCCCGAGGGCAGCCGCCAATGGCTGGCCAAGGTCACCCTCCTGCGCCGCGGCTCATTCCGGCTCGGCGCGCTGAAGGTCCGCACCGGCGACCCGTTCGGGCTGTTCACGACCGAGATGGTCGTGGGCCAGCCGAGCAACGTCGTCGTCTTCCCGCAGGTCGTGCCGCTCCCGAACTGGCGGCTGCCCACCTCCCCGGTCGACGGCACCACCCCGACCCGCCGTCGCTTCGAGGCCGCTTCACCGCTGATCACCGGCATCCGGCCCTACAACCACGGCGACGCCATCAACCGCATCCACTGGCTCTCGAGCGTGCGCCACGGCGAGCTCCAGGTGAAGGAGTTCGACCTCGAGCAGACCGCTGACCTGTGGCTGATCCTCGACCTCGAGCGGGCGGCGCACGCAGGCCTGGGCGATACCGCCTCCGTCGAGACGGCAGTCACCGCCACCGCATCCATCGCGCTCCAGACGCTGTCGGTGAACCGCGCCGTGGGACTGACCGCCTCGGCGCGGCGCGTCCACATCCTGACCCCGGACCGCGGCCAGCGCGTCGAGCAGAAGGTCCTCCACCTGCTCGCCAACGTGCAGGCGGATGGCACCCACCCGCTCGCGGAGGTCGTGCTGGCGACGATGCCGCAGCTGCGGCGCGGCATGACGCTATGCATCGTGACCGGCTCAACGGACCGCGAATGGGTTCGCGCGCTCGCCGTCCTGCGGCGCCGCGGCGTCGGCGTGCTCGTCGTGCTTCTCGATCGGGCCAGCTTCGTCGGCCGCGACGACGACGAGAGCCGCGCCGAGCTCGCCGCGGTGCGCCACGCACTGGCCGAGTACGACATCGGGCATCGGCTCGTGCGCAGCGGCGACGACCTGGCCGAGGTGCTCGGTGGACGGGAGCGGGTCCGTGCCTGACTGGCTCCAGCGCTTGGCGCGCCCACGGGAGGGCTGGCTGAGCCTCTTCCTCCTGTTCGTCATGCTGCTCAGCGTGGGCTGGGCCATCCAGTCCGCCCATTGGATCGACAAGGCGGACTTCCTCGTCCCGGTGGCGATGTGGGGCATGCTTGCCGGTGCCCTCCTGGCGCTGCTGCCGCTCTCGGTGCTCGCGACCCTCCCGGTCGGCGCGCTCCTCGGCACCACTGTCGTCCTGTGGACCGTTGGCGGGGAATACTTCCCTGCGCTGAGCCAGCTCGGCCGCCTCTTCGCCCTCCGCGACGACACGATCCGCTGGGTGAGGACGATCAGCCAGGGCGGCTTCGCACCCGAGATGACGCCGTACGCGATCGGCCTCGCCGTCATCCTGTGGTCGGTCGCCTTCATCGCCGCGTACACGCTGTACCGCCACCATCGGGTCCTCGACGCCATCGTCCTCGTCGGCGTGGCGCTGATCGCCAACCTGTCGGCGACGCTTGCGGACCTGTTCGGCTATCTCGTCCTCTTCAGCCTCGCGGCGCTGCTCCTCTGGCTGCGCGCCGCCCTCATCACGCGCGAAGAGGGGTGGCAGCTGCGGCGCGTGAACGAGAACGTCGAGGTACCGATCTCGATCATGCGCTCCGGCCTGGTCTTCATCGCCGGCTCGATCGCCCTCGCCTGGATCCTCACCACTGTGGCGGTGGCGGCGCCGCTCACTGCCGCGTGGCGCAACATGGACGTCGTCTGGAACGGCGTGCGCGACCGGCTGGATGGCGTGTTCGGGTCGCTGACGAACCCCGAATCCCGCATCGCCGGGACCGATTTCGGAGCCGGCCTGACGGTCAGCGGCACCTGGAACAGCTCCGACGCCCCGATCATGACCGTGGCCGCCAAGGGCGCGTACTACATGCGGACGGTGACGTACGACGTGTACACGGGGCACGGCTGGGAGCGCAGCGACGGCCAGGAGCGCAGCGTGCAGGCCGGCGATCGGATCTTCACCGGCTACACGCCGGAGCGGCCGCTCGCCGAGGAGGGCTTCAAGCGCGAGACGATCACCGTCCAGCTCCAGGGTGACGTCGGCCGCAACATCTTCGTCCCCGGCTACCCGACCGTCATCTACTCACCGGTCGTCATCCACGAGAGCAGCGGCCAGCCGGTGCTGGGCGGGATCGACTCGGCCAGCGCGATCCAGCCCGGCCAGGCGTACCAGGTGACCGCGCTCATCAGCGGTGTCACCGAGGCGCAGCTCGCCTCCGCCGGCACAGACTACCCGGCCGAGATCCGCGCCACCTACCTCGCCACGCCGGGCCTCACCACCCAGGTGGCCGGGTTGGCCGACCTGCTCGCGGGCCGCTCGCCAGCGGACCCGTATCACCGCGCCAAGGCGATCGCCGACTACCTGCGTACGGATGCCTCGTTCCGCTACGCCACGTCGGTGGGCGCGCCGGACGCGAACCGCGACCTCGTCGACCAGTTCCTGTTCGGGCCGAACAAGCGTGTCGGCTACTGCGAGCATTACGCCAGCGCCATGGTGCTCATGGCGCGTGCGATCGGCATCCCGGCGCGCCTGGCGGTCGGCTACGCGCCCGGCGAGCTGGTTGAGAAGGACGTCTACCAGTACCGCGCCGCCAACGCGCACGCCTGGGCCGAGCTCTACTTCCCCGGC
>JBBQMC010000119.1:0-6868 GCA_038328565.1 Candidatus Limnocylindria bacterium
CCCGGGCGGTACTCATCGATGGGTTGCCGCTGAGCCCCGTCGCGCTCCTCATCGCCGCCGCGCTCGGCGTGGGAGTGACGATCGCCGCCGCGGCGGTGCCCGCGCTCCAGGCGGCGCGCACGGGTCCGCTCGAGGCGCTGCGTCCCTCGCGCCGCGCGGGACGCTCCCTGGGCGAGCGGCTGCGCTGGGTGGCATGGCTGGAAGTGGCGGTCGTCGCGCTCGGGCTCGTCCTCTATCCGTTCGAGCGTGGCGACGCGCCCATGCTCGGCATTGGCATGGCGCTCGCGATCATGCTCGTCGGTGCCTTCGCGTCGGCGTGGCTGCTGCTGCCGATCGGCCGCGTCGTCGGTCGCCCGTTCGAGTGGCTGTTCGGCGCGGAGGGGATGCTCGGGCGCGCCAACCTCGGCCGGGATCGGGTGCGCACCGGGCTCACGGTCGCGTCGCTCGTCGTCGCGCTCGCCGCGGTGGTGGCCCTCGGCACCGTCGCCGCATCGGCGCGCGGGACGGCCGCGCGCTGGATCGCCTCGGTCCTGCCCGGCGGGACGGCGATCCGCCTCTCGCTGCCGGACGAGATCGACCTCTTCCGCCCAACGTTCGCGGCCATTCCCGGCACCCGGGCCGCGAGCCCCATCGCCGAGTTCCCGGCCGTGACCGGCGACGGCGGCGTGGCCCGCGAGGTGAGCATGGCGGGGATCGACCCGACCGTCTTCCAGGACGCGGGCTCGCTCATCTTCACCAGCGGCTCGCGGGCCGCGGCGTTCAACGCCCTGCGCGACGGGGGCGCGGTGCTCGTTCCGCAGCCGATGGCCGACCGCGACGGGATCGGCCTGGGTGACACGCTGTCGCTCTCGCAGCCCGGCGGGACGGCGACCGCCCTCACCGTGGCCGGGGTCATCGCCTACACGCTGCCGGCGCAGTCACCCGACGGTGCGCTGCTCATCTCGCTGGCCGACGCAAAGGACGGGTTCGGCGTCACGACCGCCGGCCTCTGGGCGCTCGTCCCCGCGCCGGGCGTCACGCCGGCGGCGTTCCGGAGCTCCGTCGCCGAGACGGCGCGCAGCCTCGCCGCCGAGCCCGTCGATGCCGAGCAGCTTGCGGGTGACCTGGCCCGCTCGTTCGATCGGCTCATCGGGCTCTTCGACGTGCTCGCCCTTGTCGCGGTCGCCGTGGCCGCGGCGGGGATCGTCAACGCGCTCGGGATCGGGGTGGTTGAGCGGGCGCGTGAGATCGCCATCCTGCGCTCGCACGGCATGACGGTGGGCCAGGTGCAGGCGATGGTCGTCTCCGAGGCCGCCATCCTCGGCGCCGTGGGCGGGATCCTGGCCGCGGGCATCGGTCTTGCCGTGGCGTGGGCGATGGTCGTCGGCGGCGGCTCGCGTGACTTCGCGGCCGGCCTTGCCATCCCGTGGCCGCTCGTCATCAGCTGCGTGCTGCTCGGCACCGGCGTCGCATCGCTGGCCGGGATCTACCCGGCGCGGCGAGCGGGCCGGCTCCCGATCGTCGCCAGCCTCCAGCACTTCGAATGACCGCCGCTCCGCGGCAGAGGAGGAACATCCGTGCCAGTGCCCACCCGCTTCTGGGAAGCGCATCCGGGCCGCACCTTCGTCGGGCGGCTCCAGACCGGCAGTGATCTCGTCGAGGAGATCGAGCGCACCTGCGCCGAGCAGGGGATCCTCGCCGCCGAGGTGACCGTCGTGGGCGCGGTCCAGCGCGCCGCCTACGCGTATTACGACCAGGCGGCGCAGCGGTACATCGAGCTCGCTTCCGACGACCACCACGAGCTCGCAGGCTGGGTGGGGAACATCTCGCAGCGCGACGGGCGGCCGTTCCTTCATGCGCACGCCACGTTCGCGGACGAGCACGGCGCCACGGCGAGCGGCCACATCCTGCGCGGCACGGTGGCCTTCGTGGCGGAGGTGATCATCAACGAATGGACCGATATCTCCCTCGTGCGCACGCACGACGAGACCACGGGCCTGGCGCTCTGGTGATCACCGCGTCGGCCCGTCGCCAAGCGTCCTAGCCGCGCGTCGCCGAAGGGGCCATTTCGACGTTCGAACCTGCGCGCCACGATCCGGGCACGGCCGGCGCGCCACTCCTCGCCGGCGGCGAACGATCGGAGGTGGTCGCTGTGCGCGATGCTCTCGCCCTGCTGCTCGGACTCTGCATCAGTCTGCTCGGCCTCCTCGTGGTGCTGGCCACGGTCCTCGATCTCCCCGGCGTCCTCCTCATCGCCTCGGGGATGGCTGTCGCGTGGCTCTCACGCAGCGCCGGTGGCGCCATGCGCGTCTGACGTCGACGCGGGGCATGGCACGTGCATCGGCCGCCCCGACACGAAGCACGCCTGTTCGGCCGTGCCCGCTCCCGATCGCCAGGAGGACACACTCCATGCGCCCAACCCGCCCCGCCGGCCTCGTGGCCGCGCTCATCGCCCTGACCGCGCTCTGCGCCTGCGCCGCATCCGGGACGTCGACGACCGCGACGAGCTCAGCGACGCAGACCTCCAGCGCCAGCCAGGCCGCGAGCGCCTCGAGCTCGTCGTCGGCGGCAGCGTCGCCGGCATCACCCGCGGTCGACCTCACGCTCAGCGGTCCGCTTGCCGTCGCGGCGAAGGGGAGTGCCGGACAATGCCAGCTTGGGCGCGATGGTTCCGGAACGGTGAATAATTTCGGATTCGCCGCCACGGGCGCGGACTACCCGGGCCTTGGCGACGGGCTCTTCGTCTCAGAGGGAAACAGTGGGTACGTCACCGTCAAGCTCCTCGGCGGGTCCGGCGGCATCAACACGGTCCCGAACGCCGTGTCCGCCGACCACAAGTCGGTCTCGCTCGATGTCGACCTCAGCTCCGGCGACGTGCCGGAGCATATCGCCGGCACGATCAGCTGCCCGTGAGCCAGCGCGAGCTCAGGTGCTGAGCGCGGCGTAGAGCTGCCAGGTGTCGGGGACGCCCTTGAGCGTCGCCTCGCCGCGATCCTCGAAGCCGATCCCCGATCCCACGACCAGGTCGCGCACGGTCCGCGAGACGAGCACCTCGTCGGCGGCGGCCAGTGCGCCGATCCTCGCACCGATGTGGACCGCCATGCCGCTGATGCCGTCGCGCGCAAGCTCGACCTCGCCGGTGTGGATTCCGGCCCGGACGTGAATCCCAAGCCCACGCACCGCGGCACTGATGGCCAGCGCGCAACGGATGGCGCGCGCAGGACCGTCGAACGTGGCAAAGAAGCCGTCGCCGGCGGTGTCGACCTCGTGCCCACCGTAGCGTTCCAGCTCGGCGCGCACGATCGCGTGATGCGCCCGGAGCAGATCGGTCCATGCGAGGTCTCCGAGCTCGGCCGCCCGTTCGGTGGAGCCGACGATATCGGTGAACAGGACCGTCGCCAGCACCCGATCGTCCCGTCCCCGCTGGCGCACGCCGGTGAGGAACTCCTCGATCTCGTCAAGGACGCGGTCGGCGTCGCCGACCCACGGCAGATGGTCGTCGCCGGGAAGCTCGCGGAGCAGCGCCCCGGGAATGTGTGCCGCGAGGTAGCGCCCGCTCTCGACGGGCACGGCTCGGTCGCCGGTGCGATGGAGGACGAGCGTCGGAACGTGGACCGAGTCGAGGACGGGCCGCACGTCGATGGCGGCATTCATGGTCGCGAGCGCGGTCACCGCAGCAGGGCTTGCACCCTGGCGGAGGTACTTGGCCCAGGTCGAGCGGAAGCGCTCGTCGCGGGCGCGGCTCGGGGCGCGTGCCTCGAGGCCGACCGGTCCGCCCCACGCATGCGCCACCTCATCCAGGAAGGCGTCGAGCGTCTCCGCCGTCATCGCCCACGGGTGGTCCGATCCGGCCATCTCCCGCGCGAAGCCACCGAGCAGGATCATCGCCGTCGTCCGATCCGGATGCGTCGCGGCGAACAGGACGCACATCGGTGCACCTTCGGAGACGCCGATGAGCGCCGCGCGCTCCGATCCGGCGGCGTCGCACACGGTGAGGAGATCGCTCATGCGCGTCTCGAGGGTCGGCAGGTCAGCGATTGCGACCCGGTCGGACAGGCCGGTGCCCCGCTTGTCAAAGAGGATGAGCCGAGAGAAGGAGGCGAGCCGCTCGAAGAAGCGGGCGAGGGTCGGTTCCTCCCAGGCCGCCTCGAGGTGCGAGATCCAGCCGGGCACCCACACCAGGTCGCGCGGCCCATCGCCGACAACCTGGTAGGCGATGGACACCCCATCCGGGGCGGTCGCGTAGCGGATGGCCGCGGTCATCGCGGCAGTGTGACCCGTGCTACCGCTCGTGAAAAGCGCTCCCGCGAAGGGGCCTCACGCCAGGACGTAAAAATGCCCGAAGGAACCTGATCCCTAGATGCTTCGGTCCATGCAAAACACAAACCGAATCACTAGTTGTTCAAGCTCCTCCGAGCAAGATGCATGGTAGCACACGACGCCTCGACAGGAGAGGCCGCGCTGCTCAACTCCACCTCGGGGGACGCTACGCCGCACTGGGCGGTCCGAACCAGGTGGTCAGCGCGTCAACGAGTCCTGCCTCAGTTCGGTCTCCAACCCATGCCACATAGCCGTCGGGCCGAATCAGTACGGCGCTGGGCGCATCGACCGTGCCGACCGCCGGAAGGTCCCAGGCGCCCTCGTGGCTGGCCTCGATCACCTGGACGCGATCTGCCCATGGCGTGATGTCGAGGCCGCCGGGGCCATCCAGGTTCAGCAGAACCGGCTTCGCGGCGTGGAGGAGGGTGAAGACGCGGAGCGGACCGTTGGCGGTGACCAGGTCCAGGTCGGGCATGCGACGCCCGAGCAGCGGGTGGCCCTCGCCCAGGTCGTAACGGATGTCCAGGCCCGACATCATCGCCGCGAATCGCTTCCGTGGCTCGTCCATGCTCAGCAGCTCGGCGACGCTCTCGCGCAACGCCTCGGTGCGATCGTCGACGCGCATGAGTGCCACCTGCGCCATGGTCGTGCGCAGCACGCGCGCGGCGATCGGATGGCGCTCGGCTTGGTAGGTATCCAGCAGGCGTTCCGGCGCCGTCCCCTGGACCACCTGCGCCAGCTTCCACCCCAGGTTCACCGCATCCTGCACGCCGGTGTTGAGGCCCTGTCCACCGACCGGTGAATGGATGTGCGCCGCGTCGCCGGCCAGGAGCACCCGTCGCTCGCGGTAGGTCGCGGCCTGCCGCGTCGTGTCGGTGAACCGGGAGATCCAGGTGGGACTGTGGACCCCGTAGTCGGTGCCAAAGACGGAGATGAGTCTACGGCGGAGATCGTCGAGGGTGGGTTCGGCGGTCGCTCCGACGCGTTCCTCGGTCAGCATCACCCCTACCCGTCCTCCCTGCTGGTAGACGACCTTGCCGTCGCGGATCTCGTACTCGACTTTGCCCAGGGCATGGGTGCCGCTCGCGTCGCGGCGGATGCCCACCTGGGGCTCATCGGTCATTTCGACCTGGGCGATGAGGCTGCTCGTCGTCGCGTCCCACCCGGGGAAGTCGATGCCGGCCACCTTGCGGACCAGGATCCGTCCGCCGTCGCACCCGACGAGGTACTGGGCTCGCAACGAGCGGCCGTTGGACAGGCTGACCTCGATGCCTGCGTCGTCCTGCGTGAAGCCGGTGACACCGATGCCGTAGCGGATCGGTACCCCGAGCTCGCCGACCCAGCCGGCGAGGAGGCGCTCGATGTGGTTCTGCCACAGCCCGAGGCCGTAGTTGTGCCGAGTGGGGAAATCGCTGACGTCGAGGCGCACGCTGCCGAAGCCGGCGACCTGGGCTTTCTGGCCCTCCGCGAGGAACCTTTCGGCGATGCCGCGCTGATCGAGCATCTCGATCGTGCGCGACTGCAGGCCGCCCGCGCGCGAGCCGGCAAGGTCCTGGCTGGCGCGCCGCTCGAACACCGCGACGTCGACACCCGCCAGCGCCAGCTCGCCTGCCAACATCAGCCCGGTCGGACCGGCACCGGCAACGACGACGGCATGCTCCGTCATCGGCTTTCTTGGCTCGGCATCATGCCGCTCTCGCTTCCCGTCACCGATCAACCCTACCGTCCGTGACTCGGCGCGGAGGCGGAACTGGCGGCGTTGACCGTCCCCGCCGAGCGTCGGGTACGATGCCCATCGGCGCCCGCAGCTCAGCGGATCAGAGCAGCTGACTTCGGACTATCCGGGCCGATGCGCTGTGGCACCGAGCTTGGGTGGGGGAGCGTAGAGCGTCGAGTTATCCGCTATCGCGCGTCCGCTTTCGCTGGACTCCGGGCCTGTGAACCCGCAACGGGCCGCTCTGGGAGCGTCGCCAGACGAAGCGGGAAGGCGGCCGCAGGGCGGGAGGGCCTCCTGGCAGGTGCGATCGGAAGCAGTGCCGAAGCACTCGGTCGGAGTCGGCTCGGTCACGTGGCGATCCAGGCGTCGATCTCGCTCAGCAGCCCGGTCTTCCGCCCCTCGGGCAGGAAGCTGGCCGTGACCGAGTTGCGCGCCAACCGGGCCATCACCTCGTCGCTGAAGCCGAACGTCGCCCGCAGGGCCTCGTAGTTCGTGTCCGCGTAGCCCCCGAAATAGGCCGGGTCGTCGGAGTTGACCGTGACCAGGACGCCCGCCTCGAGGAAGGCCGGCAGCGGATGGTCCGCCAGCGTGTCCACGCACCGCAGCCGTACGTTGGACAGCGGACACATGGTCAGCGGGGTCCCGGCGCGCGCCAACCGATCCATCAGGGCCGGGTCATCGATCGCCTGGATGCCGTGGTCGACCCGCTCGATGTGCAGCAGGTCGAGCGCCTCGGTCACCGATGCGGCCCCGCCCTCCTCGCCCGCGTGAGCGACCCGGTGGAGTCCCAGTTCACCGGCGCGGGCGTACACGCGTTGGAACTTGGCGGGCGGGTTGCCGACCTCGGCCGAG
>JBBQMC010000120.1:0-6866 GCA_038328565.1 Candidatus Limnocylindria bacterium
ATCCCGACCGACAATCCGTGGGTCCCGCTGCGGATCCTCGGCCTCGGCAAGGCACCGGCTGAGCGCGTCCAGGCCGACGTCTTCCTGCTCACCGATGACCGGCCGGCGCTCCTCCCCGGCCCTGGCGTCATCATCCCCAACGACGGGCTCAAGCTGGCGCACGCCGATGCGGCCAGCGCCTCGCTCCTCGAAGACCTGCGCTCCGACAAGGGCATGGGCTGGGTCCCGGCGAGCGGCTGGCTGACGAAGCTTGAGATCGACGCCGCGGCGGAGCAGCTCACGTTCGACCTGGCGATCGATGCCTCGGGTGGCGACGCTCCGTCACCGGTCGACGCCGGCTTCGCGCCGTTCGGCCCCACCCCGGCGCCGGGGTCGCCGGTTCCGTACCTGCTGCTCGTGGCGGCAGCGGTGATCGTCGCCACGCCGCTCCTTGGCGACCGGATGCGTCGCGCTCGCTCCGCAAGCGGCCCGCTCCGGCCCGCCTGAGGCGCGCGCCCATGGGTCGATCTTTGCGACTCGCCGCGGCGATGCTGCTGGTCCTGGCGCTCGGGACGTCGGCCTGCGGCAGCGTCGCCGCCGGCGAGCGGGTCACGATCCGCATCCACTATTCATCGTTCGATCTGCAGCGGGTCACCGTGCCGGTGGGGGTGCCGGTGACATTCGTGCTCGTCAACGACGACCCCATCGGCCACGAGTGGATCGTCGGCGACGCGGCGGTCCATGCCAAGCATCGGACCGGGACGGAGCCGCACCATGGCGCCCGGCCGACCGAGGTGTCGATCCCGGCGCTCACGACCCTCGAGACGACCGTGACCTTCCCGCAGCGCGGCATCTTCGCCTACATCTGCCACCTCCCCGGCCACGAGGCATACGGGATGACCGGCATCGTCACGGTCGCCTGACCGATTCGCGTCGGCCCGGGTACACTGGCGCGACGTTTGAGGCCGCCCGCTTGCCGACGAAGCAGCGCCCGCCGGTCGTGCCCTCGCACGAAGCGTCGGGGGGAAGCCGCACGGAGCACCATCGCACCGTCGTGCCCCCATGGGCAACGGTGATCATCCCTGCCTTCAACGAAGAGGGGGGATTGGCCGCCGTCCTCCACGATCTCGCCGCCCTCGACGACGATCGGGTCGAGGTCCTTGTCGTGGACGACGGCTCCATTGATCGGACGGCGGCCGTGGCGACCGCTGCCGGAGCACGCCTGGTGCGCCATGAGCGAAACCGGGGCAAGGGGGCCGCCGTGCGGACCGGCCTGAGCCACGCACGAGGCGAGCGGATCGCGGTGATCGACGCGGACGGCACGTACCCCGCGCACGAAGTTCCGGCGATGCTCGGTCGCCTCGACACCCACGATCTCGTCTTCGGCGCGCGCGTAATCGGGCGTGCCAACATCCCACGCGTCAATCGGCTCGGGAATGCCGCGTTCAGCGCTGCCATCCGCCTCGCTTCGGGGGCCGCGGCGGCGGATCCGCTGACCGGGCTCTACGCCGCCCGCCGGAGTGACCTCCTGGCGCTCGAGCTCCAGGCCGAGGGGTTCGGCATCGAGACCGAGATCGTCATGAAGGGCACCGCTATGGGCCTCCGCGCCGTCGACCATCCGGTTTCGTACGGTGCGAGGGTCGGCTCGACGAAGCTGCGCCCCGTGCGGGACGGGCTGTCCATCGGCCTGACCCTCGCGCGGCTCACGTTCGGTCGGCACGGCCGGCGCCGGGGCCGCTCGCACGGGGATGCCTGAGCCCCGCATCCTGCGTCTTGTCGCGGGAGCCGGTGGCCTCGTCCTGCTGGCGGCCGCCGTGTGGCAGCTCCTACCCGCGTTCATCGACCCCTCGCGGCCTCTGAGCCTCGCCCTGCCCGTGGCGGCCGTGGTCGTCCTGGTCATCTCCTCCGCATTCGCGCTGCCGGTCGGCCGACGCATCGGCTGGGCTGCGCAGGGGGCCATCGTCGCCGGCACCGGGTTCGCGGCCGCACTCGGCGCGCTCCTGGTCGGAGGCCAGCCGATCGGTCCGGTCCAGCTCGCGCTGATGCTCGGGGGCCTCACCGTGGGCGTGGGGGCCGTGCCCATATCCTGGCTCGTCGCCCGTGCTCCGCGGCGACATCCGGCCATGAGCGCCGAGGGGGCCGGCCTCGCACTGATCGTGGTCGTGTTCGGTGCGCTGACGATCCGGAACGTGGCGATCAGCGCGCCCATGGGCTGGGACGAATCGGTGTATGGGCTGACGGCCCGGAGCTGGGTTTCCGGCACGCCGATCACCGGCTGGGCGCTCCACCGCTCGCCCGGGATGCCCAGCCTGGGGACGATCCCGCTCCTGTTCGTCCAATCCGATGCCGTCATGCGTGGGTGGGGCGTCGGCTTCGGCGTCGCGATGATCGTGGCGACATGGGCGGTCGGGCGGCGCGCAGGAGGCCCCGCGGCCGGGCTCGTCGCGGCCGCTGCCGTCGCCACGGTGCCCGACCTCCAGGCCGACGCGGGTCGCTACCTCACCGACGTCCCTTCGACCGCGATCCTGCTGGCGATGGTGTTCGTGCTCCTCTGGCAGCTGACGCGGCCCGCCGGCCCGGGGCGTGGCCTTCTCGTCGTCGCGGCCCTCGCCGCTGCCGCCTTCTACGTCCGCTACGGGGCCTGCATCCCGATTGCCCTCGTCGGCCTCACGGCGCTCGTCACCTGGTTCGATCGGCTCCGCCAGAGGCTCGTCCTGCTCGGCGCCGCCGGCCTGCTGCTGGCCCTCCTCCTGGCGCCGAACCTGATCACGGCGACGCTCGCCACCGGCACGCCCTGGGGCGTGGCCCTGAGCGCTCGCAACCTCGCGGCGCCGGCGTACCCCGGCGAGGCCCTCCGCTCCTACCTGGGGCTCTTTGGCGGCCACCTGGCTGGGTCGACGATCGCGCTCCTCGCCTGGGCAGGGCTGGTGGGCTGGATCGCGACGATCGTGGACGCCGTTCGCCTGCGACGGCCGACGACCACGCTCCGCATCCTCACCCTGCTCGTGGTCCCGGCGCTCGCGCAGGGCCTGGTGCTGGGGATCGCGGCGCTCCCCCAGACGAGGTACGTCTTCTTCCCGATCGTGCTGCTCACCATCGCCGGCGCCCTGGTGATGACGCGCGTCACCATCACCCTGGGGCGACAGCGGCCGGAACTCGTCCGCGTCGTCCGGTTGCCCGCGATCGTGGCCATCGTGGTCATCGGCCTGCTGCTGGCGGCGGCGTCTGGGGGCGTGGCCCGGGTTGGGCGTGACGCCCGCACGGCGCGCTCAGGCCTCGACATCCTCGACATCGGGACTACGATCACCGCCGACGCCGCGGGGCAGTCCTGCTCGGTCCTCACCTACCTCGTCCCGGAGGTCACGTGGTACACCGGCTGTGCGGGCTACAACTTCCACTATCCGGCGCAGATCGGGGCGGAGGTCCAGCTCCGGGGCTCCCGGCGTTACCTGCTCCTCTTCAACGGCGACGCGGGTGGGCGCCAGCCCGTCGGGCCGGATCGCGCCCATTACCTCGCCCTCGCCGAGGATCGGCCGCTCGCGGTCATCGACGATCGCGCGACCGGCGCGCCGGACGCCGAGATCTATCGGATGCGGTAGGGCCAATCGGTCGTGGTTGCCGGCGTGGTCCTGCTGCTCGGCAGCCTCAGCCGGCCGCCTCGGGCGCGCCTAGGACGACCGGCAGGATGTTGCCGAAGAAATAGCCGGCGATGCCGGCCACGGCACCGATGGCCAGGATCTCGAGCCCGGAGGCCCACCAGGTGCGATGCGTCCAGCGGCTCTTCACGACGCCGATCAGGAACAGCACCGCGAGCGTCGCGAGCGTCGACACCAGGACGGCGACGTCGGCGCCCAGGAAGATGTGGGGGATGACAGGGATGGCGGCCCCGAGGCCGAACGCGGCGCCCATGACGAGCGCGCCCTGCAGCGGCGATCCCTCGTCCGGCTCCACCGCCAGCCCGAGCTCCTTTTCGACCATCGTCTTCAGCAGCACCTCCGGATGCTCGGCCATCGTGTGTGCCACCGATGCCGCGACCTCCGCGGGCAGGCCGTCCTCGTGGAGCATGAAGGCCATCTCCGCCTCGGCCTCGCCGGGGCGCTCGTGGACCTCGCGGCGCTCGTCGACGATCTGGGCCTCGAAGATCTCGCGCTGGCTCTTGCTCGACAGGTACTCGCCGGCGGCCATGCTGAAGATCCCCGCCAATCCCGATGCGATGCCGGCGATGAGGACCGCGAAACGGCTGGAGGAGGCACCAGCGACCGTGCTCACGACGGCGAGCGTGCTCACCAGCCCGTCCTGGGCGCCGAAGATCGCCTCGCGCACCTCACCGAGGAGGCTTGCCCGCCGTCGCTCGTCGCGGAGGTGGATGCGCAGGAACTCGGGGTCGAACTCGTGGGCGGCCATGCCGGCCCGCGCAGCCTCGTCCTCCATCAGCTCGGCGTGGCGGGGGTCCATGGGCCTGCTCAGCGGCGTCGGCCGACCAGCAGCCACGCTGCCGGAAGCAGGCCGGCGGCGAGCGCGATCTTCAGGGCGTCCCACGGGATGAACGGCAGCGCGCCGTTCGCGACCGCCCAGCCGAGGCCCTGACCGGTGACGGCCGCAAGCACCGGCACGCCGAGGGCGTAGATGAGGAGGTTGCCGAGCACCATGAGCAACGCGGCGCGCGGGATCGTCCGGTCCCAGCCGCGAGCCGCAAGCGCTCCCACCACGGCCGCAGCCACGATGAAGCCGGCGAGGTAGCCGCCGGTGCTGCCGAGTACCCGGACCAGCCCGCTGGCGCCGTTGCTGAAGACCGGCGCACCGAGGGCGCCCGCGACGAGGTAGAGCGCCATGCTCGCCGCGCCCCGTCGCCAGCCGAGGGCAGCGCCGGTGAGGAGCACTGCGGCGGTCTGGCCGGTGAACGGCACGACCATGCCGGGCGCCGTGAAGCTCACCTGGGCGGCGAGGGCGGTGATCGCCGCGCCACCGACGACGAGCGCCGCGGTGCGGAGCGCGGCCCCGGCACGCGACGCACTGGCGGGGATCGCGTCGGCGAGGACCGCCGGGGATGCGGGGCGAGCCACGCGGGCCGAAATGGTCACGGTGATGCCTCCACTCAGACGGGTTCAGCATGAGATGTCAGCGGCACAGATTCTACGCAGCCGGCGACGGCCGCCGGGCCTGCCGCGCGGTACACTTCCCACCGGACATCCTTTAAGCCCGGCACCGTGAGGCCGGAAAGGAGCGACCGTGCAGCACCTGACCGAACGAGACCCATTGACGCCTGCCGCCGCCGAGCGACCGGCGTCGTCGTTTGCCCCACAGCGTGGTCCGGACGCGCTCCTCGCCACCACGGACGGCACGCTCCACCGCGGTGAGCTGCGCGGCGCCGACGTGCGCGCCGAGGGTGAGCTCGTCTTCACGACCTCGGCCACCGGCTGGGGCGAGATCCTCACCGACCCGTCCTACGCGGGCCAGATCGTCGTCCTCACGCATCCCATGGCCGGCAACTATCGGCTCGCGGAGGCCGACCTCGAGTCCAGCCTGGTCCATGCCCGCGCCCTCGTCGTCACGCGGCTCGTCACCCCACCGCCCGGTCCGGGCCGATCGCTGGAGGAGCTGCTCGTGGAGTCGGGAATCCCCGCCCTCGCCGGCGTCGACACCCGCGCCATCACGCTCGGCCTGCGCCGTGGTGGCGCACGGCGCGCCATCATCCGCCGTGCGCGACCGGCCGCCGGCGGACTTGCCGATGCCCTGGCGGCCGCCGCCGAGGCGGCTGCCACGCCGGCCTGGGACGCCGTCGACCACGTGTCGCGGGTCGCGGCGCGCGAGCCGTTCCACCTCCCACCAGACGGGGAGCGTCGCGGCCGAGCGGTGCTCGTCGACTATGGCGTGAAGCGCTCCCTGCTCCGTGCGCTCACGGCGCGCGGGCTCGAGGTCGTGGGGCTGCCACCGGACGCGACCGCGGCCGACGTGGCCGCCGCCGGGCCTGACCTCGTCGTCCTCTCGCCCGGTCCCGGCGACCCGGCGCGGATGGGACGGCAGATTGCCGCCGTGGCGGACATCGCCGCCGCCGCGCACTACGGTGGGCCACCGGTGCTCGGGATCTGCCTGGGGCACCAGCTCCTCGCGCTCGCGGCCGGAGCCGCGACCCGGCGCCTGGCCGTCGGCCATCACGGCGGCAACCACGCGGTGCGCGACCTCGACACCGGGCGGGTCGACATCGGCGCCCACAATCACGAGGTCGAGGTGGTCGACGTCCCGGCCCTTGCGGCGGCTGGCTACCGCGTCAGCCACCGCGACCTCAACGACGGAACGGTCGAGGGGCTGATCCACGCGAGCGGGCGCGTGGCATCGGTCCAGTTCCATCCGGAAGGGGCACCCGGCCCCATCGACGCCTCACGCATCTTCGACATCGCGGTCGGGGCGGCCACGACGTGAGCATGCCGCGGCGTGTCCTCGTCATCGGTTCGGGACCGATCCTCATCGGTCAGGCCGCCGAATTCGACTACGCCGGCGTCCAGGCCTGTCTCGCCCTGCGCGGAGCCGGCGTCGAGACGATCCTCGTCAACTCGAACCCGGCGACGGTGATGACGGATCCCGACGTGGGCGGGACGGTGATCATCGGTCCGCTGACGCTCGGTCATCTCACGCGGGTGATCGAGGAGCATCAGCCGGACGCGCTGCTGCCCACGCTCGGCGGGCAGACCGGCCTCAACCTTGCCGTCGCGCTCGACGATGCGGGCGTGCTCGAGCGGCATCACGTCCGCGTGCTCGGCACGCCCCTCGATGCCGTGCGGGCGGCCGAGGACCGCGGCGGGTTCCGCGACCTCGTCATCGGCATCGGCGAGCCGGTGCCGGAGAGCGCGGTGGTCGAGACGGTCGCCGACGGGATGGCCTTCGTGGAG
>JBBQMC010000121.1:0-6778 GCA_038328565.1 Candidatus Limnocylindria bacterium
CCGCATCCGGCTGGGCGAGGCCGTAGAGGATATTCATGAGCGTGGACTTGCCCGCCCCGTTCTCGCCGAGGAGGGCATGGATCTCGCCGCGCCGCACATCGAGCGAGATGGCATCGTTGGCGAGGACGCCGGGGTAGCGCTTCGTGATCCCGCGCATCTCGAGCAACGGCGCGTCCGACACGGCCGTGGCGCGGGGAGCTCCGGGATCGCTGGACATCGCGACGCCCTCAGCGGAAAGCGAAGCGGGCAGGCCGATCCTGGTGAATCGACCTGCCCGCGTCAGTCAGTTGGCGGGGATCAGTTCCCCGTATCGGCCGTGCCGTTGTAGCACTTGTCCGACGGCTTGCACGGGTCGAGCGACCCGTCCGCCATCTTCGAGACCGCGTCGTCGATCTTCGACTGGATGTCGGAGGTGATGAGATCGGCGAACTGGTAGAAGGCGGCCAGGCCGATGCCGTCGTTGTCGGCACCGTAGAAGACGTTGCTCTTGCGCGGGCTGCCGGCGCCGACGGCCATGATGCCCTCGGAGACAGCGAGCGTGAGCTTCTTCTCGGCACTGGTCACGATGCACTCGGCGCTGTCGGGCAGCGAGGCGTGCTGGTCGACGTCGACGCCGATCGCGTAGATGCCGGCCGCCTGCGCAGCCTGGATCACGCCGTTGCCCGTCTTGCCGGCGACCTGGAAGACGACGTCCACGTCACCGTTCTGCTGGAGGAACTGATCGCCGAACGTCTTGCCGGAGGTCGGGTCGTTGAAGGCGACGGTCAGGTCGTCGCTGATGTACTTCAGGCTGACCGCGACGTCCGGGTTGACGCTCTTCGCGCCGTTCTCGTAGCCGCGCATGTAGTTGACCACCGGTGGGATCGTGCCGGAGCCGCCGATCGCGGCGATCTTGTTCGACTTGCTGATGCTGGCCGCCACGATGCCGGCCAGGTAGCCGGCCTGCTGCTCGCTGAAGATGACGCTCTCGTAGTTGGCGAGCGGGTCGTTGGCCTGGAACTGGTCGACACCGATGAAGTGGATGTCGGGGTTGGCCTGCGCCGCCGCGAGCGTCGCCTCACCGAGGGCAAAGCCGATCGTCACGATGACGTTGTAGCTCTGGTCGACGAACGACTGGATGTTCTTGTCGTAGTCGCTGGACTGGGTGGTGACGATGTTCTGCGGTGCCGGTGCGCCGATGGCCGCCGCACCACGGAGTGCACCTTCCCAGCTGTACTGGTTGAAGTTGCGGTCGTCGAGGGTGCCAACGTCGGTCACGACACCGATCTTGAGGTCGCTGCTGCCGGGAGCGGCGTTCGACGGCGACGGGGTCGGCTCGGGGGTCGCGTCACCAACCGGACGGCAGAGGCCGTTCGCCGTCAGCGTGGCGCTCGCGCTCGCCGCGCCACTGCCGCTGGGTGCCGTGCTGCCGGTGTTCGTCCCGGTGCAGGCGCCTAGGATCAGGGCCAGGATGGCAAGCATGGCCACCGGCGCGAAGCTGGGGGACCTTCGCATGAATTGCTCCTCCGCACCACACGGGTGCACATCTGCCGCCGCGGTGCGGCGCCTCCGGGGATGCGCCCAAGCGGTGGGTGCCCGGCGCAGAATCTGCGGCATGATACTGCCTCGCGCGGCCGCCACTCAACCATCTGCGACGCGTCTGGTGCGCGTCGCTGGCTATGATGCTGGCCCATGGCCCTGCCGCCGCGACCACCGCGCCTGGCGATCTTCGACCTCGACGGCGTGGTCTACCGCGGCGACGTGCCCATTCCCGGCGCGGTGGCGGCGATCGAAGCCCTCGAGCGCGCGGGCATTGCCATCCGCTTCGCAACGAACAACTCCACCGTCAGCCGCGAGGTGTACGTGGCACGGCTGGCGGCGATGGGGATCCGGACTTCCGCGCACCGGGTCGTCACCTCGACATCCGCGACGATCGAGCACCTTCGGCGCCACCTTCCGCAGGTGCATTCGACCCTGATCCTGGGCGGGCCCGGCATGCTGGATGAGCTCGTGGCCGCAGGCTTCGAGGCCCGCCACGCCGTGGACGTGGAGGACGAGGGATATCACGGCGGTCCGCTGCGCCGCGGGTGGGACGCGCTCGTCGTGGGCCTCGATCGGCGCCTGACCTACCGCGCCCTCAGCGTCGCCGCCAGCGCGGTGCGGGAAGGTGCCCGCTTCATTGCCACGAATGCCGACCACCGCTACCCGACGCCCGACGGCTTCCTGCCCGGCGCGGGTGCCGTGGTGGCGGCGGTCGCCATCGCGAGCGGGCGCGAGCCGACGGTCATCGGCAAGCCGTCGCCGGCGATGTTCACCGCCATCCTCGAGGCGGCCGGCTGCCCGGCGGCCGACGCGGTCGTCATCGGGGACAACCCTGACGCCGACGTCGTCGCGGCGCGGCACGCGGGAGTCGCCGCGGTGCTCGTCCTCACCGGCGTTGCCGATGCGACCGCGGCGGCTGCGCTCGAGGGCGAGCGACGGCCCGATCTCGTCCTTGCGGGGCCGGGTGAGCTGCCCGCGGCGCTCGGGATCGGCGTCAGCTGATGCGGGTCGCCAGCCACTCCCCCCACGCCCGCTCGGCGGCGGCGATGAGGGGCGTCATCACGTTGCGCGGCGCAAAGGCACGGCGGAACGCGTTCGTCGAGATGGCGGCCAGCTCGGCATCGGTGAGGCCGATGATCCGCGACGCGCGCTCGAGCTCCTCCGACAGGCTCACGTCGCTCACGGTGCGGTCATCGGTCGAGATGGTCACCGAGATGCCCGCCCGATGGAGCGCCGCCACCGGGTGGGCAGCGAGGTCGGGCACGATCCCCGCCTGGACATTGCTCGTTGGGCAGAGATCCAGGGTGATGTCGCGCGCGCGAAGGAGTGCCATGACGTCGGCATCCCCGGCGGCGGTCACGCCGTGCGCGATCCGGCGGACGCCGAGGTCGAGCGCCTCGACGATGCGCTGCGACCCCGGAACCTCGCCCGCGTGGGCGGTCGTGGCGAGCCCGCCGCGCTGGGCGGCAACGAAGGCTGCGGCATGTGGAGGCGCGGGGTATGCGGCCTCCGGGCCGGCCAGGTCGAAGCCGACGACCGGCGGCCCGAAGGATGCCGCGGCCTCCGCGAGCCGGACGTTGGCCGCCGGTGGGTGGCTGCGCATTGCGGTCACGATCACCCCGATGAGCGGTGTCCGACCGTCGAGGTTGCCGGCCGCCAGGGCGATGCCGTCCACGACGGCGCCGATCACCTCGCCGATGGAGAGGCCCGCCTCGAGGTGCAGTCGCGGGGCCCAGCGGAGCTCGGCGTACCGCACCCCGTCCGCGGCGAGGTCGGCGACGAGCTCCGCGGTCACCCGGGTGAGCGCCGCCGCCGTCTGGAGCAGCGCGATCGGCAGGTCGAAGTACGTGAGGAGCTCCGCCTGGTCGCGGCAGTGGGCGGGCGCGACGAGCCGCTCGTGCGCGTCCGCCAGGCTCGCGAGCGCGATGCCCGCCTCGGTCGCCAGCTCCAGCGCGGTCGCGGGGCGCATTGCGCCGTCGATGTGCTGGTGCAGCTCCGCCTTCGGCAGCCCGCGCAGCTCGGCGGCAAGGTCCATCGACCGATGATAGGGCCGGGTGCCATCGCCAGGGTCGTGGCGGCGGTGGTGCTGGCCGGCCTGCCCTTCGCCCTGCGGCCCGGCCCGGCCTTCCTCGCCGATCCTCCCGCGTTCGCGCATGGGGTCGAGGCGGCAACGGAGGCGATCGATCGCGCCGACGCCCGAGCCGGGGCGGCGTTGGACGCCGTCACAGCCGCGATCGACGCCACGCGGCGGGCCTCGATCAGCGCGTCGACGGCCGCGGCGCTCGACGAGCCGAAGTTCGCCGCCGCCTCCTCGGCCGTGCGCGCCTCGGCGGCGCCCCTGGTCGCCGCCGCAGGGGCGGTGAACCGAGCGCGCGGCACGCTCGACCCGTTCGGGATCGGCCTGGCGGCCTTCGGGACCGATGGCAACCGTTCGGCAGGCATCGGCGACGCGGTCGATGCCGCCCGCGCATCCGCCGCCGGGTTCATCGCCCTGCGAACCGATGCCGGTCACGTGCTGGAGGCGCTCCGCCGCGCCGCCGCCGCCCTCGGCCGGAGCGACGCGACGGCAGCGGCCACCGCGGCGGACGAGGCGGCTGCCGCGCTCGAGCTCGTGCGGCCGGCCGCGTCGACGCTCCCCGAGCTGCGGCTGTGGCTCGAGACGACGTCGGACCTGCTTGCGACGGTCCGGGAGGCGGTGACCGCGGTGCGCGACGGCGACCCCGAGGCGGCCCTTGCGGCGCAGCGCCGCCTCGCCGACGCCGCGGAGGAGGCCGCCGTCTCGGATCGAGCGCTCGGGCTCGCGGTGAGCGAGAGCGCCGGCCGCGTGCTCGGCACGCCGTTGCTCCAGCTCGCCACCCAGGCCCGCGCGCTGGTGAACACGCAGGACGCCCTGGACGCGGCGCAGGCCCGGCTGCTGGCGCTCGATGCCCGCAATGGGGCACCCTTGGCGCCGTGACCCACCAGCCTGACGATTCCGGTCCCGATCGCGACGGGCTCCTCGAGCGCCGGATCGCGGACCGGTATCGCGTGCTTGAGCTTCTCGCCCGGGGCGGCATGGCGCGCGTCTATCGCGCGCACGATGAGCGTCTCGACCGCGACGTGGCCGTGAAGATCCTCGCGGAGCCGTACGCGAGCGACCCTGATTTCGCGGAGCGCTTCCTCGCCGAGGCCCGTACCGCCGCCGGCCTGGCGCACACGAACCTCGTCCATGTCTACGACTCCGGCCAGGACGGCGACGCGCGCTACATCGTCATGGAGCTCCTGACGCGCTATCGCACGCTCCGCGACCGGTTGGCCGAGGACGCACCGCTGCCGGCGACGGAGGCCGTCGAGCTCGTCCGCGAAATCCTCGCCGGCCTCGCCCTCGTCCACGATCGGGGCCTCGTCCATTGCGACGTGAAGGCAGCGAACATCATGGTCGGCCCGGGCCCGGCGAAGCTGATCGACTTCGGCATCGCGCGGACGCCCGCCGCGGCCGGCACTGAGGGGACGTCCCTCGGCTCGCTCCATGCCATGCCACCCGAGCAGCTCCGGGGCGAGCCACTCAGCCCGGCAAGCGACATGTTCGCCGCCGGTGTGGTCCTCTACCAGGCGCTGACCGGCCAGGTGCCGTTCGACGCGGACAGCCCAGAGGCCATGCTCGCCGCAGAGGGGGAGCCACCGGCTCCGCCGTCGACCCGCCGGCCTGGCATCCCGCGCCGCCTCGACGAGGTCGTCGCGCAGGCGCTCGACCCGGAGACGGCGCGGCGGTTCCGCAACGCCCGCGCGATGGCGGCGGCTCTCGAATCGGCGCTTGCGACGCCGGACGCGCGGGTGGACGAGACCGATGTCGTGGCGGCCAGCCCGCCCCCGGAAGCGGGCTACGTGCCGCCGCTCGTGCTTCCGAGCCGCGGCCCGGTCCGGCTCGACGCTCCGCGCCGGACCGCCGCGGCGCAGCGTCCTCGTCGCCGCGGCGGCATCGGTCCGTGGCTGCTCGCGGCGGTGACCCTCGTCGTGGGGCTGGTCGTCGTGTTCGGCCTCGTCCGTGCCGGCGGGAGCGGGCCGGGAGGCGGCGGCAGCGGGAGTCCCACGGCAACCTCCTCCGCGAGCCTGCCGGCCGGGAAGGTGAGCGTGCCGAACACGATCGGCATGACGGAGGCGGAGGCGGAGGATGCCGCGAAGCAGGCCCACCTGGACTGGACGATCAAGTTCGACACCATCACGACCGGCACCCCGGGGATCTACGACCAGGAGCCGGCCGCGGGCACCCCGGTTGACGTCGGCAGCCGCTTCGTGATGTACGCCCATCGCGTCGCGAACTGACCGCAGCGGCGCGTTTATACTCGGTTGACCGGTGCCGCCCGCGTGGCGCACGCGCCGGCATTCGACACTGCCAACAGGAGAAGCCTCGATGCGCCTGCGCGCCGAATCGGGCGATCCGGCCACCGTTCAGGCCGATGTGCTCGCCGTCCCGATCTACAAGGAGGACCGCGAGATGTCGGGCGACCTCGCGGCGCTCGACGCAGCGTCGGGGGGCGTGATCGGCCGCGCCATCGAATTCGGCGAATTCAACATCGTCGAGCACCACAGCGCGCTCCTCGACGCCGGCGACCTCGCAGCGGACAAGCTCCTGCTCGTCAATGGCGTGCGGCGGGGACGCGGTCCGTGGCGCGCGCGGCGCATCGCCTCGACCGCGAGCCGCCGCCTCCAGGGGCGGGGCGCCCCGCGGCTCGCACTCTGGCTGCGCGACGGGGAGGACGTCGATGGATATGCCGCCGCCACGGTGGGGGCGATGCAGGGGACCTACCGGCCGCACGCCATCTACGGCCGTGTGCGTGACACGCCCGCCATGCTGCGCAGCATCGAGGAGCTGGTGCTCGTCGGGGAGAACGTGCCGGACCAGGCGGCCCTCGATCGCGCGATCATCCTCGCGGAAGGTGTCGAATTCGGCCGCACGCTCGCGAATCGCGCGGCGAACGACCTCTACCCCGAGAAGATGGCGGAGGTCGCGCGCGAGCTCGAGGCCGATGGATGCACCGTCGAGGTGCTCGACGTCAAGGCCATGGAACAGCTCGGGATGGGTGCCCTCCTCGGCGTGGGCCAGGGCGCGGAGCACGAGCCGCGCCTCATCGCCATCAAGCTGCCCGGCTGGGAGAAGGCGTCACCCGAGCGGCGGCTGGCGATCGTTGGCAAGGGCGTCTGCTTCGACTCCGGCGGCATCAGCATCAAGCCCGCCGACAAGATGGAGGAGATGAAACACGACAAGTCCGGCGCCGCG
>JBBQMC010000122.1:0-6707 GCA_038328565.1 Candidatus Limnocylindria bacterium
GAGCTGTGGGCGTGGCTCGCGGCGTGGGACGGGTGGCCCAGGGGAGCTTCCTCGCGCATGGTCGAGCTGCGCGCGAAGCGTGGTGCGTACACTGACCCGCGATGCGCGTCGCCATCGGGTCCGATCATGCCGGCTTTGCCCTCAAGGGGCAGCTCTGCACGCTCCTCGACGAGCTGCGGATCGAGTACCGCGACTTCGGCACCTTCTCCGATGAGCCGGTCGATTACCCGGACGTCATCGCACCGGTCGCACGGGCCGTGGCGCGTGGCGAGTTCGAGCGCGGGATCGTCCTGGGTGGCAGCGGAACGGGGGAGGCAATCGTCGCGAACAAGGTGCGCGGCATCCGGTGCGTCGAGGCCGCCGACCCGGTGACCGCCCGACTGGGTCGCGAGCACAACGACGCGAACGTGCTGTCCATGGGCGCGCGGATCGTCGGCACCGAGGTGGCGCGGGCCAGCGTGCAGGCGTTCCTCGACGGCGAGTTCCAGGGAGGGCGACACGTGCCACGGATCGAGAAGATCGCGCGCCTGGAGGCTGAGGAGGCGGCGGGCCGCGCGCTGCCGTCTGCCTGACCGATGCCGACGTTCGTTCCCATGACCGCCGACCACCTGGAGTCCGCCGCCGCGCTGCTGGCCGCGCGCCAGCGGATGCTCCGCGCGGCGCGCCCGGAGCTGCCCGCCTCGTTCGAGGCGCCGTCAACGCACCGGGCCGGTCTCGAGGAGCTGCTTGCCGCCGACGGGGCGCATGGCGTGCTCGCCCTGGATGGCACGCGGCCGCTCGCCTTCCTGCTTGGGGAGCATCGCAGCGCCGAGATCTGGGGTCGCGCCGCGTGGAGTCCGGTGGACGGGTCCGCCGCCGATCCCGACCTTGGCGTGGGCGGCGGCGAGGCGCTGCGCGACTGCTACGCCGCGTGGTCGACGCATTATGTCGAGCGCGGAATCTTCCGCCACTACCTCCACGCCCCGGTCGAGGACGCGGTCGCGGTCGACGCATGGTTCAACACCGGGTTCGGGCGGATGCAGGCGCATGCCGCGCGGCCCGTGGCCGGGGTCGAGGCGCAGCCGCCGGCGGGCGTCGAGATTCGTGAGGCCACGATGGAGGACCTCGACGCGATCATGCCGCTGAGTCCGCTCATCGCGGTCCAGCTGGTCGGGCCGCCGGCATGGGCGATCACGCTCCCCGAGCGCTTCCGGACCGACCGCGCGGACTGGGCGGATGAGCTCGAGCACCCGGAGGGACCGCTCCTCGTCGCGATGGAGGGCGACCGGGCGCTCGGGCTGGCGGGCTTCTACGAGGCGAAGCGCGGACCGATGGTGCCGGACGGCGCCTGGGAGCTCGGGGTCGCGATGACGCTCACCGAAGCCCGTGGGCGCGGGATCGCGCGCGCGCTCGTGGCCGCCGGCTTCGCGCGGGCCCTCGAGGCGGGCGTCACGCACTGCATCACGGACTGGCGGACCGCATCACTGGCCGCGGCACGGTCGTGGACCGCGCTCGGCTGGGTGCCGACCCACCATCGCCTGCACCGCCACGTCGACGAGCGCGTCGCCTGGGCGCGGGGCGCCGTCGCGGGCTGAGCGCGGCGGGCATCCCGCGCGGCCTGCTCCCGGAGATCGGCCCGGACGCGCGACGCATCGGTACACTGGTGCCCATGGACCCATGGGCACGCCTCGAGACGGTCGACCCCGAGATCTGGCAGGTCGTCCGCGACGAGGAGGAGCGGACCCGCTCGCATCTCGAGCTGATCGCCAGCGAGAACTATCCGAGCCTGGCGGTGCTCGAGGCGATGGGCAGCGTCCTCACCGGCAAATACGCGGAGGGCTACCCGGGGCGCCGCTACTACGGCGGCTGCGAGGTCGTCGACGTCGCCGAGAACCTGGCCCGCGACCGCGCGAAGCAGCTCTTCGGGGCCGAGCACGCGAACGTGCAGCCCCATGCCGGCGCGCAGGCGAACATGGCCGTCTACCACGCGCTGCTCGAGCGCGGCGACACGGTGATGGGCCTCTCGCTCGACCAGGGCGGCCACCTGACCCACGGCTCGCCGGTGAACTTCTCCGGGCAGTACTACGCCTTCGTGCCGTACCAGGTGGACCGCGAGTCGCACCTCATCGACATGGACGAGGTCCTGGCGCTGGCGCGCCAGCACCGTCCGAAGCTCATCGTGACCGGCGCCACCGCCTACCCGCGGCTCTGGGACTTCGCTGCCTTCCGCGACATCGCCGACGAGGTGGGCGCGCTCCTCATGACCGACATGGCGCATTTCGCGGGCCTCGTGGCGGCCGGCGTCCATCCCTCCCCGGTGCCCTACGCCGACGTGGTGACGACCACGACCCACAAGACACTCCGTGGGCCGCGCGGCGGGATGATCCTGTCGAAGGAGGCCCACGCGAAGGCGATCGACAAGAGCGTCTTCCCGGGCATCCAGGGCGGCCCGCTCATGCACGTCATCGCCGCCAAGGCGGTCGCGTTCCGCGAGGCGGCGACCGACGCATTCCGGCGCGACCAGGAGCAGACCGTGGCCAATGCCCGCGCGCTTGCCGCCGCCCTCGGCGAGGCCGGCGCCTCGATCATCTCTGGCGGGACCGACAACCACCTCATGCTCGTCGACGTGCGGCCGCTGGGCGTGAACGGGAAGCAGGCCGACCTGGCGCTCGGCGAGGTGCGCATCACGGCCAACAAGAACACGATCCCGTACGACCCGGAGAAGCCGATGATCGGCTCCGGCATCCGGCTCGGCACGCCGGCGGTCACGTCGCGCGGCATGCGTGAGGACGAGATGCGCGACATCGCAACCCTGATCGTCGAGGGCATCGCGGCGCGCGACGACCCCGACGCCCAGGAGGCGGTCCGTGGTCGCGTGGCCGCCATCGTTGACCGCTTCCCGGTGCCCGGCGTGCCGGGCACCCGCTCGACGGCGGAGATCCCGGCCTAGGGAATCCCCGCCGCCACGTTGCTCAGGCGGGCGCCTTCGCTTCCGCGAGGAGCTCCTCGAGGCGGTCGAAGTTCTCGTCCATGCCACTGTCGATGCCGCCGAGCATCTCGTCGCGCTCCTCCACCGCCAGGAAGAGCGAGAGGCCGTCGATGCGGCTGCGACCATCGGGAAGGTCGACGAACTCGAGCACCTCCATCGTCGGGTGGCCCGGCTCACCCTCGAATTCGAAGGTCTGGACGATCCGGCTGGGCGCGGTCACCTCGTGGAACGAGCCGTGGAACGCCCACTCGCCGCCGACGCCCCGCTCGGACGTCCCGCCCACCACGTAGCTCCAGCTGCCGCCGGTGCGCGCATCCCACTCCCGCATCCGGACCTCCGTGCCGCGCGGGCCGGTCCATTGGACGAAGAGGTCCGGATCGGTATGCGCTCCGAAGACCCTGGCGGCCGACGCCTCGAATTCTCGCGTGAAGGTGAACGACTGCGCCCCGGGGGCGGCGGTCACGATTCGCTTGTTCGTCATTGGTGCTCCCTTGTCGTGTCGAGCAGCTCGTCGAGCCGCGTGAATCTCGCCTCGAGGCGACGTCGCCGGACCTCGAGCCATCCGACCGATCTGGCGAGGGCCGCCGGCTCGAGGTGCACGGGGCGGGTCTGACCCTCCCTGCGCCGCGAGACGATGGCGGCGGCCTCGAGCACCTTGATGTGCTTCGACACCGCCTGCAGCGTGATCGGGAACATCGCCGCAAGCTCGTTCACCGTCGCGTCCCCCTCCACGAGGCGGTCGACGATGGCCTGCCGCACCGGATCGCCAAGCGCCGAGAACGTCGCCGTGATGCGTCCCGACCGCTTCTCGGTCGAATAGTCAACCATTAGGTTGAGTATAGGGTACCGATGGCATCGGGATGCGTCAACCCCGGCCCGTGATTCGCGCGCCTCGGAACGGGGTCCGGTATACTCCGGCCGTCCGACCGCTGTGAGTCGAACTCCGAATGAAACAACTGACGCCCATGGGACTCGTCAAGATCCTGGCCCTGGTGACCGCGATCATGGTGATTCCCATGGTTGGAGGCGCGGTCGCCGGCCTCGTGATCGACACGATGCTGGGGACCTCGCCCCTTTGTGTGTTCATCGGGTTAACGGTCGGCGCGGTGCTCGCGGGCCTCGGGATCTGGCAGCTCATTCGGGTTGGCACGCGACGCGGGTACGGGACAGGGAGCTCGCAACGTGAACCCTGACCCCGGGTCGAGCGACGAGACGGGCGGTAAGCCGCCCTCACGACCGCCGAATTGGGGCATGGCATTCGACCTGGGAATTCGGCTGGGAATCTCGGTGGCGATCGGCCTGGGAGCGGGCCTCTTCCTGGACAACTGGCTCAGGACGAGCCCGATCTTGACCCTGATCGGGATGGTGCTCGGGATCGCGGCGGCGATGTACACGATCTGGGACGTCGCGCGCGACGCAATGAGGAGATAGATGCCGGCAGAGGGCGGAAGCCTGATCCACGTCGCCATCAAGGCCGAGACGCTGTTCAGCATCGGTCCGCTGGCGATCACGAACAGCATGATCGGCGCACTCCTCGCGTCGCTCGTGCTGCTGGGCGCGGCATGGTACGTCGTGCGCCACACCTCGCTCGTGCCGGGGCGGATGCAGTCGCTCATCGAGCTGCCGGTGGAGTGGATGGCGGACATCGTGTCCGGCTCCAGCACCCGCTGGCGCAGCTACGTGGCGCTCGTCGTGGGCCTCTTCCTCATGATCCTCGTCGCCAACTGGCTGAGCCTGCTGCCGGGCGTCGGCACCATCGGCATTGCACACCCGGAGGCGCATGAGATCACGCCGTACGTCCGCGCCGCGGGCGCCGACCTGAACTTCACCCTCGGGCTCGCCATCGTCGCGTTCGTCGTCTTCGTGTGGTGGGGCGTCCGCACCCACGGACTGTGGGGCTACCTCAAGGAGATCGCCGGCGAGCCGCGCTACATGGCGCCGCTCATGTTCCCCATCCATCTCATCAGTGAGCTGAGCCGCCTCATCAGCCTGTCGATGCGGCTCTTCGGCAACGTCTTCGCCGGCGAGGTCCTGCTGGCGACGATGCTCGCCCTCACGACGGCCGCCGTCGCGGTCCTTCCGCTCGCGTTCTTCGTGCCGGCCGTCTTCCTCGTCCTGGAGCTCCTGTTCGGGCTCGTCCAGGCGATGGTGTTCGCCCTGCTCGCCATGACCTACATCACGCTCGCCATCGCCGAGCACGCCGCCGGCGCGCACGATGACGAGCGCGACCAGGGGACATCCCACGAGACCGATGCGCACGCCCCAGCGGGCTCCACGTCGGCGTCGACATCTGCCCCAGCGTAGGGCGACCACGAGGCCTGCGAGCGACGCAGGCGCACAAGGAGGAATCGAAGCAGTGGACTCCAATCTCGCCGCCGGGCTGGCCATGCTGGGCGCCATCGGCCCCGGGATCGGCCTGGGCATCGGCTTCAGCAAGGCAATGGAGGCGTTGGGCCGCAACCCGGAGGCGTCGGGCACGATCTTCGTCCCGTACATCCTGGGCCTGGCTCTGACCGAGGCGGTCGCCATCTACTGCCTGGTCGTGGCACTGATCCTCATCTTCGTGTAGCAGCGGACGCCCGCATGGCATTCTTCGACGCCTTTGGCGTTGACCTGGTCAAGCTCGCCTTCCAGGTCCTCAACTTCCTGCTGCTTCTCTACCTGCTCAACCGCTTCCTCTTCAAGCGGGTGTTCGCACTGGTGGATGAGCGCCGGGCGAGGATCGCGAGGGGACTCGAGGAGGCCGAGGCCGCGGCACGCGACCGAGAGCTCGCCCGCGCCGAGCGGGAGGCGGCCGTGGCCGACGCCCGCAAGGAGGCGGCCGAGATGGTGGCGCGTGCCACGAAGATGGCCGAGGACGCTCGCACCGACATCGTCGCGCAGGCACGGGCCGAGGCCGAGAAGGTCGCCAAACGGGCCCGCGAGGAGATCGTCGCCGAAAAGGAGAAGGCGCTCGGGGAGCTGCGCGGCCACGTGGCCGAGCTCGCGCTTGCGGCCGCCGGCAAGCTCGTGGGTCGCGAGATGGACGCTGCCACCCAGCGGCGGCTCGTCGAGGACTTCCTCGCCGAGGCGACGCCGGACACCAAGGCGACGAGCTGACCGATGCCTCGACGGAACGCCGGCGCGCGACGATACGCGGATGCGGCGCTCGAGCTCGGCCGCGCCAGCGGCACGCTCGATGCGTGGGAGCGCGACCTCCACGCCCTCGCCGACGCGATGCGCGACCCGGACCTCCGGGCGCTCGTCGATCATCCTGCGATCGCCTATGCGGCGAAGGAGCGCGTGCTGCGTCGCGTGGTGACGGGCGTCGCCCGTGAGCCGCTCGAGCTTGTGCTGCTCATGGTGCGCCGCGGTCGGCCGAGAGCCATTGACGCGATGGTGGCCCGTTTCGAGGAGCTCCTGCGCCGCGAGCGCGGCATCGCGCTCGCGGAGGTCCGGACCGCGCTTCCCCTCGAGGATGCGCAGCGAGGCGATGTCCTGGCCCGCCTCAAGGAGCTCACCGGGCAGAAGATCGAGATCAACGAGACGGTCGACGAATCCCTCATCGGCGGCATCGCCGTGCGGATCGGCGATCGGCTCTACGACGCGAGCGTTCGTGGCCGCCTGGAGCGGCTGCGCGCTCGGCTGACCGCCGTCTGATGGCGGGGCGGCAGACAGCAGCGTAAGGAACGGTACGAACGACATGGCGATTCGATCCGACGAGATCACGTCGATCATCAAGAGCGAGATCGCGGGCTTC
>JBBQMC010000123.1:0-6685 GCA_038328565.1 Candidatus Limnocylindria bacterium
CGACGAGAGCCACATCACGATCCCGCAGGTCCACGGGATGTACAAGAACGACCGGACGCGCAAGGAGATCCTCGTCGACTTCGGGTTCCGGCTGCCGTCGGCGCTCGACAACCGGCCGCTGACGTTCGACGAGTTCGAGGACCACCTCAACCAGGTGATCTACATGTCGGCGACGCCCGGCCCGTACGAGACGCAGCGCGCCGACCGGGTGGCGGAGCAGTTCATCCGGCCCACCGGGGTCGTCGACCCGACGATCACCGTCCGTCCCACCATGAGGCAGGTTGACGACCTGCTGGCCGAGATCCGGGCCACGGTCGAGCGCAAGGAGCGAGTCCTCGTCACGACGCTGACGAAGAAGATGGCCGAGGACCTCGCCGACTACCTCGCCGAGCTGGGGATCAAGGTCCAGTGGCTCCATTCGGAGGTCGACACGCTGGAGCGGGTCGAAATACTCCGCGACCTCCGGCTCGGCGTCTACGACGTGCTCGTCGGCATCAACCTGCTGCGCGAGGGGCTCGACCTGCCCGAGGTGACGCTCGTCGCGATCATGGACGCCGACAAGGAGGGCTTCCTGCGCTCCGGCGGGTCGCTCATCCAGGTCATCGGCCGCGCGGCGCGCAACATCGGTGGGCGGGTGATCATGTACGCCGACCGGGTGACCGATTCGATGCGGGCCGCCATCGACGAGACCGATCGCCGGCGGACGAAGCAGCTCGCCTACAACGCCGAGCACGGGATCGTCGCCGAGACCGTCATCAAGGAGATCCGCGAGATCCACGAGAGCCTGCGCCGCGTCGCCGAGGAGCGGGCCACGCTCCAGATCGAGGGCCAGTCGACCGAGGAGGTGGCGGCGATGATGGGACGCCTCGAGGCGCAGATGAAGGAGGCCGCTCGCAACCTGGAGTTCGAGCGCGCCGCCGCGCTTCGCGACGAGCTGCTCCAGCTGCGCCGCCTGCGCGAGGAGCTGGCGGCCGCGCCCGGCACGATCCCGGCCGACGTCTACGCGGCCGTCGAGGCGGACCGGGCGGAGGCGGCCCAGGACGGGCGCGGCCGCACTCGGCGCGACGTGTTCAGCGTCTCGACCCGGCCGAACGTGGTGGCCGCCGGCGCGCGACGACGCCCGCCGCGCCGGAGGCGACCGTAGATGGCCGGCACGATGCCGCACGCGATCTTCGTCGAGACCGATGTCGACGGCGGCGTGGCGGCGTACGCGGCCGAGCTTCCCGGCTGCGCCGTCTTCGCGGTCAGCGACGACGCGGCCACGACCGCGATGCCGCGACGCGTGAGCGAGTTCACCGCATGGCTCCAGGCGCAGGGCGAGCAGACGGCCCGCTTCGTGGGCGACAATTGGTACGAGGTCGAGCGCGCCGCGGCCACGGCTGAGCGCCGCGCGGGCTTCAGCCTCGACGACCTGCCGCCCTCGGATGCCGAGTTCGCGGCCTGGCTGCGCTGGCTCGAGCTGGCGCGCGAAGAGCTCGCCGACGCCCTCGATCGCGCGTCGGGCGATCCGGGCGGTGCCATCGGCACGATCGAGCGCCAGGACATTGCCTTTGCACGCGAGCTCGGCGGCCAGGCCGCGAGCCTGGACGGCGACCCGATCGATCGGTTCTATGCCGCCCGCGACGCGCTCACCGAGGCGCTGACCGCCGCCGGCCCTTCGGCGGACGGGGTGCGGCGCATCCTTCGGCTCGCGATCGCCGACGACCTGCGGGCCGCCGCCACGCTGCGAGGCGACGAGTCGGCGGCGTGACCCTGCCGGGCCCCAAGCGCGTCCGCTTCAGCGGCGAGTGGGTCGTGCCCGCGCCGCGCCGCGCGGCCCCGGGCACCGAACTTCGCGCGATCCAGGACGCGATGCCGCGCTGCCCGGATGACGCCGCGCCCGTCCTGTCGGGCGACGGGAGCGAGCGCGCCATGCTCATCGGCCAGGCGCCGGGCTGGCGCGAGATCGAGACCGGCGTACCCTTCGCCTGGGATGCCGGCAAGCGGCTCGTCGGGTGGCTCGAGCTGGCCGGCGTGAGCCGTGACGACTTCCGCAATCGCTGGTACGTCACGAGCGTCGGCAAGTGCTATCCGGGCCGCGCGCCCGGCTCGTCCGTCGACCGGCCACCACCGCCGGCCGAGATCGCGCGCTGGACGCCGCACCTGCTCGAGGAGCTGCGCCTCGTGGCGCCGCGGCTCGTCGTCCTCGTCGGCGGCACCGCGCATCGCCTCGCCTACGGGCCGGCGGCGCGCCTCGACGAGCTCGTCGGACAGGCGCTCGACTGGGAGGCGGCACCGGGCGCGGCGGTGGTCGCTTTACCGCATCCCTCCGGCGCGTCGACGTGGCTCAACGAGCCGGCGCGCGTCGCGCGCTGGGAGCGGGGGATCGGCCTGCTGCGAGCGGCGTGGGAGGGGATCGGCGATGCGTGAGCGCTGGATCGCCATCGGCCTCGTCGTCGCGCTCGGCCTGTTCCTCATCGTCATGCTCGTCATCGGCTCGCTGGGTGGCACGAACCCCGAGCTCGAGCATTACACCGTGGCCGACATCCGTGGCGGCGCGACGCCCGCCGACCGCTTCGGCAGTTCCGAGGTCCGGATCCTGGGCTGGTATGCCGAGCTGGCCGGGGACTGCGTCGGCGACGACGGCGGCTCGGACGCCGGCGTCGCGTGGCTCCAGCGCACCTGTCCGCTCCGCGTCCTCGTCACCGACCAGCCCGCGCAGGACGTGACCCAGGCCCAGCTCGAAGCATCTGGGGTGCGGCTCGCGGCGCCGAACGGGCAGCCCTTCCCGTCGCGCGCCACCCCGGGCGGGCCAAACACGCGGGGCGACGAGCTCATCTTCGTCGGGCATTTCGACGACACGGCCGCCGCCGGCTGCGTCCCGGACCGCCTCGAGCGCTGCCGCAACACGTTCGTCGTGAGCGATTACACGAACCTCCTCCGCTGAGCGCGGGTGCTACCGTGCAAACCGATGCCTGATCGATCCGTCGACGCGCTCGCTCGCCGCTTTCCGCCCGAGTTCGCCTGGGGCACCGCCACCTCCGCCTACCAGGTCGAGGGCGCGGTCGCCGAGGATGGCCGCGGCCCGTCGATCTGGGACACGTTCAGCCACACTCCTGGGCGGACCGCGAACGGCGACACCGGGGACGTGGCGTGTGACCACTACCACCGCATCCCGGACGACGTCGCGCTCATGCGCGAACTCGGCATCGATGCGTACCGCTTCAGCGTCGCGTGGCCACGCGTCCAGCCGACGGGCAGCGGTGCGCCGAACGAGGCCGGGCTCGACTTTTACGATCGCCTCGTCGACGAGCTCCTCGACGCCGGCATCCGGCCGATCGTGACCCTCTACCACTGGGACCTGCCCCAGGCGTTGGAGGACGCCGGCGGCTGGCCGGAGCGCGAGGTCGTCGAGCGCTTCGGCGAGTACGCCGGCATCGTGGGCGCGCGGCTCGGCGATCGGGTGCGCGACTGGATCACCCTCAATGAGCCGTGGGTCTTCGCCTTCCTCGGCTACGCGGAGGGGATCCATGCGCCGGGCCGACGCGATGCGCACGACGGGTTCCGCGCCGCGCACCACGCGCATCTCGCCCACCGTGCCGCCACCGCCGCGCTCCGTGACGCGTCGCCGTGGGCCAGGGTCGGCATCACGCTGAGCCTCCAGCACGTGGAGCCGGCCTCGGCATCGGCGGACGACGTGGCGGCCGCGGAGCGCTTCGACGCGGCCACGAACCGCTGGTTCCTCGACCCGGCGTTCGGGCGCCCCTACCCGCTCGATGTCCCGGGCATGGCGGCGCTCGTGCCCGCCGACCTCGACCTCGACGAGATCGCCGACGGCGCGAAGCCCGACTTCCTGGGCGTGAACTACTACACGCGGCACCTCGTGGCCGCCGACCCGGATGCCGGCCCGCTCGGCGCGACGCTCGTCCATGGCGACGGGCCGCGGACCGCGATGGACTGGGAGGTGCATCCGGACGGGCTGCGGCAGCTCCTCGAGCGAATCCAGTCGACGTACGACCCGGCGTCGATCCTCATCACCGAGAACGGGGCGGCATTCGAGGACGTCGTCGGCCCGGACGGGAGCGTCGACGACGAGCCACGGCGCCGCTACCTTGCCGACCACCTCGCCGCGGTGGCCGATGCACGCGACGCGGGCGCCCGTGTGGACGGCTACCTGGCCTGGTCGCTGCTCGACAACTTCGAGTGGTCGTATGGGTACTCCACGCGGTTCGGGATCGTGCGGGTCGACTTCGCGACCCAGGCGCGGACGGTGAAGGCCTCCGGGTGCTGGTACGCATCGCTGATGATGGCCGCTCGCGCCGCGCGGGCGGGCGCGTGAGCGGCGCTCAAACCGAACGGGCGTTCACATCGGTCTGCTAGGATAGTCGCCCATGCCCTCGGACAAGATCACGGTTCGCGGTGCCCGCGAGCACAACCTGAAGAACATCGACGTGGTCATGCCGCGCGACCGGCTGATCGTCATCACGGGCCTGTCGGGGAGCGGGAAGTCGAGCCTCGCGTTCGACACCATCTACGCCGAGGGGCAGCGCCGCTACGTCGAATCGCTCTCTGCCTACGCGCGCCAGTTCCTGGGCCAGATGGAGAAGCCGGACGTCGACCAGATCGACGGCCTGTCGCCGGCGATCAGCATCGACCAGAAGGGCGCGTCGCGGAACCCGCGCTCGACCGTTGGCACCGTGACCGAGATCTACGACTACCTCCGCCTCCTCTTCGCGCGCATCGGCCGCATGCACTGCCCGGTCTGCGGACGCGAGATCAGCCGCCAGACCGTGGAGCAGATCGTCGACCAGCTCTACGACCTGCATGACGGGACCCGGATCATGCTGATGGCGCCGCTCGTCCGCGACCGCAAGGGCGAGCACGAGAAGCTCCTCGCCGGGGCGAAGCAGGGCGGCTTCGTCCGCGTCCGGGTCGACGGCGAGCTCCGCGACCTCGATGAGGAGATTGCGCTCGACAAGAAGTACAAGCACAGCATCGAGGTCGTCGTCGACCGGCTCGTCATCCACCGGGCCGATGCGGACGGCACCCCGCGCCCCGACGCGTCGCGCATGGCCGACTCGATCGAGACGGCGCTCCGCCTGTCGGACGGGCTGCTCCTCGTCAACCTCCCGGACGCGCCGGCGAAGGAGCAGGATCGGCTCTACAGCGAGCGCTACGCATGCCCGGAGCACGGCGGCAGCTTCGAGGAGCCGGCGCCGCGGAACTTCAGCTTCAACTCGCCGCACGGCGCCTGCCCGGATTGCACCGGGCTCGGCTCGCGGCTCGAGATTGACGGGGACATGGTGCTCCCGAACCGCGCGCTGTCGGTCGAGGATGGCGCGATCCTGCCATGGCGCCGCATGGCGGCCAGCGAGAGCTGGTTCGCGAAGATCCTCGACGCGGTGGCGGAGCACTACCGGTTCCGCACCGACGTCCCGATTGCCGAGCTCGACGAGCGGGCGGTCGAGATCCTGCTCCACGGCAACCGCGGCGAGCGGGTCGAGGTGCGCTACACCGCCCGGAACGGCCGCACCCACACGTTCCGCACCACGTTCGAGGGGATCATCCCGAACCTGGAGCGCCGCTACCGGGAGACCGGCTCCGAGGCGGTGAAGTCGGAGATCGAGCGCTACATGACGAACAAGCCGTGCCCCACCTGCGGCGGGATGCGGCTGAAGCCGGAGTCGCTGTCGGTCACGGTCGGCGAGCGGAACGTCATCGAGACGACCCGCCTGTCGGTGACCGATGCGCTCGCCTGGTACGGCTCGCTGCCGGCGCGACTCACCGATCGCGACAACCAGATCGCGCGCCAGGTCCTCAAGGAGATCCGCAGCCGGCTCGGCTTCCTCGTCGACGTGGGGCTCGACTACCTGACCCTCGACCGCGCGAGCGGCACGCTTTCCGGTGGCGAGGCGCAGCGCATCCGGCTCGCGACCCAGATCGGCTCGAGCCTGATGGGCGTGCTCTACATCCTCGACGAGCCGTCGATCGGGCTCCACCAGCGCGACAACGACCGGCTCATCGCCACGCTCGTCCGGCTCCGCGACCTGGGGAACACGCTCCTCGTCGTCGAGCATGACGAGGACACCATCCGCCACGCCGACTGGGTGATCGACATCGGTCCGCGGGCGGGCGAGCACGGGGGGGAGCTCATCCATTCCGGCACCCTCGACGAGCTGCTGACGAACGACCGTTCGATCACGGCCGCCTACCTGCGCGGCTCGCAGCAGATCCCCATCCCGCGCCAGCGGCGGCGAGGCAGCGGGGAATGGCTCACGATCGAGGGCGCGCGGGAGAACAACCTGCGCGGGATCGACGTCGGCTTCCCGCTCGGCCAGTTCATTGCCGTCACCGGCGTGAGCGGCTCCGGCAAGTCGAGCCTCGTGACCCAGATCCTGTACCCGGCGCTGGCGCAGGAGATCTGGGGCTCGCGCGACCCGGCCGGCAAGCACGATCGGATCACGGGCATCGAGCAGATCGACAAGGTCATCGAGATCGACCAGTCGCCCATCGGCCGCACGCCGCGCTCGAACCCCGCCACGTACACCGGCCTGTGGGCGCCGCTGCGAGAGCTGCTCGCCGCGGTCCCCGAGTCGCGGCTGCGCGGCTACAAGCCGGGTCGCTTCAGCTTCAACGTGAAGGGCGGCCGCTGCGAGGCGTGCGAGGGCGCCGGGATCGTCCAGATCGAGATGCACTTCCTGCCCGA
>JBBQMC010000124.1:0-6670 GCA_038328565.1 Candidatus Limnocylindria bacterium
CCCTTGCCGAGCGAGCTGGTGACACCGCCCGTCACGAAGACGTACTTGGGCATCCGCGCTGATCAACCTCCGATGGGCGGCTCGGCGGCCCGGGACGACGCGGGCACGCGGGTAGGGCGCCGATCACTACACGGGAAGCAAGCATACCCGATGGCGCGCCCGGCGGCCGTCCGCTACTTCGCGCTTCCCTTCGCCGAGCCCGTGACCGCCGTCCTGTCCTGGGTGTGGAGCACGCACACGATCTTGCGATCGCCGGTACCCCACGTGGATTCGGACGGGTTGAGGAACGTCCCGAACCATTCGGAGTCGTTGAAGTCGACGCCCACGTAGTCGACGAAGTCGGGCCGGCAGACGGCGTCAGCGGTGGTGTTCAGCGCATCTGTGCCGGGGAACGAGGCCGTCGCGTCGCCCGGGACGGACGTGAGGCCGAAGATCTCGTAGGTGTGCGACGCCGCGCAGTCAACGACGGTGACGTCGCTCATGCCGCTCAGGTCGTCGGTGTCGAAGCAGTCGCCCACCTCGAGGTCGAACGCACTCTTCTGGGTGCTGGCGACCGATGCCGATGCGGCTCTGGAGCGGGCGGCTCCGCTCGGCTTGGGAGTCGACGCGGTCGCGCCGCAGCCGGCGACGACGATGACGAGGCCGATGAGCACGCCAATGGCGGGCAGGCGGCGCGTGGGCATTGGGCGTCGAGCCTCCAGTCGAGCCTCCAACGGTGCGGGACGAGCATCCGCCGCCCTCGGGCACCGAGCACGCGGTGCCGCGCGGCATGATGCGCCGGCCAATGGCCGCGCACAATGCCGCCCATGCTCGCCCTTGCGCGCCTCGTCCATCCCGCGCCGGCGATGGCGGTGACGGTCCTCGCCGCGGTCCTGGCGATCCTGCTCGGCGGCGAGTCGGGGTCGATCGATGGTTGGCGGGTGGCGCTCGTCGTGGCCGCGGTGGCGGGATCCCAGGTCGCGACCGGGGCGCTCAATGACTGGGCCGATCGGAATCGGGACGCGGCGGCCGGACGCCGCAAGCCGATTCCCCAGGGGCTCGTCAGCCCGCGCGCGGCGCTCGCCCTTGCCGGTGGCGGCATCGTGCTCCAGCTCGTCACCTCCACGCTCGTCGGCACGACGTTCGCGCTGCTGGGGCTCGTGGCGCTCGGCAGCGCCATCGCCTACAACCTCTGGCTGTCACGCACCCCGGCGAGCGTCGTACCCTACGTCGTGAGCTTCGGCACGCTGCCGCTGTGGATCGCGACCGGCGTGGGCGTTCCGATGTCCCGCGTCGCCGGTGCGGTGCCGCTCGCCGCTGCCTTTGCCGCGGCCGCGCACCTCGCGAACACGCTGCGCGACTACGAGAGCGATCACGCGACCGGCTCACGCGCGCTCGCGCAGCTCCTCGGCCGGAGCGCGACGCGCCGGATCGCGCTGGCGCTGGGCCTGGCGGTGGGCGTGGGGGTCGGGGTGGCGCTGGCGATCGCCGGGCGCCTCTCGCCGGCGGTGGCCGTGAGCGGCGCCATCGGGCTCGCGGCGGTCGGCGCGGGGGCGGTCCGCGAGGCGTGGCTCTGGCGCGGCCAGCTCGTGGCGGCCGTCGCGTGGACCGCGGCGTGGGCGCTCAGCGGCCGGACATGAGCAGGGCGCCCGCGCCGGGCGCCGCATCGGTCCTTCAGACGAGACTCGCCGTCAGATCGTGTCCTCGAGCTCCATCTCCTCGTCGTCGGTCTCCTCGGTCAGCTTGAGCCAGACGAAGAGGCCGGCGAGGATGGTGAGCGGAATGACGATCAGCGCGGCCAGTAGGGCTCCGATCGCGAGAATGAGAACCTTCAACGCCTTCATATCGGCCTCCGGTGGGTGCTGTCGCGTCAGCGGGCGGGTGGCTGCGGCGCGTCGCTTCGTTGCTGTGGTGCTGCGTCGATCATAGCCACAATCTCGTCCCGCGTGAACTCCGCGAGCTGATGCGCGATGCCGCCCTGCGTGCCGATGAGGAGGCGCAGGACGAACGAGCCATCCTGCTCGAAGAAGAACACGTCACGCGGATGCTGGCCGTCCACCCAGGCGCCGATGACGCGCAGCGCCTGCTCGTAGTAGTTCCCGATCTCGACGTGCGGCTGGCCAGCTTCCGTCGCCGCCTTGCGGCGGGCGATCGATTCGTCGATCAGCTGGCCGATCTGGTCGTCGACGAGCTCGAACGTCTTCTTCGCCAGCATGCCGGAGGACTCCGACCACTGGCCGACGTTCGGCTGGGCGAGCCCCTGGAGCACGAAGCCGGCCTCGAGCTCGAGGAAGATGAGCTCCTTGAGCAGCTCGTGGTCGGCGAAGGCGCCGACGCTCCGCAGCACCTCCTCCCAGTCGGTGCGCGGGCTGCCCTCGTAGATCCGCATGCGGCCCTCCGTCATCCCTGGCGCGCGGCGCGCCCCGCGGCAGGATAGCGCACCGGCGAACGGCCTCCGCCCGAGCTACCGCTCGGCCAGCGCGACTGCGATCCGGCCCGCGGCCGAGGCGTTGTTCACGATGAGTGCCACGTTCGCGCGGAGCGTGCGGCCGTTCGACGCCGCCGCGACCCGAGCGAGCACGAACGGCGTCATCGCGCCTCCGCGAACGCCCGCATCGTCCGCTGCCGCAAGCGCATCCGCGATCCAGGCATCGACCTCGGCGAGCGGGATCGCGACCTCGGCGGGCGGCGGCTGGACGACGAGGATGCCACCGGCGCCGGGAAGGGCGAGGTGCGCGGCGATGATCCGGGCCGCGTCATCGACGTCGGCGGCGGTGTGCGGCACTCCGAGTCCGGCATCGACGCTGTAGAACGCGGGCAGCCGATCGGTCCCGAGGCCCACGACCGGAACCCGCCGCGTCTCGAGCAGCTCGAGCGTGGCGGCGAGGTCGAGGATCGACTTCGCACCGCTGCAGATGACCGCCAGCGGCGTGGTCGCGAGCTCCTCGATGTCGCTGCTGACGTCCCAGCTCGTCGCCGCTCCGCGATGCACGCCGCCGATCCCGCCGGTGGCGAAGCAGCGGATGCCGGCCGCGTTCGCGGCGCGCATCGTGGCGCTCACCGTGGTCGCCGCCAGCCGGCGTTGCGCCAGCAACGGACCGATGTCGCGCGAGGCCGCCTTGACCGGCCTGCGCTCGGGGTCCGCGAGTCGCTCGAGGAGCCCGTCCGTCGCCCCGACGACGACGCGCCCGGCCTCGATCGCCACCGTGGCGGCCACCGCACCGGCCGCGCGTACCGCGGCCTCGGCCGCGCGTGCCGTGTCGAGGTTGTGCGGCGCCGGAAGGCCCTGCGCGATGAGGCTCGACTCGAGCGCCACCACCGGCGCGCGATCGGTGAGCGCCAGCGCCACCTCGTCCGAGACCGACAGCCAGGACGGGGTCGGCCTTGGATCGATCACGCCTGACGTCCGGCGTCGTGTGTGGACCGCGGCGGCCGTTCTCCGGCCACCAGACCCTGGGCGCCCAGGACCCGCGTCACCGCCGCGGCGTGGGACATCGCGCCGGCGAGCGCCGCCTCGCACGCGTCGCGCTGCGGCGGCCACGGGCCGTCAGCAAGCTCGGCAAGGAGCCGCGCCGCGCAGGCATCACCGGCGCCGGTGGTGTCGACCGGCATAGCGCCGGCAACGCCACGGACCACGAGCGGTGCGCCCTCGTCGATCGCGGCGACCGCGGCGCTCGCCGTGGTGACGACGACGTTGGAACGCAGCGCGGCCGCCGCGGCGCTGGCAAGCGGCTCGAGGTCGGTTGCGGGAGCTGCCGCGAGCCTCGCGGCCTCGGCGCGGTTGAGGATCGCGAGGTGCGGACGCAGGAGATGCGCGGCCTCGAGCCACGCCTCATGGAGATCGGCGGGGACGGCGCATCCGAGCAGGACGCGCCGTGCGTCGAGGTCCGCGATCCGAGCGGCGAGCCGGGCGCCGCCGGCCTCGAGCAGCGGATAGCCACTCACCACGATCCAATCCCGTCCGGTTGGCGGCGCTACGTCGTCCGCGAACGGGACGCGCTGGCTGAGCATCGTCCGTTCCCCGCTGCCATCGGTCAGGACAACGACGCTGCCGGTCGCATCGGCGCGGAACGCCTCGAGCGCCACGCCGTCCTCCTCGAGCGCGGTGCGCACCATCTCGCCCGCCCGGTCGCCTCCGACGGCGGTGACCAGGGTGACCTCGGCCCCGAGCCGCGCCAGGCGGACCGCCACGTTCGCACCCTGCCCGCCGGGACCGATGCGCACGTCCGCCGGCACGTCGCCGCCGGCCTGGAGGGCAGTCGCGTGGCGGACGCCGACATCGAGCAGCGCATCCCCGACGACCGCGAAGCGCGCCGCGGGTGCCCTCATCGGGCGGGCGGCGGGACTTCGATGCTCGGTGCTGGGCCCTCGCCGCTCGTGACCGGCCCGACGGTGAACGTGATGAGCTCGCCGCCGGCCACGAGGCTGAGCTCACGGCCGGCCGTCGTGACATCGCCCGACCATGGCGCGCTGCGCAGCCGATCGCCATCGCTCACCAGGTCGACCACCTCCCCGTCGGGCGACACGAGCTGGGGGTTGGCCGGCGGCTGGCCGTCGACGGCGAACCACGACACGTGCCCCTCAGACCCGGCGACGGTTCCGAGGTAGGTCACCGTGGCGCCCCCGAGGTCAACCACCTCGCCGGCGCGATGCGCGACGCCACCGGCCGGGTCCGGCAGCGCAACGGGCACGCTCGCGGCGATTGAGGTGGGCGTGGCCGACGGCGCGTCGCCACCCTCACCGATGGCGAGCAGCCGGCACGCGGAGAGCAGGATCGCCAGCGCGACGATCGCGAGGAGACGGCGCATCGTCGATCCATCATGCCACGTCACCCTACCTGGACCGATGTTCAGGCATTCACCAGGGGCGCCGGCTCGTGTAGCCCTCGTGCGGCGTGTGCCACCACGCCAGTTCCGGGTCGCTGAGCAGCCAGCACAGCCACACCGGCTCGCCCTCCCGCTCGCCGGGGATGTCGAGGAGGCCCATCTCCAGGTCGCGGACGACGACCCCGAGCGCGTCGAACTGCGCCAGCAGGGCGCGCATCCCCTCGCGGATCGTCGTCACCTCGCGCTCGAGGCGCCCGGTCTCCGTGGCATGGCCCGGCGCGCCGTTGCCGCGCAGGTGGGCATGGAGGGCGCCATGCGCCGCGGCCAGCCGGCGCTCTTCCATCGCCAGCGCGATGAGCGTCGAGCGCAGGCGTGGGACGAGCGCCCGTGCCTCGTCGAACGCGTAGCGCAGGTCCGCTTCCGCCGCCATGAGGCGACGATGGTAGCGCGACCGTTTGCTAGGATCGTGCGGATCGGTGGGCCTGCTCCGCATCGCGACGGCGCCCGCCCAGGTGAGGCTGGAGCTCCACACCGATGACCGACCCTGACGGCCGTGCCTCGCACGGCATGAACGACGAGGCTGCCCCCGGCGCCGATCCGTACACCGCCTACGACGAGTTCAACCTGCCCGCCTACGTCGGCCTGCCGACGTTCCAGAAGCTCCCGCTGGTGACCGATGCGGCCGCGCTCGCCGCGCGGCGTCCGGACGTCGCCATCGTCGGCGCGCCATTCGACGACGCGGTGAGCCACCGTCCCGGCGCGCGATTCGGCCCGCGCGCCATCCGCCAGGCGTCCTACCACGCCGGCGCGATCAACTCCCTCCAGCTCGACATCGAGCCGTACGACTGGCTCGACGTCGTGGATGCCGGCGACGCGCCCGTCACGCCCATGAACGTGGAGCGCGGCCATGCCGTGATCCGGCGCAAGGTCGCCGACGTTGCGGCGAGCGGCGCGATCCCGATCATCCTGGGCGGCGATCACTCGATCACGTTTCCCTCCGCCGCGGCGGTCGCGGCGGCGGTTGCGCCACGGCGGCTCGGCATCGTCCATTTCGACGCCCACGCCGACGCCGCCAACTCGACCTGGGGCAACCTCCGATCCCACGGCACGCCGATGCGCCGGCTCATCGAGGAGGGCCACGTGGCGGGGCGCAACTTCGTGCAGGTTGGCCTGCGCGGCTACTGGCCCGGGCCGGACACGCTCGGCTGGATGCGCGAGCACGGGATGCGGAGCCACTTCATGACCGAGCTCGAGGAGCGCGGCGCGGAGGCGGTGATCGCCGACGCGATCGGCGAGGCGCTCGACGGGCCCGAGGTCATCTACCTCTCCGTCGACATCGACGTGCTCGATCCGGGGATGGCACCGGGCACCGGCACGCCGGAGCCGGGTGGGATGCTGCCCCGGGAGCTCCTGCGCGCGATCCGCCAGGTGGTGACGCGCGTCGACCTCGCCGGCATGGACGTCGTCGAGGTTTCGCCGCCGTACGACGCGGCGGAGGTCACCGCGATGGCGGCGCATCGGTGCGTCCTGGAGGCGGTGAGCGCGCTCGCTGCCCGCCGGCGCGCGGAGGGCGCCACCCCGAACCCGACCCGCCTGGGCTGATGTCCGGGCCGACTAGCTGGCCGTGAACGCCATCCGCCCGCGCTCGACGCCATCGATCGACGCCACGGCGGTCCAGCTGCCTCGCGCGAGCCCGCCGCGGAAGCTGGACCACGCTGCTCCCGCGCCGCCGCCGAGCGTGAGCCGGGCGCCGTCGATGGAGCGCCCACCCGGCCCGTCGAGCCGGATGGTGAGCACGTCACCGCGTCGCGAGGCGTCGAAGGTCACGACGACGACGAAGGCGCCGCTGACCTGGGTGAGCTCGC
>JBBQMC010000125.1:0-6662 GCA_038328565.1 Candidatus Limnocylindria bacterium
GCCGCGGCCGGCCGCACCGCCTGCCCCGCGCGCCGCGCCGGTGCGAAACCATCGCGTCGCCGTCGGGGAGACCCTCACCGCGATCGCGCGTCACTACGCCACCACCGTCGCCGCGATCGCGAAGCTAAACGGCATCCGCAACCCCTCCTTCATCCGGGTCGGGCAACGCCTGAAGCTCCCGGGCACGTCCCCCATCGGCCGAGCGGGCGTGGCGATGCCGGCCCGGATGGCGGCCCTCATCGCGCGACGCGCCACGGTCGGCAGGATGATCGCCGCGGAGGCCGCTCGGTATCACGTACCGGTCGCGCTGGCCAAGGCGGTGGGGTGGCAGGAATCCGGTTGGCGACAGCAAGTCACGAGCCGGGTCGGCGCAGTGGGCGTCATGCAGCTCATGCCGGGGACCGCGGCCTGGATCGGTGAGGAGATGCTAGGCGCGCCGGTCAACCCCCACGACCTGCGCCAGAACGTCCGAGCCGGTGTGCTGCTGCTGCGGCATTACATGATCCGGTATCACGGGGACCGCGCCCGCATCCTCGCCGCGTACTACCAGGGCCAGCGCGCACTGGAGCAGCACGGGATCTACCCGGTCAGCCGCCCGTACATCGCTTCCGTGCGCGCGCTCGAGCGTCTCTTCGGCGGCGGCTGAGCTCCGTCACCAGGCGTCGATCGCCGGGACGCGGGTCACGCGCCAGCGGCGCTCGCCCGGGTGGTCGGGCTCCGTGGCCGGCACGACGGTCACGAGGTCCACGCGCAGGGCCGCGCGCTCCTCGCCGGATTGGGCGGCATAGGCGGCCAGGGCGCGCCGCAGGCGTGCCACCCGCCCCGCGTCCACGGATTCGGCCGCGCTGCCCGCGCGAGGGTGGCGCCGAGCACGCACCTCGATGCCCACGAGCGCCCCGGCCGGGTCATGCATGACGAGGTCGAGCTCGCCCGCCGCGATCCGCCATCGCTCGGCCAGCACGACCCACCCGTCCGATACGAGCCACCGAGCCACCGCCGCCTCCGCCTCGCGTCCGAGGCGATGCCGCGGATCAGGCATCGCCGTCGAAGTCGTGGACCAGCACGGCGGCGTCGGCGGCGTCGGCCATGACCGCGAAGCTGACCTCGTCGTCGTCGCCGCCGATCGGCATCGCCAGCCCTGGCCCAAGGTCAAGCTCAAACGACAACTGCCGGCCGGCAAGCAAGCCGCGGACCGGCGCGAACGAGCGGCGGTGCCATTCGCACGGCCCGTCGTCGACGAGCGCGCTCAGATGGTGTGGCGTGCCGTAGCCCTTGTTCCGCGCAAAGCCGTATGACGGGTAGCGGGCGTCCATCTCATCACAGATGCGGTCGCGGGTCACCTTGGCGACGATGCTGGCCGCGGCGATCGATGCGCTGATCGCGTCGCCGTCGATGATTGCGCGCTGCGGCAGGTCGACGACCGGGAGGCGGAGCGCATCGATCAGAAGGTGATCCGCGGGCATCGACAACCGCTCGACCGCCTGTCGCATGGCGAGCTTCGTGGCCTGGAGGATGTTGATCCGATCGATGACCTCGACCTCCACGCAGCCGACGCCGATCGCCTCCGCGCGGTCCAGGATCAGCTCGTAGAGCTGCTCGCGACGGAGGCGTGGCACGACCTTGCTGTCGCGAAGGCCGCGGAGGCGCGGCCGGGGCGGAAGGATGACGGCGGCCGCCACCACCGGGCCGGCGAGGCAGCCGCGCCCGACCTCGTCGATGCCGGCGATGCGTCGGAAGCCGGCGAGCCGGAGCTCGCGCTCGTGGCGGAACTGAGCGTCGCGCGGCCGCGGTGGGCGGCGCCGACGTGAGATGGAGGCTCGCACGACGGCGGATCGGCCGCTGGGGCGGTCAGCTGGGGCGACGCTCGCGGAGCGTGGCGGCCTTGCCGACGCGCTTGCGGAGAAAGTAGAGCTGTGCCCGGCGGGCAACGCCATGTCGCACGACCTCGATCTTCTCGACCCGCGGCGCATGCACCAGGAAGGTGCGCTCCACGCCGACGCCGCTTGCGATGCGGCGGACGGTGATCGACTTGTTGAGGCCGCCGTTGCGCATGCGCATGACGGTCCCCTCGAAGACCTGGATCCGCTCCCGGTTGCCCTCGACCACCTTCACCGAGACGCGGACCGTGTCGCCGGGGGCGATCTCGGGCACGTCGGTACGGAGCTGCTCGCGCTCGAGCTCCTTGATGGCGTTCATCCTGGGGCGACCTCGTTACCGCGGCCTTATCGGCCGCTTAGTGGCTGGTGCGATGGTATTCCGCGGCGCGTCGGATCGGTGCGCACACGCGAACGCGACCGCGAGAGCGGCCGCGACGGCGGGAGTATAGCAGCGGCGTTCGGGCGGCGGCAAGGCGCCTGATCCGCCGCTACTCCATCTCCGGGTCCGCGCGCAGCCCCTCGAGCATCGTGCGATCGGCGGTCGACAGTGGTGCCCGCTCCAGCAGGTCGGGACGGCGGAGCAGGGTCCGTCGCAACGCCTCCCGTCGTCGCCACCGCTCGACCGCCGCGTGGTGGCCGGAGCGGAGGATCGCCGGCACCTCGAGGCCGTCTACCGACTCCGGGCGGGTATATTGCGGGAACTCGAGCAGGCCGGTCGCGAACGAGTCCCCCAGCTGGGACGCCTCCTCGATGACGCCGGGCACGAGCCGCGACACGGCGTCGATGACCACCAGCGCCGGCAGCTCACCGCCGGTGAGGACATAGTCGCCGATGCTCACCTCGCGATCCACGACGGTGCGGACGCGCTCGTCGATCCCCTCGTAGCGGCCGCAGACGAGCGCAAGGCGTTCCATGGCCGCCAGCTCGCGGGCGAGTGCGTCGGTGAGGCGCTCCCCCGCCGGGTCGAGGAGCACGACCACCGCGCCGGCGGCGCGCAGCGGCGCGATCGCGGCGAAGAGCGGCTCGGGGCGCATGACCATCCCGGCTCCCCCACCGTACGGCTGGTCGTCGACGGACCGATGACGGCCGAGCCCGTGCTCGCGCAGGTCGTGGATCGCGAACTCGAGCAGGCCGCGCTCGGCCGCCCGTCCCAGGATCGAGGTCCGCAGCGGAACCTCGAACAGCTCGGGGAAGAGGGTGACGACATCGAACCGCATCGGCCCTACACGCCCTTCAGCGAATCTCTTCGACGTCGTAGTCGACGATCATCCGCCCGGCGGCGAGGTCGATCTTGGTCACGACGTGGCGGACGGCCGGCACGAGCAGCTCGCCGTCCGGCCCGTCGATGCGGTAGACCTCGGTGTCGCCGGCCCGAAAGACCTCGGCCACGTGACCGAGGTCATGGCCGGTCGGGTCGCTGACGGCGAGGCCGACGAGCTGGTGCCAGTAGTAGCGGCCATCCTCCAGCGGCCTCGCCTCGACCTCGAGGTAGCGGCCGAGGAGCCCGTCGGCGGCATCGCGCGAGGCGATCCCGGACAACGTCACCGCGAGCACCCGCCCGCCCGGCTCGGCGCGGACGATCTCGCGAGGTTCCGCCTCCCCCTCGATGAACACGCGCGCGCCGACGTCGAGGTGCTCCGGCCAGTCGGTGAGGATCTCGACCCGGACCGCGCCGCGCAGCCCCTTCGCACCGCCGATGCGCGCGACCGCCAGGCGGGCCGGCTGCTCAGGCGTCGTCGCCGACGATCTCCAGCTCCACGTGGCGTCCGTCTCGCGTCGCCACGACGCGGAGCAGGGTGCGAATCGCGTTCGCGATCCGACCGTCGCGGCCGATCACACGGCCCATGTCGCGCTCGTCGACGCCCAGGACGAGCACGATCTCGTCCTCGTCCTCCTCCTCGACCTCGACGGTCACCGCGTCGGGATGGTCGACGAGGCCGCGGGCGATGTACTCCAGCAGCTCCTTCACGCCGGTGCCTGCGACTCGGCCGTGGCCTTGGCCTTGGCCGGCGCGCGCTTGCGCGGTGCGGGCTTCGTTGCTGCCACAGGGGCGGGTGCTGCCGCGGCACCGATCCCGGCCTGCTTCATGAGCTTGACCACGGTGTCGGAGGGCAGCGCGCCCTTTCCGATCCAGGCGGCAAGCCTGTCGCCGTCGATCTGCACCGTCGCCGGATCGGTCAGCGGATCGTAGAAGCCGAGGATCTCGAGCGCCCGGCCGTCACGCGGACGGCGGCTGTCAATGGCGACGACGCGGTAGCTCGGGCGCTTGGTGGCACCGATGCGCGTCAGTCGGATGCGAACTGCCAAGGAAGTCTTCCTCTCTGGTGGTGGCCTGGGCAAGGCCGCGGCTGACGCGGCTAGCGGATGGTCACGGTGAGGTGGAATTCGAAACGCCCTTCGCGGGCCGGGGAGGTGAGGCCGATGGCCTCGACGTGCGCAAGGATATCGCGGGACTCGGCCGGGAGGCTACCGCCCGCCGCGTCGAGCAGCATCGGCATGATCGACTTGAGGTCGACGTAGACCTCGGCGCCACCGCGCTCCGCGTCGGCAAAGGCGTCGCGGTAGCGCGCGACGGTGTCGAGCGTCTGCGAGCCGGCACGCGCCTCGAGCGCGGCCTTCACGTCGTCGGCCGTGAGGCCGAGGACGACGAGGCCGTCGGCATCCGCCCAGCTCACGGTGCCGACCTGCGGGATCGTGGCGGTGATCACGGTCGTGCCCGCCACGTCGGTGCGGTCCACCGCCATGCCACGCGACGAGAGCGCCTGGCCGATGCGGTCGAGGGCGGCGCTCGCCGCGCCGGCATCGGTCGGACGCAGGAGCAGCGCGCCATGCGGCTGATCGGTGGTCCCGCTGACCGCGACCCCCACCTCGCCGTCGAGGAGCGGCAGGAGGTCGTCGTCGATGTTGATCCCCAGGGCGAACGTGGCAACGAGGCGCAGCTGGTCGATGGTGGCGCCGACGCTGTCGTCCCGTGCCTTGATCTCGATCTCGGCCCGCTGGAGCGTGGCTCGCAGGTTGAAGAACATGGCCGCGACTTCGGTGTCGGCCGGCATCGCGTTCGCGAGCTGGGCGGCCTGCGCACCGGCCGCGAGCGCGTCACGGACCGCGGCGCCGGCGGAGCCGGCATCCACCGGGAGCTGCGCCGTGAGCCGGAACCCCGCCTCCTCGGCGCGCAGGGCGAGCGCGAAGGTCGAGAACCCGCCGCTGTCCGGCGCGGCGGAGCTGGTCGCCTGCGCGATCGTCGGACGCAGGTCGTACCACGCGATCGCCAGCCGATCGGCCGGCAGCGCGCGCATCGCATCGCTGAAGGCGGCGACACTGGCCAGCGCCTGGGTGCGACCCTGGGCGGTGTCGATGACCCGATGGACCACCGCCTCGTCGTGGGCCAGCACCATCATCCCCGACACGATCGCGTACGTCGTATCGGCGCCGGTCCGCACGCTGACACCCTGGTACGTGGTCTCGGTGGTGCCCGAGGCACCCCGCAAGCCGCCGATGCGGGCGAGGGCGGCGGCCTCGTCCTTCACGTCGGCGAACACGACGAGGCCGGTTGGCTGGCCCGCGTCGTCCATCCCCGATGCGGCGACGGCGAGCTGGTTGCCGAGCCACGGCTTCACGTCGGCGCGGTAGTCGATCCCCGCCTGCCCGAGGAAGCGCTGGGCGAGCTCGTCGATCTTCGAGTCCAGCGCGGCTCGGTCCTCGAAGCCGGGCAGCCGCGACAGGACGTCAGCGAGCTGGGCCTGCTGGGCGGTCGACGGCTGGAGGTAGACGGACGCATAGGCGATGCTGTCGGCCGGTGCGAGCGTGGCGGCGCGATCGGTGGTCGCGCCGCCGAGGAAGAGCGAGACGGCGATCACGCCCACGCCCGCGAGGACGAGGAGCGAGGTCAGCCCGATGACGAGGCGATGCATCGGCTCAGGCTAGCGCCCGAACAGCCCTCGCATCCCGCCGGGCAGCCCCGGCATGCGGCCCGAGCCGAGCGACTTCATGAGCTTCTGCATCTCCGCGAACTGCTTCAGCAGGCGGTTGACGTCGGCAGGCGTGGTTCCCGACCCCAGCGCGATTCGTCGCCGGCGGCTCGCCTTGATCAGCTCGGGGCGCCGCCGCTCCTCGCGCGTCATCGAGTCGATGATCGCCTCGATGCGCCTGAGCTCGCCGCCGTCGACGGCGGCCTGCGCGGCACCGGCCATCTGCCCGGCACCCGGAATCATCGACAGCACCTGGCCGATCGGTCCCATCTTCTTGATCTGGGTCAGCTGGCTGCGGAAGTCGTCGAGGCTGAAGCGCTGCTCCATCATCCGCTGGGCGACTCGCTCCGCCTCTTCGGAATCGACGTTCTCGTGGACCCGTTCGACGAGGGAGAGGATGTCGCCCATGCCGAGGATGCGCTGCGCCAGGCGATCCGGGTGGAAGGGCTCGAGGCCCTCGGTGCGCTCGCCGGTGCCGATGAACGCGACCGGCAGGCCGGTGACGCTTCGGATGCCGAGTGCCGCGCCACCGCGAGCATCGCCGTCCATCTTCGTCAGCACGAGCGCGGTCAGCGGCAGGCGCGCGTGGAATGCCTCCGCGACCTTCACGGCCTCCTGCCCCGTCATCGCGTCGACCACGAGGAGCGTCTCGGCCGGGGTGATGGCTCCGCTGATCCGCACGAGCTCGTCCATCATCGGCTCATCGACGTGGAGACGGCCGGCGGTGTCGAGGATCATCACGTCGATCCCCTTCTGGCGCGCGACCTCGAGGCCGGATCGCGCCACTTCGAGGGCGGGCGTGCCGACCGGGCGGCTG
>JBBQMC010000126.1:0-6647 GCA_038328565.1 Candidatus Limnocylindria bacterium
CCACCCGTCCGGCCTCCGCGTCGGCGGCGGGGTCGTCGTCCGCGTACCCCTGCTCCGCGTGGCTGAGCTCCGAGACCGATGCCGGCGTGGCGCCGATCCGCGGGTGGGCGTTCACGAGCTCGACAGCCTCCTCGGTGGAGAGCTCGCGCGCGAGCCGCGCCGCCGCGGCGAGGAGGTCGCCATCGGCCCCGAAGGGGCGCGCGTCCGCCAGCCGGCGGAGGAAGCGCGGCCCGCCCTCGAACAACGGCGCCAGCTCGTGCGCGAACGACTCCGGCGGCAGCCGGTCGAGGTCGCCGATCTCCGGGAACGCGACATGCGGCAGGGGAGCGTCGACATCACCGACCGCGATCTCCAGCTCGACGAGGTCACGGATCGGGAGCCCGTTCTCCGCATTCGTGTAGGGGATCTCGGGCTTCATGGCCCGGTCAACGTCGACAGCCCCGGCATGCACCCGTGCCACATGCAGCCCGCGTCGCAGGTAGAAGTGGAGCGCCGCCAGGTTGTCGTTCGTGGTGACGAGCCACAGCCGCGAATGGCCGCTCGCCGCCGCCACCTGGCGCGCCGTCTGGAGGAGCTGCGTCCCCGCGCCCGCGCCGCTCGGCTCGGCATGGAGCGTCAGCACCTCGAGCCCGCGCTCGGGCGTCTCGTGGACGGTGGCGAGCCCGATGCGCGACCCGTCGAGCTCGGCGACGAGCCCCGGCAGCGCGAGCGGGTCGAGGACCACGCCGAGGCGCGCCGTCATTCGCGTTCCCTGGTGGCGGGCGATGAGCCGATCCGCCCACTCGCGGTCCTCGGGCAGGAGGTCGCGGATGCGCATCGGTGGCGCGGAGATGGTCACCCGATCGGTCAGCTGCCGAGGTAGGTCGTCAGGCCGAACGGGGCGAGCAGGAGCGGTACGTGATAACCGCGCTCGGCGTCGTCGATCCGCAGCCCGACCGCGCAGCCCTGGAAGAACGAGTCCTCGCCGCGGTAGGAGGCGACGTCGAAGAGGATCTGGTAGTCGCCGGGAAGCAGCTCGTCGCCATCGAGGAGGTCCGTGATCCGGCCCTGCGCATCGGTCTCCAGCTCATTGATGAGCTCGGAGCCGCCATCGCTGTCGAGGCGGAAGATGGCCACCGCGACGCCGTGCGCGGGGATGCCCCGCGCGGTGTCCAGGACGTGGGTGCTGATCGTGGGTCGCAGCTCGGCCATCGCATGTCGCTCCTCTTCGCCCCGCGCATGATGCCCCATGGCGCGGGCTCGCGCGACCCTCGTGCGGTGCCATCCGGTTCACCGTGTAGGCTCTGCGGCCCATGCCTGACCAACCGATCGGACGCACCGCCCGCGTCGACGTCCTGCTCGAGGGATCGGTCGACCCCGGCGTGGTGAGCACCTGCACGCTCCTGCGCGATGGCCCGGTGGTCGTCGTCGTCGATCCCGGCATGGCGCGCCGCCAGGCGGACATCCTCGAGCCACTCGCTGCGCTCGGCGTCCGTGCCGAGGCTGTGACCGACGTTATCCTCAGCCATCACCACCCCGACCACACGTTGAATGCCGGCCTCTTCCCGACGGCGCGGGTGCACGACCACTGGGCGATCTACCGGGGCGACGACTGGACCGATCGCGACGCCGAGGGCGCCGAGCTGTCACCGGCAATCCGCCTCATCCGCACGCCGGGTCACTCGTCGGAGGACATCTCGACCGTCGTCGGGACGCAGGATGGGGTCGTCGTCCTCACCCACCTGTGGTGGGCGGCAAGCGGCCCGGTCGACGATCCGTACGCGCCCGACCCGGCGCTCCTGGCAGCGTCCCGAGCGCGCGTCCTGGCGATCGCCGACCAGATCGTCCCGGGGCATGGCGCCGCATTCGTGCCGGACGAGACGACCCCGCGCTGACGCGCTCGACCGCGTTGCCGGCGTCGGCCCGCGGCGTATCCTGCGCCCGCATGGACGAGCTGACGATTCGGGTGGGGGACCTCGCGTTCACTGCGCGGTGGGAAGATGCCGCGCCGCGGACCCGCGCGGCGCTGCGAGCGTGGCTGCCGCTCCGCGAGCGCCTCATCCACTGCCGGTGGAGCGGCGAGTCGACGTGGATTCCGTTCGGCGACAGGCGGCCGGCGGTCGGGTTCGAGAACCACACCGCGCACCCGGCACCCGGCCAGCTCCTGATCTACACCGGCGAGATCAGCGAATGCGAGATCCTCTTCCCGTATGGCGCGTGTTCGTTCAGCTCGAGGGTCGGCCCGCTGGCCGGGAACCATTTCGCGACCCTCACCAGCGGGGCCGAGCAGCTCGCCGAGATGGGGCGCCGCGTGCTGTGGGCCGGCGCGCAGGAGATCGAGATCTCCGAAGGCAGCGGGCATCCCGTCGGGGCCGAAGAGCCGCCCGGCGTCGATCGCTAGCGGCGCGGCGGACGAGGCGCGCGTGAGTCCACGCAGCCGATCCCGACCCGGGCCATATGGGTTCGCCGTCCCGGCGACGCCCGCGAGCCTCGAGGCGATGTTCAACCTCGCCGACTTCGAGGCGCTGGCGCGGGACCGTCTCGCCCCGGAGGCATACGGCTACTACGCGGCCGGCGCGGGGGACGAGCGCACGCTCGCCGACAACCTCGCCGCGTGGCGCGCCTGGCGGCTCGTTCCGCGCGTCCTGACCGGCGCCCGCGATCCGGACCTCGGCGTCACCCTGCTCGGCACGCACGCATCGCTGCCGTTCGGCATGGCCCCCACGGCGCTCCAGGGCATGGCCCATCCCGACGGCGAGCTCGGGACGGCATGTGCAGCAGCGCGCGCCGGCGTCCTCCACGTGCTCAGCAGCGCGTCGACTCGATCACTCGAGGAGGTGGCGGCTGCCGGGTCCGCCGCCGGCGACGGCCCGCGGTGGTTCCAGCTCTATGTCGACCACGACATGGGGTATGCACGCGAGCTCGTCGAGCGCGCCGCGGCGGCGGGCTACGGCGCGATCGTCCTGACCGTCGACCTGCCGGTGGCCGGCTACCGCGAGCGGGACATGCGCAACGGGCTCGCGGTGCCCGCAGCGGTGCAGGCGCACCTCCCCGCCGACTATGCCAACGGCGAGCTACCGTTCCCGGCGGCCATCGACACGAAGCCCGAGCTGCGCTGGGCCGACGTGGCCACGATCGCCGGCTGGTCGCCGCTGCCGCTCGTGGTCAAGGGCGTGCTGGCGCCGCGCGACGTCGAGCGCGCCATCGACCATGGCGCCCGGGCGGTGTGGCTGTCGAACCATGGCGGGCGCCAGCTGGATGGGTCGGTGACCTCCGTCGAGATGCTCCCCGAGGCGGTGGAGGCGGCGAACGGACGGGCCGAGCTCTACGTCGACGGCGGGCTGCGGCGGGGGAGCGACGTCGTCACCGCTGTCGCGCTTGGTGCCGCGGCCGTCTTCGTCGGCCGTCCTTTCGTGTACGCGCTCGCCTGCGCCGGGGACGCGGGCGTGACGCGTGCCATCGAGCTCCTGACCGATGAGCTGCGGCGGGCGGTGACGCTCGTCGGCGCCGCTCGCATCGGCGACATCCGGCGCGACCACGTGCGGGCGGTTCGATGAGCGCGCTCGATACCGTCGTGCGCGGCGGGACGGTGGTGCGGCCGTCCGGACGTGAGCTGGCGGACGTCGGGATCCTCGATGGGCGCATCGTGGCGGTGGGGCCCGGGCTCGGTCCGGCGCGGCGCTCCGTCGACGCCTCCGGGCTCCTCGTCCTGCCGGGCGTCATCGACGTCCACCCCCACCTGCGGCCCCCCGTGGCCGACGAGCCGCGACTTTTCCTGCCCGACACCGGGGCCGCCGCCTTCGGCGGCACGACGACGGTGCTCAGCTTCAACAACCCCGGCACCGGGATCAGCGAGGAAGGCGCGGCCTCGCTCCTGGCCGGGATGCGCGAGTTCCGGGCGCGTACGGCCGGCGAGGCAGGGGTCGACATCGGGCTGAACGCGGTCGTGACCGGCCAGCAGCGCGATGCGCTCGAAGAGCTCCCGGCGCTCATCGCCGCCGGGGTGCCAACCTTCAAGGCCTTCATGGTCTATGACTTCCGGCTCCCCGATGAGCGCCTGGAGGCCGCGATGCGGATCGCGGGCCGCAACGGCGGCATGCTCCAAGTTCACTGCGAGGAGCCGTCGATCATCGATCCGCTCGTGGCGGCCGCGGTCGCGCGCGGCGACACGAGTTGCCGCCATCACATGCTGACTCGTCCCCCGCGGGCGGAGGCCGCCGCCACGCGCAAGGCACTCGAGATGGCGCGCCGGGCGGAGGCGCCGCTGTACATCGTCCACCTCAGCTGCGAGGAGGCACTCGAGGCGGTGGCCGAGGCGAAGGCGCGGCACGAGCCGGTGTACGCGGAGACCTGCCCGCACTACCTGACGTTGACGCGGGACCTCTACGACGACGCGAACGAAGCAGAGGCGATCAAGCGCGTCATCTCGCCTCCGCTGCGCGGCCGGACCGACGTCGACGCCCTGTGGGCGGGGTTGCGGGACGGCATCCTCGACGTGGTCGCCTCCGATCACGTCCCGGATCGCCTGGCGGTGGAGAAGCGCGTCCCGGCGCCGCCCTTCCCGGAGGTGAGCAACGGCGGACCCGGCATCGAGACGCTCCTCGCGGTGGCGTGGTCGGAGGGGGTGGCGAGTGGCCGCATGAGCGCGGAACGGCTGGTCGACGTGCTGGCCGCCACGCCGGCGCGCCTCTTCGGCCTGCCGGCCAAGGGCGTCGTCGAGGTGGGACGCGATGCCGACCTCGTCCTGTGGGATCCCGCCGCCGAGCGCCGGATCACCCAGGCGGACCTGCACCACACGAGCGACTACACGCCATTCGAAGGCCTCGCCGTGCGCGGAGCGCCGCGCCGCGTCTTCCTGCGCGGCCATGAGCTCGGCACGGACGAGCGCGAACCGATCGGCCGGTTCCTCGAGCGGAGCCTGGGCGCGTGAGCGCACGGGAGCGGCTCGTGCTCGATCCCGTCGGTCCCGAGCCCGAGGTCGGGCGCTGGCTCGCCGCCATGGAGGACGCGCGGCGCGACACCCTGCGCGAGCTCCAGGCGGTGACGCCCGAGATGGTCGACTGGCGTCCCGAGGCACCCCTCAACAGCATCGGCGTCCTGCTCTATCACATCGCGCTGATCGAGGCCGATTGGCTGCTCGATGACATCGAGGGTCGCGCCGAGATCCCGCCGTGGGTGGCCGAACTCCTGCCGTTCGGCGACCGCGATGACGATGGTCGCCTCACCCGCGTCGATGGTCAGCCGCTGGCGACGCATCTCGATCGGCTGGCCCGCATCCGCGCTTTCCTCATCGACGAGCTGCGGGGGATGAGCCCGGACGAGCTCCACGCGCCGCGCTCGCGTGCCCGCTACGACGTCTCGCCGGCGTGGGTGCTCCACCACCTGCTCCAGCACGAGGCCGAGCATCGGTCGCACATCGCCTGGCTGCGTGACACCTATTCGCCGGGTTAGCGGGAACCCGAAGCGCGTCCCGCGCGTCCCGCCGGCGTGCATCGCCGCTTCCTGCCGCTCGTCGCCCTCGTGCTCGTCCTCGGCGATTGAGCGGCGCGGGGGTCGACCTGGCATTCGTGCCGATCGTCCCGATCCCGAACAGTCCGCTTATCGACACGCGGTGGCGTCTCGAATCGATCGTGAACGGTGCGACCGCGATGAGCGCCGCCGGCAGCGACCAGGCGACCCTGCGCTTCGGCGACGACGGCACGCTGCGAGGGTCGACGAGCTGCCATGACTTCGCGGTCGCGTTCACCGCTACGACCGGGTCCGCGTCGATCCAACCCGTTCGCCTGGCCAGGGATGGCTGCACCGGCCCGTTCACCACGATTGAGCAGGCAGTTCTCGACACGCTCGGGGCGGGCGCGACGGCCCACGTCGAGCAGGATCGGCTCATCGTCGAGGGCCCGAACGGCCGGAGCCTCGAGTACCGGGCTGCGTCGGCGGCGGAGACGGACCGGCCATCGCCGGTGGCGGCGCGGCACGCACACTCCCTCGCCTGAGCGTGAAACAGCCTGCGACGGGTCACCAAACGTCAGCGTCTGGCGGATCGGAGTACCCTTGGGGGCCCACGCCGCCCGCGTCCGCATCGCGGCACCAGGAGAGCTGAGTGACCCTTTCTGCCAGCCGGCTCGGCCGACGTACGAGCGACCTGCGCGTCGTCCAGCGCGCGACGCTGCATATCGACGAGCTGAACGCGCGTCTTGACGGTGCCCTCGCCGCCGAGACCTCGGAGAGCGAGCGCATGCGGCTGTTGCGTGAGGCGACGAACCAGATCACCCGCGCCGCCAATGACGGCATCCAGGCCTATCGACGTGTCGTCGGCGCGCTCAAGTCGGAGGCGGCCCGACCGGACAGCGCCGATGCCGACGCCCTCGCCCGCGTGCAGGCCGCACTCGATGCCGCGCGTGCCGACCTGTTGCGGGCGATCGCCGCGACGAGCGAGCGCTACCCGTGGGCAATGCCCGCCTCGAACGCCGAGCCCACGCCGAGCAGGCCAACCTCCCGAACATGAAACGAGGCCGATGGCGGATGCTATCGGCCTCGAAGGGTGACGGAGGACTAGCGCCGGGTGGCGAAGCAGTCCGCGCAGTAGACCGGCTTGGAGCCGCTCGGGCGGAACGGCACCTGGGCCTCTTTGCCGCAGTTGTCGCAGGTCGCGGAGAACATCTCGCGCT
>JBBQMC010000127.1:0-6577 GCA_038328565.1 Candidatus Limnocylindria bacterium
ATCCGCCCCTCCAGCATGCAGAGCACCCGTCCGGCCGTCGCGAGCGCCCGACCGAGGTCCTGCTCGACGAGCAGGACCGCCGTGCCGCTCTCGATCACGCTCTTCAGCGAGCGATACACGTCCTCCACGGCGACCGGCGCGAGGCCGAGCGAGACCTCGTCGAGCAGGAGCAGCCGCGGGTTGGACATCAGCGCGCGCCCGATCGCCGTCGCCTGGCGCTCGCCGCCCGACAGGGTGCCGGCCCCGTGGCCACGCCGCTGCTGGAGCATCGGGAACGCGTCCAGCACCGCGTCGACTGTCCACGGCCCGGGGCGCGCCGCGACCAGCAGGTTCTCCGCGACGGTGAGGCTGGGGAACAGATGGCGGCCCTCGGGGACCAGCGCGATCCCCTGGCGGACGCGATGGTGTGCTTGTAGGGCCGTGATGTTGGTGCCGTCGAACACGATGTGCCCCGCGGACGGGCGCGGCTGGGCGCCCGCGATCGCGCGCAGGAAGGTCGACTTGCCCGCGCCGTTGGCACCGACGAGCGCGAGCGTCTCGCCGGCGTCCATCGTCAGGGACACCCCGCGGACGGCCTGCAGCAGGCCGTGGCGGACCTCGAGCGCGTCGACCTCGAGCAGGCTCACGCGGCGCTTCCCAGATAGGCGTCGATGACGACCGGGTCCGCCATCACCGCGTCGGGCTCGCCCTCCGCGATCACGCGCCCGACCGACATGCAGACGAGCCGCTCGGCCACGCGCACCAGCGCGTGCACGACGTGCTCGATCCAGACGACGGCCAGTCCCGCCGCGCGCAGTGCCTGGATCGACTCGACGAGCGCGTGGGTCTCCTCGTCGGTCAGCCCCCCCGCGATCTCGTCCAGCAGCAGCACGACCGGGTCGGTGGCCAGCGCGCGCGCCATCTCGAGCCGTTTGCGATCGAGCAGGCCGAGGCTCGCCGCCCGCCGGTTTCCCTGCGCGAGCAGACCGGTCCGCTCGAGCGCCTCGATGGTGCGGGCGTGGGCAGCGGCGCCCTTCAACCCGGCGCCGGCGGTCGCCCCCACGAGGGTGTTCTCGAACACGGTCATGTCGACGAACGGGCGCGGCACCTGGTGCGTGCGACCGATGCCCAGGCGGCAGCGCGCCGCCGCGCCCATCGAGGTGACGTCCTCCCCCTTGAACATCACCGTCCCGCCGTTGGGCCGCTGCGCTCCCGCGAGGATGTCGAGCAACGTCGTCTTGCCGGCCCCGTTGGGGCCGACGATGCCCACGGCACCGCCCGCCGCCACGCTGAACGCAACATCGTCGAGGACGACCAGGGCGCCGAAGTGCTTGCCCACGCCGGACGCGCCGAGGATCGGCGCGTCCTCGCCTTCGCTATGGGCCATCGGCTGGGAGGGGGCGATCCGGGACTTCTACTGGAACGAGGGGTAGGGCCGCAGCTTCTGCGCGATCGGCACCTTGGGGTCGTCGGTGTTGTCGACGACGACGAGGTCCAGCGGGTACTTGCCGCTGCCCTTCACCCATTGGCAGTTGATCAGCGGCGTCGTCACGATGTTGCCGACCGGGCCCTGGCTGAAGTCCAGGGCGCCGACCGGCGTGTCGACCTTCAGACTCGGGATCGAGTTCGCCAGCCCGGCCTTGTCCTTGGGGTCCGGGGCGTTCTTGAGCGCGCCGATGCCGACGTCGAACAGTGCGACGGTTGAGCCGACCATCTGCGTCCACTGCTTGCCGGTGGCCTCGTAGCCGTCAGCCAGCTCCTTGCTGCTCTTGCCCAGCAGCGACGAGCTGTAGGGGAACGTGGGGGTCCAGAACGCGGTGCCGGCGAGCCCGACGCCGATGTCACCGAGCGCCTCGACCTGGGAGGGGAACAGGCCGGTCTTGGCGATCTGCGCGATCTTGGGCTTGAAGCCCTGCTGCGCCGCCTGCTTCCAGAACGTGGCGAAGTCGGGAGGCAGCGGGAAGGTGTTGAACACCTCGCAGTTGGCCGACTTGAACTTGGCGATCTGGGCCGAGAAATCGTTGAGCCCGTCGTTGTACGGGCCGGCGTCGATGACCTTGTAGCCCGCCTTCTTCATCAGGGGCGGGAGCGCCGCGCGCAGCGCCGTGCCGTCGGCGTCGTTGGGGTACAGCAGCCCGACGATCTTGTTGGTCGGGACCGTGTCCCACGACTTGAAGTAGCCCTTGGCGAAGTCTTCGACGCCGAAGGAGAAGTGGTAGGTGAACTTGAACTTCTTCTTGTCGGCCGGCTTGGCGCCGCGCCCGAAGTACCAGGCCTGCCACGGCACGATGGTGGAGAGGCAGGGCATGCCGGCCGCCTCGCACGCATCGGCGACGGGATTGACGACCTCGGGGGTCGAGGAGGCCAGCATCAGGTCGATCTTGCTGCCGCTGATGAGCTCGTTGGCGACCTGCGCCGCGCGCTGCGGATTGGACTGGCTGTCCTTCTGGATGATCTCGATCTTGTACTTCTTGCCGTCCTTGCCGGTGATGCCGTCCGCCGTTGCCTTCTTGACGAGCCCGACGATGTAGGGGTCGACTTCACCGAAGCCGGCGGCGGGGCCGGTCCGCGGGGTTACGAGCCCGATCCGCAACGTCGAGGCGCCGCTCTTGCTCGCGCCGCTCTTCTTGACGCCGCCGCAGGCCGCCAGCACGTTGCCGCTCGCCAGCAGCGCGCCCGTCGTGCTCGTCGCCCTGATGAACCGGCGCCGTGTGAACGCGGTGTTGGACTCGTTTTCAGCCATGCCCTCTCCTCCTCGGTGTGGACGCGCCGCGAGAATAAGCCTGATCTATTACGAAAGTCAAGTTTGCATCACAGCAAGGAGAGCAGATCAGCGATGCCGTCGAGCACGAGATCCGGGCGCTGTCGGACCGGCAGCGCCGCATGCCCGCTGCCGTCCATCCCGGAGAGCACGAGGACGGTGCGGGACCCGCCGAGACGGCCGAGCGCGATGTCCATGCCGAGGTCGTCGCCCACCACGGCGACATCGCCCGGCGGGAGCCCCAGCCGCTCGCTGTACTCGGTCACGGCCGCGGTCGAGGGCTTGCCGACGACGATCGGCTCCCGGTCGGCCGCCTTGGCGATCGCGGCGCCGACCATCGCGCCGCGGCTCAGGATCGGCCCGTTCGCGCCCGCGTAGGCACCCGCTGAGTTGCCGGTCAGGAACTGCGCGCCGCCGAGGACCGCGTGGGCTGCCGCCTCCAAGGTCTCCAGGTCGGCCACGTCGACGTGGAAGACGAGCACCACCTCGGCCGCCGCCGCCTCCTCCCCCGGTGCCGCGAGCGGGATGCCCGCGTGCGCGAAACGCTCCTGCGTCGCCTCCGTGCCGATGACGAGCACGCGCCGGCCGGGGCATTCGCGCCGAAGGTGGCCGATCGCCGAGCAGACCGGGGTGAGCACCTCGTCGTCTTCGATCTCGAGGCCGCCCGCGCGAGCCTCGCGGGCGATCACGCCGGGCGCGACGTGGCTCGCATTCGTGAACACGACGAACGGCCGGCCCGAGGCGCGCAGCGCGGCCAGGACCTCCGGCGCGCCCGGCATCGGCTCGGCTCCCGCCGGCGAGCGCCGCACGAGCGTGCCGTCGAGGTCGAACACGAACCCGCGCGCGTCATCCAGCCGCATCGGCCGGCTCCCTCCGCCAGTCCACGACCTCGCCGTCCTTCTCCAGGTGCAGCGAGGAGATCTCCGGCCTGCGGTCGAGCTCCTGCAGCAGCCGGACCACCGGCGAGCGGCCGGGGCGCACCGCCGCCGCTGCAGGCGGATCGGAGCGTGCCGCGAGCATCGCCTCGACCTGCTCGCCGGGCATCGTGAGGCGCAGGAGCACCTCCTCGTCGGGTGTCGTCGCGCCGAAGCGCTCGCGCGCGCCCTCCAGGGCGATCGGCTCGACGTCGCGCAACTCGCGCGCCCGCGGCAGCGCCAGCACGCGGTCGACCAGGTCGGGGTCAGGCGTCCCTTCCGGCTCGCCGAACTGCCCGAGCAGGAAGCGGACGACCTCGTCGGGGATCGTGTCGTAGCGCTCGCCCTGCAGGACGTTCATGACGGCCTGGGTGACGACGAACTGCGACAGCGGGGTGACCATGATCGGGAAGCCGAGGTCGGCCCGCACGGTCTCGATCTCCGCCAGCGCGGCGCCGAACAGCTCCGGACGGCGCATCTCGGTGAGCTGGCGCCGGACCGTCGTCGCCATGCCGCCGGGGAGCTGGTGGCGGTAGTAGGCCGCGTCATACTCCGGCATCACGCCGGGGGGGAGGTCCTTCACGCGCGCGAGCTCGCGGAAGTAGGCGTCGGTTCGCTCCAGCGCATCCGTGTTCACGTCGTGGCGGAAGCCGGCGGCGGCGAGGTTGCGCAGCGTCATCGCCGCCGAAGGCTGCGACGTGCCCAGCGCCAGCGGCCCGACCGCGGTGTGCAGGGCGGCGGCGCCGGCCTCTGCGGCCGCGAGGTAGACGAGCGGCGCGAGGCTCGTGGTGCAGTGCGAGTGGACCTCGACGGGGCGCTCTCCCGCGGCCGCGCAGAACTGCTGCACGATCGCCGCGGCGCGGTCGGGCACCAAGAGGCCGCCCGGGTCCTTGAGGTAGAAGCGGTCCGCTTCGGCGATCTCGGCGCAGGCCGCGACCTTCCGCGCGTAGTAGGCGTCGTCGTGGACCGGGCTGACCGAGTAGGTGAGGGCGAGCACGACCTCCTCGGCCCCTGCCCGGCGCGCCATCCGCGCGAGCTGGGCGAGCTCGGCCATGTCGTTGCCCGGATGCATGATCTGGAAGCGCCGCACGCCGTTGCGCACGACCGTCCGGAACGCCAGCTCGAGCACGTCGTCGGCCGCGGGCCGCCACGAGATGAAGCGGGTCCCCGTTGTAAGAAACGTGAGCGGCGTCCGCGGCATCGCCGCTGCGGTCTCGCGCAGCTTTCGCCACGGATCCTCGCGGTGGTATCGCACCGTCACGGCGAGATGCGTGCTCGAGGTGAAGTCGAGCGCGTGGTAGCCGACCTCGTCCACCGTCGGCGCGATCGCGAGCACGTCGGACATCGTGAGCCCCGTCGCGCCCCACAGGCTCTGGTTGCCGTCGCGCATCGAGGTGTCGATGAGCTCGATCGTGCGGCTCATGCGAACAGTTCCTCCAGCCAGGTGGTGGTGATGTCGGCGCGCACGAAGCGGTCCTCGCCGACGAGGCGGGCGAGCAGCTCGCGGTTCGTCTCGACGCCCTCCACGACGATGTTGTCGAGCGTCTCGCGCATGGTGGCCAGTGCACCGTCGCGGTCGGCGGCGTGCGTGATGACCTTGGCCATGAGCGCGTCGTAGTAGGGCGGGATCAGCGTGCCCGCGCGGCAGTGCGTGTCGACGCGCAGCCCGTCGAGGTCCGGGACGTCGAAGCGCTCGACGCGGCCCGGGCTCGGCGCGAAGTTGCTCGCCGGGTCCTCGGCGACGAGCCGGCATTCGACGGCGTGGCCGGTCAGCCGGACCTCGCCCTGGGCGAGCCCGATCGGCTCGCCGTCCGCGATCCTCAGCTGCAGCGCCACGAGGTCGAGCCCGCAGACCGCCTCGGTCACGGGATGCTCGACCTGGATACGGCAGTTCATCTCGAGGAAGTAGAACGACGACGTCTCGACATCGACGATGAACTCGACGGTGCCGAGGTTGCGGTACCCGATCGCCCGCGCGAACGCCACCGCGGCATCGCGCAGCGCGTCGCGCACCGCTGGGTCGAGCGCGGGCGCGGGCGCCTCCTCGATGACCTTCTGGTAGCGGCGCTGGGTCGAGCAGTCGCGCTCGCCGAGGTGGAGGACGGTTCCGTGCTCGTCAGCCGCGATCTGCACCTCGACGTGCCGCGCCGCGCGGATGAAGCGCTCGACGTAGAGCCGGCGGTGCCCGAAGGCCGACTCGGCCTCGGCCTGGGCGACGCCGAAGCGAGCGCGAAGCTGGGGCATGTCCCCCGCGAGCTTGATCCCGCGCCCGCCCCCGCCGGCGGCCGCCTTGAGAAGCACCGGGAAGCCGGTCTCGGCGACGAACGCCTCGGCTTCCTGGAAGGTCAGCACCTCACGGCCGGGCACGACCGGCAGCTCGGCGTCCACCGCCACCGAGCGCGCGCGCAGCTTGTCGCCCGCGAGGCGGATGACCTCGGCCGGGGGGCCGACGAAGCACAGGTCGTTGTCCGCGGCCGCCTCCGCGAGCTCGGGGTTCTCCGAGAGGAACCCGTAGCCGGGGTGGATCGCGTCGCAGCCCGTCCCCAGCGCCGCCTGTACGACGGTTCCGACGCGCAGGTAGCTCTCCGAGGCCTGCGCCGGGCCGAGCACCACGGCCCGGTCGGCGAGCTCGGCGGCCATCGAGTCGCGGTCGACGACCGACACGCCGACCACGCCGGTGACCCCGACCTCATTGCAGGTGCGCAGGATCCGGACCGCGATCTCGCCGCGGTTCGCGACGAACAGCCGGTCGATGCTCATGTCTCGGCGTCGACCCGGAACAATGGCTGCCCGAACTCGACGAGCGATCCGTTGTCGGCGAGGACCTCGGTGACGGTGCCCGACACCTCTGACTGGATGTGGTTCATGAGCTTCATGACCTCGATCAGGCAGACGACGGTGCCCGGCTCGACGCGATCGCCAA
>JBBQMC010000128.1:0-6532 GCA_038328565.1 Candidatus Limnocylindria bacterium
GCTGCGCTTCGCGAGGATCGCCGCACGCTCCACGAACCCCACGGCATCGACGGACAACACCCGGCCGAGGAGCGAGACGAGCGCCAGGTGGCGCGGACTCGTCAGGTACCGGAGGGCGCGCTCGGTGACTCGCGTGGGAACGGTGCTCGTCATGGGGCCTGATATTGTACTGCCGCGGGTGATCGACGCCGGTGCGCGGCCAGGTGCGTGCTACGCTCGCGGCACCGATGAGCGAGCGCGACGCGGCGACCGAGCTGGTCGTCTACTGCCTGACCCGCGACCGCGAGCTGGCCACGGCGCTCGATGAACGCCTCGTCGGCGCCATCGCCTTCTTCTACAACGACGCCGCCCGGCTTCACCAGGCGACGCTCCTGCGCGCGCCGGACATCGCGCTCGTCGACACCGGTGCCATCCGGGTCGAGTTCGGCGACGCCGGCCTGGGGCCGGTCGTGGGCTTCCTGCGTGACCACGGACCGGGCACCCGCATCGCGGTGCGTCCGCAGGGCGGGCTCGAGCACCTGGTTGCCGCCGAGGCAGGCCCGCGCGTCGAGATGCTTCCCGGCGAGCGCGCGGCGTGCGTGGAGGCGATGGCCGTCCTCTGCGGCTGCGGCTGAGCGTCGCGGGCCAGCGGCCTCAGTCGTCGGGACCTCCGTCGCCGGCAATGAGCGCCTCGGGGAACGCGCAGGCGGGCTCGCCGCCGAGCTCGGGAACGTCATGCGGCAGCGGATGCGCCTGCGCGCCGGATGTCACGCGCCCGATCCGGAGCGGGGGCCAGTAGCGGGCGAGGACGCGCCACTCGATGCGGTCACTCGGCAGCGCGCCGAAGGCGCGCGAATCGGTCGAGGCGGCTGGGCTGTCGCCGCGCAGCACGATCTCGCCGTCCCGGACGAGGGCGACGCGCTTGACGAGCTCCCGCTGCGGATCGCGCGGATCGGCGGCGAGCACGACATCGCCGACCCGCGGTGCGCGGCTCAGGCGCGCGACGAGGAGGCGCTCCCCGGGGAGCAGCGTCGGCGCCATCGAGGTGCCGCGCACGGTGACCACGTCGAGCCTTCGCCACGCGGCGGCGGCCGCGGCTCCGGCGATCACGAGGAGGGACCAGCCAAGGCCGCGCGGCGGTGACATCGGTCTAGGAAGGCCGCCCGTTGACGCGAGTCTTCTCCGGGCCGCCGGTCGCCTTCCACATCTCGTCGACGGTGTCGATCATCGTCAGGAGCTCCTTGGCGGCCCCGGCGTCCATCGACTGCTTGACCTTGCTCGCCTGCTTCGTGGCCTTCCAGAACGTCTCGTGGAGGTCGGGATACTTCTCGAGGTGCTCCGGCTTGAAGTAGTCATGCCAGAGGACGTCGAGGTGGTGCTTCACCAGCTCGGCGCGCTCCTCCTTGACGTGGATGCAGCGGGCACGGAACAGCTTGTCGTCGCTCGCATCGTGCTTCTCGATGATGCGCAGGCACGACTCGGCCTCAATTCGGGCCTGCTCGGGGTCGTAGATGCCGCACGGGATATCGCAGTGGGCGTCCACGACGCGGGACGGGCGCAGCAGCGCAGGCAGGGTGATCATTCGGTCTCCTTCTGGCGTTGGCCAACGAGCGATGGCTGGGATGGTCCCCCATCGTAGGAGTCAAGCAAGCAGCCTGCCGGACCGATGCTCCTCAGCTCCCCATGACCATGCCGCCGTCAATGCCGAGCACCTGGCCGGTGACGTAGCGCGCCTCGTCCGAAGCGAGGTAGACCGCGGCCGCCGCCACGTCCTCCACGGCGCCGACGTAGCCCATCGGCGTGAGCGTCTTGATCGCCTCCGTGGCGCCGGCGGGCAGGTCGGCGGTGAGATCGGTGTCGATCAGGCCGGGGGCCAGGGCGTTGCAGGTGATGCCGCGACTGGCCAGCTCGCGGGCCGTCGTCTTCGTCAGCCCGATGAGCCCGGCCTTCGCCGACGCGTAGTTCGCCTGGCCCGCGTTGCCCATCCGGCCGGCGGCGCTGCTCATGTTGATGATGCGCCCGGCGCGGGCCTTGACCATCGGTCGGGCGATGGCGCGCGTCATCCAGAACGGCCCGCCGAGGTTCGTGCTCAGCACCGCGTCCCACTCGTCGGCATCCATCCGCATCAGGAGGTTGTCGCGCGTGATGCCGGCGTTGTTGACGAGGATGTCGATCTTGCCCAGCCCGGCCACGGCGGCGGCGACGATCGCCTCACAGGCCTCGCGGCCGCCCGAGGTGTCGCCCTGGACGAGCACCACGGTGCGCCCCAGGTCGCGGATCTCGGCGGCGACCGCCTCGGCAGCCCCGGCGTTGCCGCGGTAGTTCACGGCCACGTCGGCACCCTGCCCTGCGAAGGCGAGCGCGATCGCGCGGCCCAGCCCGCGGCTCGCCCCGGTGACGAGCGCCGACTTGCCGCCGAGGTCGAACATCACGCTGGCACCATCTCGCGCCGCGGCTGCCCAAGGCGGGTCTGCGCCCCGGGCGCCACGAACGCGCGAGCCGGATCGGCGGTCCACTCGACGACCGCCGCGCCCGCGGTGTAGCCCGCGCCGAAGGCGACCATGAGGACCTTGTCTCCCTCCTTGATGCGGCCGGCGGCAACGGCCTCGACGAGCGCCATCGGCACCGAGGCGGCGGAGGTATTGCCGTACTTCTCGATGTTGACGAAGACCTTCTCTTCGGGGATGCCGAGCGCCTTCTCCACGCTCTTGATGATCCGCAGGTTGGCCTGGTGGAAGACGAACTGGTCGATCTCGTCCACGGTCAGGTGCGCCGCCTCGAGCGCCGCGACGGCGGAGTCGGCCAGCTGGCGCGTCGCGTACTTGTAGACATCGCTCCCCGCCATGCGGATGGTGTGCATGTTGGCGGCGACGGTCTCCGCCGACGCGGGATGGGCGCTGCCGCCGGCGCGGACGATGATTCCCTCGCAGCCTGTCCCGTCGCTGAAGAGGTCGACCCCCATCAGGCCACCCGGCGCCTCGGACGCGGAGAGCAGCACCGCGCCGGCACCGTCACCGAACAGGACGCAGGTGCTGCGATCGGTCCAGTCGAGGAAGCGGCTCAGGATCTCGACGCCGATGACGAGGACGTTGTGCGCCATGCCGCCGCGGATGAAGCTCGTGCCGGTGGCGAGCGCGAAGAGGAACCCCGAGCAGGCCGCCTGGAGGTCGAAGCCGGCGGCGCGCGTGGCGCCCAGCTCGGTCGCCACGAGGACCGCGGTGGCCGGCAGCGGATAGTCGGGCGAGCAGGTGCCGACGATGACGAGGTCGAGGTCGCGCGGATCGAGGCCCGCCACCGCAAGCGCGTCGCGGGCGGCATGGACGGAGAGCGTCGTCGTCGTCTCGTCGGGGGCGGCGATCCGTCGCTCGTGGATCCCGGTCCGGCTGACGATCCATTCGTCGGACGTCTCGACCATCGTCGAGAGCTCCTCGTTGGTCATGACGCGCGACGGCGCGTACATCCCCCAGCCGGTGATCAGCGCGTTCGTCGTCATCGTCCTTGTTCCTCCTGCGGCCGATGCCATCGGTCGCGTGCTCGTCTCGTCAGCCGGGTTCGACCTCGAGGATCGGCTGCTGGCGCTTCACCAGCGTGCCCGATTCCACGAGGATGCGGGTGACCTTGCCCGTGGCGTCAGATTTGATCTCGTTGAACAGCTTCATGGCCTCGATGAGGCCGACCACCTGCCCGGCCGATACCTCGGCGCCCTCGGTGAGGTAGGGACGCGCGCCCGGGGACGGCGCGTTGTACCAGACGCCCGTCAGCGGCGCATTCACGAACCGGCGGCCGGGCGCCGGCTCGCCGTACGGGCTGAGCTTCTCGCCGGGGGCGGTGGTGGCCGGCGGACCGGCAGCGGTGGCCTGCGCGGGGGCCGCGGCCAGCGCGGCGCGGGGGCGGGCCAGGCGGACGAGAATCTCGCCCGACTCGACCTCGAGCTCGTCGAGACCGGATGCCTCGAAGGCGGGTGCGAGCATGTCCACGGCGCGCAGGATCGGGTCACCGGTGCCCGATTCGTCGCTCATGCGCCCTCCCAACGCCGGAACACGAGCGTCGCGTTGTGCCCGCCGAAGCCGAAGCTGTTCGAGATGCTGATCGGCACGTCGACCGGCCGCGCCTCGTTCGGGACGTAGTCGAGGTCGCAATCGGGATCGGGGTGCTCCTGGTTGATCGTCGGCGGCACGACCGACTCCTGCATGGCGCGGATGCAGGCGATCGCCTCGATCCCGCCGCCGGCGCCGAGCAGGTGCCCGGTCATCGACTTCGTGCTGCTGATCGGGATGCGGTAGGCGCGCTCGCCGAAGACGGCCTTGATCGCGGCCGTCTCGGTGCGGTCGTTCGGACCGGTGCTCGTGCCGTGAGCGTTGATGTAGGCGATGTCGTCGGGGACGAGGCCGGCATCCGCGACCGCGCGCGCCATGCTCTCCGCCGCGCCGCGGCCGCCCGGGGCGGGTAGCGTGATATGGGACGCGTCGTCGGTCGCCGCATAGCCGATCAGCTCGGCGTGGATGCGCGCGCCGCGCGCCGTCGCGTGCTCGAGCGCCTCGAGCACCAGCATCCCCGAGCCGTCGCCCATGACGAAGCCGTCTCGCTCGGCGTCGAACGGCCGCGACGCCTTCTCCGGCGCCTCGTTGAACTTCGTGGACAGGGCGCGCATGGCCGCGAAGGCGGCGACCGGGATCTCGCCGATCCCCGCCTCGCATGCGCCGGCGAGCATGACGTCGGCATCGCCGCGCCGGATGATGTTGAGCGCATCGCCGATGGCGTGGTTGCTGCTCGCGCAGGCGCTGACGGTGCAGTAGTTCGGCCCGCGCAGGTTCGCGTTGATGGCCACGTAGCCCGCTGCCATGTTCGCGATCATGGCGGTGACGAGGAATGGGCCGATGCGCTCGACGCCGTACTCGCCGGCCTCGAGCACGTCGCGGATCATCGTGTTGATGCCGCCGATGCCCGATCCCACGATCGCGCCGCTGCGCGCCGCGAGGTCGTCGTCGACGATCGGGTTCGGCAGGCCGGCGTCGCGCATCGCCTCGGCGGTGGCGGCCCAGCCGTAGTGGACGTAGCGGTCATTGCGCCGCACCTCCTTGCGCGGCATCACCGCCTCGGCGTTGAAGCCGCGGATCTCGCCCGCCACCTTGCTGTCGACCTTCGCCGGGTCGAAGGTTTCGATCCGGCGGATGCCGCTGCGGCCGTTCACGATCCCGTCCCAGAAGGCGGGCACGTCGTTGCCGACCGGGGTGATCGCCCCCATCCCGGTGACGACCACCCGGCGCTCACCGTCACGCATCGGTACCACCGCCGCCGACCGACTGGTCGCGCGGGATGATGATCGACAGCGTGGCCTCGACCGCCGTCTCGCCGTCGACCGATGCCATCGCGCGCACCCGCCCGAACATGCCGCGTAGCTTCTCGACCGTCACCTCGAGGCGCAGCGTGTCGCCGGGCAGCACCATCCGCTTGAAGCGGCAGTCGTCGATGCCGGCGAAGAGGCCCAGCTTGCCGCGGTACTGGGGCAGCGTCTGGACAGCGACCGCGGCCGTCTGCGCGAGCGCCTCCACCATGAGCACGCCGGGCATGATCGGGCGTCCCGGGAAGTGGCCGGTGAACTGCGGCTCGTTGGCGGTCACCTGCTTGATCGCCACCGCCCGCTTGCCCGGCTCGAGCTCCACGACGCGGTCGATGAGCAGGAACGGGTAGCGGTGCGGGATGATCTGCATGATGTCGGCCGCCTCGAGCGGCAGCGCCGGGACGTCGGCGTCGGTCGTCATCGCTTCGGTCGTCTCCATCGGTCTGTGCGCGGTCCTTCAGCCGGCCACGAAGGCCGCCGGCCCGACGCGGTCGAGCAGGTTCGTGCTCACCTCGGCATCGAGGAACGCCTGGTTCTCGATGATCCCGCGGTGGAAGGGAACGTTCGTCTTCACCCCCGAGATGTGGAGCTCGGCGAGCGCCCGCCGCGCCCGGTCGAGCGCGTGGCGGCGGTCGTCGCCCCACACGATGAGCTTGGCGAGCAGGCTGTCATAGAACGGCGGCACCTCGTAGCCGGGGTAGAGATGGGTGTCGACCCGGACCCCCGGACCGCCGGGCAGCCAGAGCTCGTCGATGACGCCGGTCTGCGGCGCGAAGTTGTCGGCCGCGTCCTCCGCGTTGATGCGGAACTCGATCGCATGTCCGCGGATCGGGATCTGGTCCTGGCGCAGCGTCAGCTTCTCGCCGGCGGCCAGGCGGATCTGCTCGCGGATGAGGTCGACGCCGGTGAGCGCCTCGGTGACCGGGTGCTCGACCTGGATGCGGCAGTTGATCTCGATGAAGTAGAAGTTGCCGTCGCCGTCGAGCAGGAACTCGAGCGTGCCGGCGCTCTCGTAGCCGGCGGCGAGGACGCTCGAGATGGCCAGGTCGCGGAGCTGGCGGCGGGCGACGTCGTCCATCGCCGGGGACGGCCCTTCTTCGATGATCTTCTGGTGGCGGCGCTGGATGCTGCAGTCGCGTTCCCCGAGGTGCACACCGTTTCCGTGCTGGTCGACCATGACCTGGACCTCGACGTGGCGGGATTCCTCGATCC
>JBBQMC010000129.1:0-6454 GCA_038328565.1 Candidatus Limnocylindria bacterium
GGTGGAGGTGGCGGGACCGGGGTGGCGGTCGGGGCCGGGGTGGCGGTGGGAGCCGGCGTGACCGGCACCGCGGTGGCGGTGGCGGTGGGACTCGGCGAGGCGGTGGGCGAGGCGCTGTCGCTGGCAGACGCGGTCGCGGTCTGGCTCGCGTCCGACGCCGATGGCGTCGCCGACGGTTCGGTGGACGCGCTCGCACGCATGATCTCGGTGATCTGGTCGACGACCGTGGTCGAGACGGCTTCGGTGCCGCCGATGACGATCACGTGGCCGGGCGCATTGCGCCTCAGCTCGTCGGCGACCGACCGAGACAGGGATGCCGAATCGGTGAACAGGATCGGGCCGCCGAGGAACGACGCTGCAGCCGCGCCGACGATGCCGTCGGAGAAGCTCCATTCGTTCGCGATGACCGTCCACCCGCCCTTCGTGGAGATGCGGTTCGCAACCGTGACCGAGGTGTCGATCCGGGTCGCGCCACCCCACTGCCGCACGGTGTCGGCGTAGTGCGAGGCAACCTTCGCGACCGCGTCGCTGATGACCTCCGGCCCGCCGACGAGCACGATGCGTGAAGGGCGAAGTCGAGAGAGCTCGACCGTCGTGGCGAGCGGCACCGAGTCACGTCCGACGAGCAGGAGGGGCCCCGGCTGGCCGGCGGCCGCAGGTGCGCCCGCGGTCGCGTCGGGATAGGCGAGCCCGGTGGCGAGGAAGACGGTGGGAGAGCCGTTCGGGAAGAGCACGCGGCTCACCGCTGCGGCTGTGGAGAAGCGGTCGATCCCGGCGTAGCGGGAGACGATCCCGGTCGTCGCGTACGGGCGCATGGCCGCGAGGACCGAGTCGGAGATGGCGCTGAAGCCACCGACGGCCACGATCAGCTGGGGATGGAGCCGCGCCAGCTCGGTCGCGGTGGCGGGCGGAAGCTTCTTGCCCGCGGTCAGCAGGACGGGGGCGCCGCGGCCCGCGGCGGCGGCGGCGGCCAGGGCATCGGGAAACGTCTCGCCGGAGGCGACGTAGACGACCCTCGAGCCAGCCGGGAAGAGGTCGGCGGAGATGCTCGCCGCGGTCGCGAAGCGGTCGGTCCCACCCAGACGCCGTACGTCCGGCGCACCGCCGGCGGCGAACCAGTGACTCCAGGGCAGGACGCCGACCGCAAAGACGGCAGTCAGCCCAAGGACGAGCGCGATGCGCCGATTTGAAGCTCGGGGGGAAAACGCCACGATGGCCTCCGGGGGCGGTGGGGATTCCCCAGAAGGCTAGGCCGGGGGTGCCGGCAAGCGGTATCGGTCGATGGGGCTAGCGGACCCCGACGAGATGGTCGGGTCGGCGCGCTAGTACTCGACTCCCTCCTTCGTCACCAGGCGAGGCCCTCGTAGCGACCCTCGCCGGCGGCCTCGGGCAGGGCCCGAGCGAGGTCGATGACTCGCTGCCCGGGGCGCGCCGCAGCGGCCGCCTCGATGGCCTCCGGGGATGCATTGCCGAGGACGATGACCTCGCTCGTGGCGACGAGGTCGTCGAGCGAATCGGTCATGATCGAGACGATGTGCGGGATCTCCTGCGCGATGTAGGCGCGGTTCGCGCCGTGGACCTTCGCGATGGCGACATTGGGATCGTGGACGCGAACGTCGCGCCCGCGGCCGATGAGGCGTTCGACGAGGGTGACGAGCGGGCTCTCGCGCAGGTCATCGGTACCCGGCTTGAAGCTGAGCCCGACCACCCCGATGCGCCGCTCGCCGCCGGCCACGACGAGGTCGTACGCGGCCTGGACCTGCCGATCGTTGCTCGGCAGCAGCGAGGCGAGCAGCGGCACCTCCACGTCATGCCGACCCGCGTGATGGAGCAACGCCCGCAGGTCCTTGGGCAGGCACGACCCGCCGAAGGCATAGCCGGGCCGCAGGTAGGCGGCGGAGATGTTCAGCTTCGTGTCCAGCGCGAAGATGTCCATCACTTCGTGGCTGTCGATCCCCTGCTCCTTGCAGACGCGCCCGATCTCGTTGGCGAACGTGATCTTCAGCGCGTGGTATGCGTTGCACGCGTACTTGAGCATCTCGGCGACCCGGTAGCCGGTGGTGACGACCGGCGCGGCGATCCCGTCGTAGAGCGCGGCCACCGCCCCCATGGCGGTCGTGTCCGTGCCGCCGATGATCGTGAACGGCGGCTGCCGGAAGTCGCGGATCGAGCTCCCCTCGCGCAGGAACTCGGGGTGGTAGCAGACCGCCAGCCCATCGCCCAGCGGCCGGCCGGACGTGCGCTCGAGGGCCGGGATCACGAGGCGCTCCGTGCTGCCGGGCAGCATCGTGCTGCGGACGATGACGATGTGCGGCTCGCGCTTGTCGCGCAACGCCAGGCCGATGCTCTCCGCGACGCGCTCGACGGCCGTCAGGTCGAGGCCGCCGTTGCCCTGGCTCGGCGTGCCGACGCAGATGAGCGACATGTCGGTGCTCGCGATTGCCGCCGCCACGTCGCTCGTCGCGCTGAGGCGGCCGGCGGCCACGCCCGCCGCCACGAGGTCGGCGAGCCCCTCCTCGACGATGGGGCTCTGCCCGGCGTTGATCATCTCGACCTTCAGGTCGCTGACGTCGACGCCCAGGACCGTGGCCCCGCGGTCCGCGAGGCACGCTGCCGACACTGAGCCGACGTAGCCGAGCCCGAAGATGCTGATCCGTGTCACCGGTGGAGATCTCCCTCTGCGAGAACCTCGGCCGCCCGATCAGTCGCGGGGCGGCGAAGCGTTTCGTTGACCCGATCGACGATGGCACGCTTCGTATCGGTCCAGCGTGCGCGATGCTCGTCCCGGAGGGCGAGGATCGCAGATCGGTACGCGGCGTGCTCCGCGAGGAGCCGCGCGATGCCGTCCGCGATCGCCGCCGGGTCATGGGCGACGTGGACCGTGCCGCGCGAGAAGTAGCTGCGCAGGATCGGCCAGCCGGAGGTGACCACGGGCGTCCCGAGGCTCATCGCCTCGGCGGCGCCGTTCTGCATCGTGTGGTCGCGCGTGGTCAGGCAGACGACCGCATCCGCGGCCGCGAGCAGTCCGAGGTAGGCGGGCTCGTCCAGGAAGCCGGTGAACCGGACATTGGGCGGCAGGGCGGCGCGACCCAGCTCCGCGACGCGGTCGCTGCGGCCGGTGATGTGGAACGCGACCTCGGGCAGGCGGCCGGCCGCGTCGATCACTGCCCGCAGCGGCTCGTCGGGCGCCCAGGTGTTCACGACCGCGACGTTCGGCCGCGCTGCGTCGAGTGGCGGCGGCGTGCCCGGCGCGAGTGCGGTCGGGACGTTCGGGACGAGGATCGGCCGACCGCCCCAGGACCGGACGATGGCGGCCCAGTGGTCGTCGGTCACGAGGATGGCCGCTGCGCGGCGGGCGACGGCGCGCGTGATCCAGCCGGGCCGCGTCCAGATCCCGCGCTCGAACGCATCGCTGTGGGCGTCGACGACGACCGCCGCCCCGGTGGCGAGCGACCATGCCGCTGCCGTCCAGGCGGCGAAGCTCGGCGGGCTCTGGGCGAAGATCGCGCGCGGCCGGTGGCGCAGGAGGTGGCCGATGGTCCGGGCGAGCTGGGCGGGGTACTTCCCCGGTGCGGCGCGGAGGCCGCGTCCCCCGGCCGCCGGGAAGTAGTGGGGAGGGTCGATCCCGAGCTCGGCGGCGAGCCAGGCGCTGCGCGTCCCGCGGTGGCGCGGTGCCCAGACGACGAATGTCGTCGCGCTCGGGAGGCGGCCCGGGTCCGTCACCCCGCGCCACCCAGGGACGCGAAGCGGGAGAGCAGGCGCTCGACGTTGCGGTGGAGGTCGAACTCCTCGCGCACGAAGGCGCGACCGGCCGCTCCAAGGCGCGTGGCGAGGTCCGGATCGGCGAGCAGCCTGGCCGCGGCATCCGCCACCGCGACCGGATCGTGCTCGGGGACGAGGAACCCTGTCTCGCCGTCGCGCACGACCTCGGGGATGCCCGACACGGGCGTCGAGATGACCGGCAGCCCGGAGGCCATCGCCTCGAGGATGACGTTCGGGATCCCGTCACGATCCCCGTCCGGTGCGACCACGCAGGGCAGCACGAACGCGCGCGCCCGTCCAAGCAGGGCCACGACCTCGGGGTGACGGAGGGCGCCGGTGAGGATGACGCGGTCGCCGAGCTCGAGCTCGGCGATCAGCTGCTCGAGACGGCCGCGCAGTGGCCCCTCGCCAACGATGCGGCACGACGTGGCGATCCCGCGATCGGCCAGCACGCGGCACGCGCGCACGAGGTCCTCGAGTCCCTTCCGCTCCCAGAGCTGCGCCACCGACAGGAGCATGGGCGGGTCCGATCCGCGCCCAGGCCCGCCGGAGGTCGCGAACGTGCTCAGGTCGAGGCCGTGATAGAGGCGCAGGATCGAGCCGGCGATCTCCGGGTCGACGACGGTCGCGAGGTGGCGGCGGTTGTACTCGGTGCAGGTCGCGGTGAACGCGGCGTGGCCGAGCCGCTCGCGCAGGAGGACCGGCGCCACGTAGATCTCCCGTGCGTGGGCAGTGACGCTGTAGGTCGTGTCCAGGAAGCGGCTCGCGACGAGCGCGACGGTGGCGGCGCGGTCGGCGAAGTGGGCGTGGATATGGACGCCGCGTCGCTTGCGGAGCATCCAGGCCGCGTACACGCCGGTCGCGAAGTGCAGCACGGTCCGTCGTCGCGTGCCCTTGGGATGGTGCCGCGTGAGCAGCCACGCGAGGGTGCCGAGGTAGGTCCGCGGCCGCCCGACGAGGGCGGTGAGGTGCGCGATCGCCAGCCGGACGGCGGAGACGGGCATGAGGTACGTGACCCGTTGCCGCAGCTCGCGCTGCCGTGGGGAGAGCTCGGCATCCGGCTGCCGGATCGAGACGAGCTGGAGATCGACGCCACGCTCGATGAGCTGGAGGATCTCGCGGTCGATGAACGTCTCGGTGAGCACCGGATAGCGGCCTATCAGGTACGTCAGGCGCATCGGGCAGACCCGGCGGCGGTGTCGGCTGATGCGACCGGCGTCATGCGACCTGCCTGCCGGCGAGCGCCGGGTCGTGGTGGAAGAGCGCCGCGTGACGCCTCGCCTGCGTTCGCGCGCTGAACTGCTCCTCGACCCGCCGTCGCGCTGCCGCACCGAGCCGGCGGGCACGGTCGCGGTCGGCCAAGAGCGCGTCCATCGCCGCCGCCAGCTCACCGCCATCCCCCGCCGCCACGAGCAGGCCGCTCTCGCCCGGGACGACGACGTCACGGCTCCCCGAGACCGCGGTCGCGATCACCGGCAGGCCGCTCGCCATCGCCTCGAGGAGCGCCATCGGCAGGCCCTCCCACAGCGACGGCAGCACGAAGAGGTCGCTGGCGGCGAGCAGGTCGGCCACGTCCGGCCGATTGCCGACCATGTGCACCATCGCGCCGAGCGTGGCCGCGCGCGCGGCGATCTCGTCGCGCAGTGGCCCCTCGCCGGCGAGGGCGACCTGGAGGTCGGGATGTCGCGCGAGCACCCGCGGCAGGGCGTCGAGCAGGACGCGGTGGCCCTTCTGCTCCATGAGCTTGGCGACGACGGTGACGAGCGGCCCATCCGACGGAATGCCCATCCGCGACCGCACCTCGACGGCATCGACCGGCTTGGCGTAGCGCTCGGTGTCGACGCCGTTCGGGATCGTGAAGAGCCGATCCTCTGGCGGGTGGATCTGGCGCCGGACCGCGCCGGCCGCGTCCTCGGACACCGCGATGAACCCGCTCGCCGCCCGTCCGCCGACACGGTACAGGAGGCGGTGGGCATGCACCTTGGCACCGAGCAGCCAGGTCCGCTCCGGAAGCTGGTCCGCGCGCAGGTCGAGGCGCGCGTTATGGACGGTCCAGAACACGTCGCGCACATCGGTCCGCCAGCGCAATGGGACGACGACGAAGTCGAGCGTGCGCAGCAGGTGGGTCTGGACGACCGCCGCCCGATGCCGATGCGCGAGCCGCGCCAGCTCGCGATGCAGGCGTGCCAGCTCCGGGATCGCACGCGGCGAGGCGACGAGCGAATGCCGACGTCCGGCGAGCACCTCCACGGGCACGCCGAGCTCCTCGATGGGTCCGCGCAGCTGCCCATCGCGCAGCGTCACCACCACGGGGCGACAGCCGTACTCGGGCAGGAAGCGCGCGAGGGTGCGAACGACCTCCTGGGCGCCGCCGATGTCGAGGTTGGCGACGACCTCCAACACCGTGAGTTCGGAATCAGTCCCCATCCATGGCTCGTCTGCGGTCTGTGGGCGCGCGTACCGAGCTCGTGGAGCCCGGCGCGGGACCGGACCTTACCATCCGGCATGACGGAGCGCCGAGCGTGCTATGGTCCCTCTCCTTCCCAGCCCACTCGACCCACCGTCCGAGCGCGATGATCATCAGCCACCAGCACCGATATCTCTTTGTCGAGCTGCCGCGCACCGGCTCCACCGCGGTGCGGCGCGAACTGCGTGCCATGTACGACGGCAAGCCGATCCTCCACAAGCACGC
>JBBQMC010000130.1:0-6376 GCA_038328565.1 Candidatus Limnocylindria bacterium
ACCTCGTTGCGCTGAGCGCGTGACGGCGCGATGGCCCGCATCCTCGCCCTCGCCTGGCCCGACCTCCGCGTCCCGGAGGCGGACGCGACGCCGTTCGAGCCGATGCTCGACGCCCTCGACGACCTCTCACCGCGGGTGGAGGCGGTGGCCGTGGGGGTGGCGCTCGTCGACGTGACCGGCCTCGAGGCGCTCGTCGGCCCGGAACGGCGGATCGCGGCGCGGGCCGTCCAGCTCGCCCGGGGTGTGGCGCCGCTCACCGTCCGCTGCGGGATCGGCGACAACCGCTGGCTGGCGTCGCTCGCCGCTCGGCTGGCGCGTCCCGAGCGCATCGGGGCGCCGGCCGCGCTCCACGTGCTCTCGCCGGGTGGCGAGGGACGCCAGGTGCTGCGTGGCCTGCCGGTCGCCCTGCTCCCCGCCGACCGCGCCACGCGTGACCGGCTGGCGCTGTTCGGGCTGACGTCGATGGGCCAGCTCGCCGACCTGCCGCGTGCTGCGGTGGGCGCCCAGTTCGGATCGGTCGGGGAGCGGCTCCAGCAGCTCGCGCGCGGGCTCGACCCGCGGCCGATCGCCCCGCGCCGCCGCCCCGAGCGGCTGACCGCCGCGCGCGCCTTCGATACGCCGCTCGAGAGCGTCGGGGCCATCGCGCTCGTCCTGCGCGCCGCCTCAGCCGAGCTGTGCGCGACGCTCACGCAACGCAACCTGGCGCCCGGCCGGGCCGTGCTGACGGTGCGGCTCGAGGATGCGCCCGCGCTGCGCGTCGAGCTCGCCTTTCCGGAGCCGGCGCGGGAGCCTGACTGGATCGCGCGCCTCCTCATCGGTCGCCTGGAGGCCCTGGCGCGGACGCGCCCGGCCACCGACGACGAGCCACGCATCACGGCCATGGCCCTCACCCTCGATCGTCTCGCCGACCCGCGGGGCCGCCAGCTGCCCGCCTTCGAGCCGCAGGCCGGCAAGTGGGAGGAGCTGCGCTGGTCGCTCGAGCGCCTGGCGGCGCGCTTCGGGGAGGACCGCCTCTGGCGGGCCGAGCTCGTCCGCCCGCATGCGGCGCGGCCCGAGGAGCGGGCGCGGCTCGTCGACATCGGTCCATGACGCGCCTCTTCGCGGACCACCCGCTCGTCCAGGTCGATGCCGATGCGACCGGGGTGCCGCTCCGGCTGCGGATGGACGGCACCGACCACGGGGAGGTGGGAATCTGCAATCGGTGGCGGGTCGACGACGACTGGTGGCGCGAGCCGGTGTCGCGTGCCTACTTCAAGGTCGTCACCCGCTCGGGCCTGCTGTGCGTCGTCTTCTGGGACGAGGTCCGCGGCACCTGGCACCTCGAGCGCATCTTCGACTGACGCCCGCTGGCACAGGGCGTGCGACACTCCTCCGCATGAATGACTTCGACCGGCAGCCGGGAGCCATCGACGACCCGGGCATGAAGGGCGGCATCGACCCCCAGCTGGATCCGCTGCCTCCCGGCGACACGGCCGACGACACCGGCGCCCCGATCGAGGTGCCGGAGCTCGACATGCCCGGTCCCGACGATCCGGTCGCGTGGAGCTACGTCGAGCCGGGAACCGAGGTGGTGGGCCGCGACGGGACGCGGCTCGGCACCGTGGCGGCCATGCTCGGCACCGAGGCAGAGGGCATCTTCCATGGCATCGCACTCGCAGTGCGGCGTGGCCCTGACCGCGTCATCCCGGCCGATGCGGTCCGCACCCTGACCGGTTCGCGCGTCGAGGTCGACCTGGCGCCCGATGCCGTGGACGACCTCGAGCCGTACCAGCCGCAGGAGCGCTGACCACCCGCGTACCATCGCGGCCGATGGCCGAACCGTTTCTCGTCGATCGCCTGTGGCCCGAGCCGGCGACCGACCTAGCCCTCGACGATCTCCTCGCGACCTACGAGCCGCCAGAGGTCAGCAGTCGCCCGTCGGTCTCCATCAACATGGTGACGACCATCGACGGTCGCGCCCAGGTCAACGGCACGGCAGAGGGTCTCGGCAGCCGCGTCGACCGTCGGCTCATGCGGCTCTACCGCGCCGCCCACGACGCGGTCGCGACCGGCGCGGGCACCGTGCGCGCGGGCGGCGTGTGGCTTCGCATCCCGCCCGAACTCGCAGCTCGGCGCGTGGCCGCCGGACGCGCGGCACAGCCGCTGACCGTGGTCATCGCCGGCGCCACGCCGATCGACCCGGATGACTGGCACGCGCGCGACGAGGACCGGCTGTTCGTCACCGGATCCACGAACCCGCAGGCGCCGATCCCCGGGGTCGAGCTGCTCCGCGCCCCGACCGAGCAACCAGATCCGGCCTGGGTGCTGGCCGCGCTCGCCGACCGCGGCGTCCGGTCGGTCCTGCTCGAGGGAGGGCCGCGGATGAACGCCGCCTTTCTCGCCGCCGACTGCCTCGACGAGGTGTGCTGGACGCTCGGCGCCAACCTCCTCGGGAGCGATGCCCTGCCGATGATCGCCCCCGTGCCGGGCGGCGCGCGGGATGGCGATGCGACGCGTCCCGGCCGCCTGGTAAGTGTGCTGCGCCACGCTGACGAGCTCTTCCTCCGCTACCGCTTCGGCTAGCATCGGTCGATGATCGACCTCGGCCAGACCGGCGTCTGGGGCCACCTCGACTCCCTCGCGATCGACGACCTGCGGGCGTATGGACGGCGCGTCGAGGATCTCGGCTTCGGGACGCTGTGGGTGCCCGAGACCGTGGGCCGCCACCCGTTCAGCCTGCTCGGCCTGCTCGCCGGGGAGACCTCGTCCCTCGTCCTCGGCACGAGCATCGTGGGCATCTACGGCCACGATGCGCAGGCGACCCGCATGGCGGCGCTGACGCTCGCGGAGGCGACGCAGAACCGCTTCATGCTCGGCCTCGGCGTCTCGCACCCGCACCTCGTCACGAAGCTCCGCGGCCACGAGTTCGGCCGTCCGGTGACCGCGATGCGCGAATTCCTCGCCGCGTACCGCGCGGCACCGTGGAAGGGCCCGTCGGTGACCGATGAACCGCCGGTCGTCATTGCGGCCCTGCGTGACCGGATGCTCACCCTCGCTGCAACCGACGCCGACGGCGCGTTCCCGTACCTCGTGACGACGGATCGAGTGGCGGCGATGCGCGCGACGCTCGACGCCGCCCGCGCCGATGGCTCGCAACCGGTCCTCGCGGTCACCTGCCCAGCCGTCCTCGAGACCAATCCCGACGCGGCACGCTCGGCCGCGCGTGCTTACCTGGCCCCCTACCTGAGAACGCCCACCTACCAGGCAAGCTGGGAGCTCCAGGCCTTCGACGCCGCCGACTGGGAGAAGCCGGCCAGCGATCGCCTCGTCGACGCGATGGTGGCCTGGGGCGACGCCGACGCGATTCGCGCGCGGATCGCCGCCCTGGTCGACGCCGGCGCGGACCACGTGGCGATCATCCCCATCTCGCCGGCTGGGCTGACCGAGCACCTGCCGCTGCTCGAAGCGCTCGCCCGCTAGCTCGCCGGCTCGCGGCGTCGCGCGGCCCACGTCGCGCGGTCGATGCCGTAGACGAGGAGCTGGTGCCCCCGCAGCTCGGTCGTGCCGCGCGGCGTCTCTCCGAGCTTCGTCACCACCCGGATGGAGGCCGTGTTGGCCGGGTCGATGAGGCTGACCCAGGCATCGGGCTCGGCGAGATGCTCGAATGCGCAGCTGAGGGCAGCGCTGGCGGCCTCGGTGGCGTGTCCGCGTCCCCACCATTCGCGGCCGAGCAGGTAGCCGAGCTCCGGCGCGGGCCAGCCGTACGGGTACCACAGGCTCACGCGGCCGATGAACCGCCCGCTCTCGCGCTCCACCACCGCCAACGGACCGTAGCCGCGGAGTCGCCAGTGGCCGAGCCAACCGGCCACCCCGCGCCAGCAGTCCTCCATCGACGGAATCGTGCGGTCGCCGATGAACCGCATCACCTCCGGGTCCCGGCTGATCTCGTAGAGGGCGGCCGCGTCCGTCTCCACGAATGGGCGCAGGACGAGGCGCTCAGTCTCAAGGGTCGGGATCTGCATCACGCCATGATGCAGCGTCTCACGGGTTCGGCGAGGTGGCGCGACCCGCCTGGATCGGGCTACTCGAGCCTGTCGCGCAGGAACGCGACAGTCCGCGCATAGGCGAGCTCGGCGGCCTTGGCGTCGTATTCGGGCCGGTCCGGCTCCATGAACCAGTGCCTGGTTCCGGGATGGACATAGACCGCGCTGCCATCGGGAAGCGACTCCCGCATGCCGGCCAGCGGGGTCGCGTCGACGAACTGGTCGTTCTCCGCGAAATGACCGATGTACGCGGCCTCGCCGGGTGCCTCGTAGACGTCGCTGTAGATCGAGACGAAGGCGGCGACATCTGACCGATCGGCGGCGACGTGGCTCCCGTACCAGCCGCCGAAGCTCAGGGCCATGATCGCCGCCCGGTCGCCACGCACGTCGGCGTGGGCCAGGAGATGATCGAGCGTGGCGGCGACACGCCCCATGAGGCGGTCGGGGTTGAGCCCGCCCTGGCGTCCCCCCTCCTGCTCGATCGACGTCGTGAATGCCTCTGCCTCCTCGATCGTCGTCGAGACGACCCCGTCGAACAGGTCCGGTGCCATGACCGTGAAGCCGTCGCCCGCGAGGCGGTCGGCGAGATCGCGCATCGCCTCGTTCAGGCCCCACCACGCGTGGAGCAGGAGGACGGGCGCCCCGGGCGCCGGGCGTGCGGGGGCGAGGTAGGTATCGGTGTCGCCGGCCGCCGCCGGGAGGCGGAGCGTCTCACCCATGAGCCGAGCCGAGGTGCTCGCGCAGGAAGGCAACCGTGCGCCCGTACGCGAGCTCGGCGGCATCGGCGTCGTACTCGGGACGATTGGCCTCCAGGAACCAGTGCTTCGTGCCGGGGTAGACGTACGCCGCGCTGCCCGCGGGCAGCGTCTTCTCGAACGCCGGCACCTGGGCGGAGTCGTCGAACTCGTCGTGCTCGGCGAAGTGGCCAAGGTACGGGATCCCGCCGGGCGCTTCGAAGATGCCGCTGTAGAAGCAGACGAGCGCCGCGATGTCGGACCGGCCGTCGATGAGCTGCGTACCCTCCATGGCCCCGAAGCTCATGCCGATGATCGCGACGCGGTCGCCATCCGCCTCCGGGCTGGCGATGAGCTGCTCGAGCGCCGCCTGGGAGGCGCTCCTGATGCTCGCGCCGGTCACGGCGCCCGTACCGATCGCCTTGACGAACGCCTCGGCCTCATCCGGCGTGGTGAGCACCGTGCCGGCGAAAAGGTCCGGCGCCATCACGGTGAAGCCGTCGCCGGCGAGGCGGTCGGCGAGGGCCCGGATCGTCCGGTTCAGGCCCCACCACGGGTGGAGCAGGAGGACGGGCGCCTCGGGCGACGAGCGCGCCGGTGCGAGGTATGCGTTCGTGTCTCCAGCCGCCGCCTGGATGCGGATCGTGTCTCCCATGGTCCGAGGATATCTGGTGTAGCTGACAGGTGCCGTCAGGTATGGGCAGACTAGAACATCTGTTCTATCATCGGTCGTCCGATGGCCATGCCCGACCTTCCCTACGCCGAGCTCCACGCCCACAGCAACTTCAGCTTCCTCGACGGCGCGTCGCATCCCGAGGAGCTGGTCGCGATCGCCGCACAGCTCGACCTGCCGGCGCTGGCGATCACCGACCACGCGGGCATGTACGGCGCGGTGCGGCTCTGGAAGGCGGCACGTGAGACGACGACCGATGCCGCCCGCGAGGCGGGGCTGCGGCCGGTGCGCCCGATCATCGGCCTCGAGGTGGCGATCCCGCGTGACGAGGCGGAGCTGCGCCTCGCGCGCCGCGGCCGCAAGCTCAACGACCCGTATCGCGGCGCGAAGGCGAGCCGCGGCTGGCCCGGCGAGCTGCATGGCGGACCGATCCCCGGCGACCACCTCGTCCTGCTGGCGCGCGACGCGACGGGGTACGCGGCGCTCGCACGCCTCGCGTCGCGCGGCCACCTCGGCGGCGAGAAGCAGTTTCCCGTTTTCGAGCGCTCCCTCGTCGAGACCGCGCTCGACGACGCGCGCGGCCACCTCGTGGCCCTCACCGGCTGCCGCAACGGCGAGGTGCCGCGCCACCTGCTCGCCGGCGATCCGGTGGCGGCCCGCGAGGCCGCGGAACGCTGGGCGCGCCACCTCCCAGACGGCGACCTGTTGGTCGAGCTCAGCCACCACCTCACCCCGGACGACGACTGGCTCGTCGCCCGCCTCGTGGAGCTGGCGAACGCAACCGGCCTGCCGGTCCTCGTCAGCAACGAGGTCCACCACGCCACCCGCGAGCGGAAGCGGCTCCAGGACGTGCTCGTCTGCATCCGCCACGGCGCGACGCTCGGCGAGGCGCGCGAGCTCCTCCTGCCGAACGCGGAGTTCCGGCTCAAGGGCGCGGCCGAGCTGGC
>JBBQMC010000131.1:0-6320 GCA_038328565.1 Candidatus Limnocylindria bacterium
TCCTCGAGGGACTGCGCAAGTACGAGCGCTCGGTGGGACCGGACGCGGCCGTCGCCGGAGCGCGCGAGCGCGGCGAGGAGTACCTGCTCCAGCGGCGGCTCCTGCACCGGCTGTCCGACGACGAGATCCCGCAGCGGCGATGGCTCTACATCGGCTTCCCGAACGCGTGGTTCTACGACCTGGCCCGCGTCCTCGACTATTTCCGCCGAGCCCGCCCCGCGCCCGACGAGCGGATGGCGGAGGCCCTCGGCATCCTGGAGACGAAGCGCGACGCCTTCGGCCGCTGGCCGCTCGACCACCAATACGACGATGCGCGGATCGTCGACCTCGGCGATGCGCCGGGCGAGCCGAGCCGCTGGATCACCCTCCGGGCGCTTCGCGTGCTCCGATGGGCGGAGGGCGCTGGCCGCACGACCGCGGCGGCATGACCACCATCGACTGGCTGCTCGACGGCGACCCGTCGATTCGCTGGCAGGCGCTTGCCGACCTGACCGATGCGCCAGCCGAGCGCGTCGCGGCTGCGCGGGCCGACGTGGCGCGCATCGGTTTGGGAGCGCAGATCCTGGCCCGGCAGACGCCCGAGGGCGCCTGGGAGAGCGGCGAGGACGGACCGGACTGGGGAACGCTGCGTGCGCTGCTCTGGCTGCGCGCGATGGGTCTCGATCCGGCAAGCGCGGAAGCGCATATCGCGCTCGAGCGAGTCCGAGCCACCGTGGTCTGGCAAGGCGGGCCGGGCGACGCGTGGAGCGGCCGGCCGCTGTTCGCGGGCGAGGTCGAGCCGTGCATCAACGGTCGCGTGGTCGCCGTGGGCGCCTTGTTCGGCGAGGACGTGCAGGTGGTCGTCGACCGCCTCGTCGGCGAGCAGATGGCGGACGGTGGCTGGAACTGCGAGCAGGAGAACGGGTCGCGGCGCGGATCCTTCGGCACGACGATCAATGTCCTCGAAGGGCTCGCTGAGCACGCGCGAACTGCTGCAAACCAGCCCGCGGTGGTAGAGGCGATCCGGCGCGGACATGAGTACCTCCTCGCCCGGCGCCTGTTCCGTCGCGCGTCCACCGGAGAGGTGGCGGACCCCGCATTCACCGCGCTCGGGTTCCCGAGCGGCTGGCATTACGACATCCTGCGTTGCCTCGACCACCTGCGGGCGGCCGGCGCGAGGCCCGATGACAGGGCAGCCGAAGCGCTCGCGATCGTGGCGTCGAAACGTGACGGCGACGGTCGGTGGCCGCTCGAGGTCGTCCACGAATCCGAGCCTCCCCTCGACCCGGCGGAGCGTACGGGCGAGCCGAGCCGCTGGATCACCCTCCGCGCGCTTCGCGTCCTCCGCTGGGCGGAGTGAGGGTCAGTTTTCGGACGCCCACAGATCGATCTGCGGCAGGCCCGCGATCCCGAGGGTCTGCGAGAGCTCGCCGCAGTGATACGCCTCGTGGCTGAACATGCGCTGCACGACGGAGCCACGCGTGTGGACCTGCTGCTGGGCACCTGTGCCGCGGCGGAACTCGTCGACGAGCATCTCCGGGGTCCATCGGTCGAGCGCGTGCTCGATCAGCGCGAAGGTCGAGTCCAGGGCGCCGACCAGCTCATCGGCCGAGCGGGGGTGTTCCGGGTCGTCCTCCCAGCCGATTCCGCCGGCGTTCGCGAACGGCGTCGTCTCGGCGCCGCGCTCGCCGAGCTGGTCGCACAGCCAGTAGACGCGCGTGCCTGCGGTATGGCCAACGGTCGCCCAGATCGGCCAGCCCTCCGGCGCCGGACGGAGGGCGAGCTGCTCATCCGTCATGGTCGCGACGACGTCCCGGAGGCGGCGGTTGTACTGGGGCCACATATCGAAGAAGGGGCGGATGCTCATCGGGGTCACAATACGCCGCCAGATCCTGCCGTCGCGTGTCATGCACGGCGGGGCATCATGGTCAGGACCGATTTAGAGAGGGCTGCCCGCATGGCTGCCGCACCCATCCTCGGCGACATCGCGACGCGGCACGCGGGTGACGTGTCATGACCTCGATCCTCGGCGACGCGTTCGCCCACCACGTCTGGGCCACGGAGCAGCTCATCGATGTCTGCGCGGGGTTGACTGCGGACCAGCTCGCCACCCCGGCGCCCGGTACGTATGGGCCGATCCTCGAGACGCTCCAGCACCTCGTCCAGTCCGACAGCTGGTACCTCTCCCGCTTCACCGATCGGCCAGGGCTCACCGATGACGACGCGGCCCGGATGGGCCTCGACGAGCTGCGCGCGGCGATCACCGCCAACGGCGCGGCCTGGGCCGAGGTCCTCCATCGCGAGGGCGACCCGGATCGCGAGATCGTGGCGCGCGACGGGGAGTGGGTCGTGCACACGCCGGTGGGCGTTCGGCTCGCCCAGGTCGTCCATCACGGGACGGATCACCGCAGCCAGGTGTGCACCGCGCTCACGAGTCTCGGCCACAAGCCTCCGGAGTTCGACCTCTGGGCCTACGCCGAGGCAACGGGTCGCGAGCACGGCGAGAAGGTGACTCCATGATCAGCATCGGTGCCGTCGTCATCCGCGTCGACGACGTCGCGCGGGAGCAGGCGTTCTGGACGGCCGCGCTGGACTACGTGCCACGCGATGATGCCGACGAGAGCTTCGCCCTCCTGCGGCCGCGAAGCGGCATCGGGCCGAACCTCTCGCTCGACCGATGGCCGGCGAAGCTGCAGATCCCGCCGAAGATCCACCTGGACCTCTACGCCGAGGACCAGGCGGCCGAGGTGCGACGACTGGTGGCGCTGGGAGCGACCGAGGTTGACTGGCCCCGCCGCCCGCCGGACGCGGACTTCATCATCCTCGCGGACCCGGAGGGAAACCGGTTCTGCGTCATCGACAAGGGCTGAGGTGCCGATGGAACCCGTGACATACCGGATCGAAGCGATCACCCTTCCCGTTGCCGATGTCGACCGCGCAAAAGCGTTCTACGGGCAGGCCGGATGGAACGTGGATGTGGACGTCGAGCCTGCGCCGGGGATGCGGATCGTGCAGCTCACGCCGCCGGGCTCGGAGGCCTCGATCCTGATGGGCACCGGGATGGACCAGGCGACGCCCGGCGCGTATCGGTCCACCTATCTCGTCGTGAGCGACATCGAGGCGGCGCATGCCGACCTGCTGGCGCGTGGGATCGCCGTGACCGATATCTACCATTACGGGCCGGAGGGGCAGGGGCCGGGGGTCGACCCGAAGCACGGCGACTACGGGTCATACGCCACCTTCGCCGATCCCGACGGCAACACGTGGCTGCTCCAGGAGGTCCCGAGCCGCGCCGCGAGCGGAGGCTCCCCTACCGCAGGCTGAACGGCGGGTACCGGTCGGTGACGAGCATGAAGGCGTAGGCACCCACGCGCAGCGTCCAGCGCCCGACGCCCTCGACGAAGTCGAAGAACGGCCGCGGATAGCGACCGGTGAGCAGAATCATGATCCAGGCGATGAAGACCGCCACCGCCGCGGCGACCCACAGGAAGATCAGCACCACGAAGTGGGGAATCGCGAGCAGCCACTTCACGAGCGGCAGCCAGCGGTTCAGGTCCTTCTCGACGTCCGGGTAGTCGATCTCGAGGTGCACCGACTGCTCATCGGTGGTCGACGGGTACGCGTCCGTCAGCAGGGCGAGGTACGAGATGACACGCGTCGTGAACCGGGTCAGCTCGCGGGCGAAGTCGAACCACCACCGCGGGTAGCGCTGACGGAAGACGATCATGAGCATCGTCGCGAGCCACAACCCGCCCGTGATCCCGCCACCGGTGCTCGCCACCCTCGAGCCGCTCTCCATAACGACGCTCCCGTTGCCGGTGGCGCTGAGCAGGCTGAGGATGATGAAGATCGGGATGATCCAGAAGAGGCGCAGCAGGGTGGTGAGCCGATCGAGCCGATCGGGATAGTCGATGCTCAGGCGGGCGGCGTAGGGCGCGGGCGAGTCCATGGTCCTCTGTCCTCCGTGGGTCAGTGCAGGCGGTCCTCCCAATCGGGCGGCACGCGTCCGGCCGGCCCGGGGACGGGCTGGTCAGGCGGATGGGCGTCCGGTGGAGCCAGCTCGAGGCCCTCGGCGTAGTCGTCGGTCGTGTAGTCGTAGAACCAGACCTCGTCCGGCTCGAAGCTCCGCACGATCGGATGCTGGTGGTCGGCGGCGTGGTGGCTGGCGTGCTGCGAGGGCGACGAGTCGCAGCAGCCGATGTGGCCGCAGTGCGCACAGCGCCGGAGGTGGAACCACCAGCCATCCTCGGTTGCGAGGCACTCGACGCACCCCGTCCCGCTCGGAGGGAGGGTCGGGTCGATGGACTCGAAGTTCAGCGGCGGCTGCGCCATGGGGTTGAGCATAGTCGGCGGGAAGCGCGACGGAGTGGATCCTGCGTCGGAGTCTCCAGCGGCCGCGAGGCGCTACATCTCCATCGGCGTCATGAGCTGGAAGTAGTTGCCATCCGGATCGGCGAGGGTCGCGATGAACGACTCGGCGGGAGCGCCCTCCATGGTGTAGGGCTCGGCGACGACGATCGCGCCCGCGTCGCGCATGCGCGAGAAATCGGCTCGCACGTCGGCGCTCTCGATGTTCCACAGGAGGCGGCCCGGCTCGGTGTTCTTGCCGTGCACCTCGGAGTGCGGCCCAATGGTCACCCAGCCAGGGCCCAGCTGCCAGCCGGTGTAGCCGCCATCGGAGAAGCCGGGCTCGCCGAAGAGCTTCGTGTAGTAGTCCACGAGGCGCTGCGGGTCCTCCGACCCGATGAGGATGCTGTTGAAGTTCACTGCTGCTCCTTTTCCGGTGATGCGGCTTCGGCCGAGGCGGCCGAGGGCCGGTACGTTGCGAGGATGTTGCCTTTCGGCGTCGATGCGCTCTCGGCGAGCTCGAAATGACGGAGGTCGTCGCCGCGGAAGAGGCGCTTGCCCGACCCGAGGACGAGCGGGCAGACGACGAGGCTGAACTCGTCGATGAGGTCGTGGGCGATCAGGGTCTGCACGAGCTCGCCGCTGCCCAGCACGCAGATGGCTCCCCCATCCTGCGCCTTCAGGTCGGCGACCGTTGCCGCGACTTCGCCGTCGAGGAGCTCCGCGTTCTCCCATTCCAATTGATGGAGCGTTCGCGAGGCGACGTACTTGCGCGTCGCGTTGAGATGCGCGCCGAACGGATCGTCGGCGGGAGCCGTTGGCCAGTGGGCGGCCATGATCTGGTATGTGCGGCGGCCGAACAGGTAGGCGTCGGTCTCGGCCATCCCCTTCTGGGCGTTCGCGAGCACGGCCTCGTCGAAGTACGGGGCCTGCCAGCCACCGTGCTCGAATCCGCCGTCCCGGTCCTCGTCCGGCGAGCCTGGGCCCTGCATGACGCCGTCGAGCGTCAGGAACTCATTCACCACCAGCCTTCGCATACCGGCACATCCCTTTCCGTGCGTCCAGGTGTACGACCACCGTCACAGCCGCAATTCATCGGCCAGCGACGAATGCCCATGCCCGCCGGGGCCGGAATCGGCCACACTCGGACGGAACAGCTACACCGATGCAGCAGCGAGCGAGTGTCGCACCCGCGTGGGAGGTCCGAGATGCCGGAGCTGAACTGGCTGGCCATCGTCGCGGCGGCCGTGATCGCGTTCGTGCTGAGCACGGTCTACTACCTCGTCCTCGCTCGGCAGCGGGCCGACCTCCTGGGGTGGAGCGTCGCTGACGAGGGGCGGCCGCCACCGTGGAAGATGGCCGTCGAGATCATTCGCACCGCCGTCCTGGCCGCCGTCGTGGCGGGCCTCGTCCAGCTCCTGGGCATCACCCAGCTCGACCGAGCGCTCCAGCTCGGCGTTCTGCTCTGGCTGGCCTTCCCGGTGGTGCTCCTGAGCGGGTCGGTCATCTGGGATCACGTGCCGATCCGCCTGGCCGAGATCCACGCCGGCGACTGGCTGATCAAGCTGCTCCTCATCTCCGTGATTGTCACGCTGTGGCGCTGACCCAGTCCACCAAGTCGATGAGCGATTTCCCCACGGGCAACACCGCCCTCACCCACATCCTCGTCGTGAGCGACATCGCGCGCTCGCGCGACTGGTACACCGATGTCCTCGGCGCGCAGCTCTACCGCGAGTACGGCGGCACCTCCGTCGTGCTCCAGTTCGGCGGCGCATGGCTGCTCCTCGTGACCGGCGGCGGCCCGACGCCGGACAAGCCGACCATCACGCTGGCGTCGCCGGCCGATCCGGATCACCTCGACCACCTGTTCACGATCCGTGTCGAGGACTGCACCGCCACACACGCTGAGCTCGTGCGCCGGGGTGCGACATTCCTGGCCCCGCCGGTGATGAGCGGCGCGGAGACGCGCGCCTTCTTCCGCGACCCGGATGGGC
>JBBQMC010000132.1:0-6289 GCA_038328565.1 Candidatus Limnocylindria bacterium
GGACGGCGACGTCGTCCGCACCCACCTGTCGAAGGGCCTCGGCTTCAGCAAGGAGGATCGCGACACGAACATCCTCCGCATCGGATGGGTGTGCGAAGTCCTGAGCCGCAACGATGTGGTGGCGATCGCCGCCGCGATCAGTCCGTACCGCGACATCCGCGACCAGGTGCGCGCCAACGTGGGCCGCTTCGTGGAGGTCTATGTCGAGGCGCCGCTCGAGGTGCTCGCCGACCGCGACATCAAGGGCCTCTATCGGAAGGCCATGGCCGGCGAGATCAAGAACTTCACCGGCGTCGACGATCCGTACGAGGCGCCGCTGAACCCGGAGGTCGTCTGCCACTCCGACGGCTCGGAGACGCCCGACGAGAGCGCCCAGAAGGTGCTCGCGAAGCTGGAGGAGCTCGGCTACACGCAGCAGGCCGGGTGAACCTGATGCGACGACGACGACGGCGCTCGATCGTCGTCGCCCTCGACGGGCTCGGGATCGATCTCGTCCGCGAGGCGATCGCGGCGGGGACGGTTCCGACGCTCGCCGCCATGGCCGGGACGACGGGGCTGCAGCCCGTGGCGACCCTCCCGCCGGCGAGCCCGCAGGCGGATTGGATGACGTTCGCCACCGCCTCGAATCCCGGCCGCCACGGCATCTTCGGCCTCACTCAGCCCGGCCGCGAGCTGCGAATCCGGCTCTCCACCGCCGACCACGTGCGGATGCCCACCCTCTGGGAACGCGCCGCCACCGATGGCCTCGCCTCGGTCGTGGTCGGCCTGCCGGGCACGTATCCGGCGCGCCGCATGTCCGGCTCCCTCGTCGCCGGCTACGTCGTTGCCAACCCCGCGCGACTGGCGTACCCGGCGTCGCTCGTCGACGACCTGCGAGCCGCCGGCTACCGGAGTGACGTTGACGTTCGGCTCGCAGCGGCCTCGCCGGACGAGTTCGCGGCGCAGCTGGCCGACTCGGTCGCGCGCCGGATCGACGTCATGCGTGCGCTGCTCGCCAATGAGCGCTGGTCGCTCGCGACGCTTGCCTTCACCGAGCTCGATCGCTGGGGCCATGGCTGGCGACGCCGCGCGGCGGCCGGCGACGGTGTGGCGCGCGCGGCGGCCGACACGATGCTCGCCGCGATCGACGGCTTCGTCGCCGAGCTGCGGGATGCCCAGCCGGGGGCGCAGCTCCTCGTCATCTCCGCCCACGGCGTGGCACCCACGGAGCGCCTCTTCAACCTCGACGCCTGGCTGGGCGAGGCCGGCTACCAGACGCGGACCGATGGCGGCGCGCTGGGCGACGAGAGCGTTGCCTTCTCCATGGAGGGTGGCCGCATCTACTTCCACGCGGCACGCATGTTCGCCGAAGGGCGGCTCGGCGGCGGATCGGTCATGCCGCTGATGGACGAGATCGAGTCGAAGCTGCTCGCGCTGCGGGCACGCGACGGCTCCGCGCCGTTGCGCGCCGTACTCCGACGTCGCGACCTCTACCACGGTCCGCACGCGCGGGTGGCACCGCACCTGGTCGCCGTCCCGGCCCAGGGCTGGGGGATCACCGGCTCCGCCCGGTCCAGCGTCGAAAGCGCGGCCGAGCACGTCGAAGGCACGCACCAGCACGACCTCGGCTTCGTCATCGGCGCGCCGTCGGTCGCGGACAACGGCCCGACCCTCGAGGACCTCGGCGCCACCGTCCTCGGGCACCTCGGCCTCTACGCCGAGGACGTCGACGGGGCACCGCTCGCCGCCTGATCGAGGGCGCTCCGGACCGCTCTGGTGCGGTCCCCTCCGGTCTGCTGATGTGACTTCCCGGAATGGGCCGGAGGTTCGTTGCAGCTACGCAACACAGTACCTCTGTGCGGCCTTGCGTTGGGACTATCGGTGCCTCAGGATCACGTTGTACTTATCCATCGCTTATCAGTCCCTTATCGGGACCGGTGGCGAATCACGAAGGGGCGTGTTGCCCTCGCCCTTGAGGGGAGACAGGACAGTTCGATGGTAACCCTCCGGCGGCCACGGGCCGCCCTACCGCTCGTGGCTCCCGCGGAGGTGGATTCCGGTGTAGTGGAGCGGCCGTCCGGCGCCCTCACGTCGCGCCGCAAGCGCGCGTTCGACGTCATCGTCAGCGCCGCCATCCTGCTCGTCACCTCGCCCGCGTGGCTCGTCATCGCGGTGGCCATCAAGGCCACCTCGCCCGGGCCCATGCTCTTCCGCCAGCAGCGCGTCGGCGTCGGCGGCCGGCCCTTCACGATGCACAAGTTCCGGAGCATGCATCACGGCGCGAGCGAGGACGCGCACCGCCGATTCGTCACGAACATGATCGTGGCGGGGATCGAGTCGACCGCGATCGCCTCGTACGACGGAGCCTTCAAGCTCAGCGGCGACGCGCGCGTCACCGCCGTCGGCCGTTTCCTGCGGCGGACGTCGCTCGACGAGCTGCCGCAGCTGTTCAACGTCCTGAGCGGCGAGATGTCGCTCGTCGGCCCTCGGCCGCCGCTCGCCTACGAGGTCGAGCGCTACGAGCCGTGGCAGCACGAGCGCCTGAGCGTGCGGCCGGGCATCACCGGCCTCTGGCAGGTGTCCGGCCGCAACCGGCTCAGCTACGTCGACATGATTCGACTCGATATCGCCTATGCCCGCGAGTGGACCTTCCGGCGCGACCTGGTGATCGCCCTGAAGACCCCGTGGACCATGTTCATCGCACGAGGGGGAGCATCATGAGGCCGGTCGGCGTCGGGGTCATCGGTTGCGGCTACTGGGGCCCGAACTTGATTCGCAACTTCGCGCGCCATGACGGCGCATCGGTCGTCGCCGTGTGCGACATGCAGGTCGACCGGGCGACGAAGGTGGCGCGCTGGTACGGCGTGTCGACGGTCGTGTCCGATCCCATGGTTCTCATCGACGATCCGCAGGTCGACATCGTCGTCGTCGCCACCCCCGCGGGCTCGCACTACGAGCTCGCGAAGGCGGCGATCGCGGCAGGCAAGCACGTCCTGCTCATGAAGCCGATGACGACCCGCAGCGACCATGCCGAGGAGCTCATCGCGCTCGCCGAGCGGGCGGGCGTCCTGCTGGCGGTGGACCACACGTTCGTCTACACCGGCGCGGTGCGCCTGATGCGCGAGATGGTCGCCGCCGGCGACCTCGGCGACGTCTTCTATCTCGACAGCGTGCGGATCAACCTGGGCGTCTTCCAGTCCGACGTCAACGTCATCTGGGACCTCGGCCCGCACGACATCAGCATCATCGACTACGTCCTCGGCGGCGTCCTGCCGAACGAGGTGTCCGCCATCACGGCTGCCCACGCCGGCAGCCGGCACGCGAACATCGCGTACCTGACGATGCGCTACGGGCCGAACGTCCTTGCCCACGTGCACGTCAACTGGCTGGCGCCCGCGAAGATCCGGCGCACGATCGTCGGCGGCTCGCGGCAGATGCTCGTCTACGACGACATGCAGCCGTCGGAGAAGCTGCTCGTCTATGACCGCGGCGTGACGATCTCGCCGTGGGACGATCCGGAGCAGATCTACAGCCAGCTGGTCTCGTATCGGTCTGGCGAGGTGCGCGCGCCGCGCCTCGATGACCGGGAGGCCCTGGCGGTCGAGGTGGACGAGATCATCGGCGCCATCGGCGGTGGCAGCATGCCGGTCGGCGATGCCGCGCTCGGCCTGCGCACGGTCCGGATCCTCGAGGCGGCGGAACGCTCCGCACGCGACGGCTCGCGCCCGGTCACCCTGAACCCGGACGCGGCGATGGCCATCCCGATCATCCCGCCGTCGACGGTGATCCCGTTCCCGGCCTCCGGCACCGCCGAGTAGGGACCTCGCGAGCGACGGTTCCGGCACCGTTCGTCGGGGGAGGCAGGCCCATATGCGGCCCCCGAATCGGTCGATTACGATACGCCCACCACACGTGAGGTAACCCATGGAGCTGCGGTCCCTGCTCCGCATCCTGCTGCGCCGATGGTGGGTGATCATCCCGATCTTCCTGATCACCGTCGGGTCGACGGCCGTGCTCACCTTGAGCCAGCCGAAGGTGTACGAGAGCTCCACGACCCTCCTCGTCGCGCCGGCGACGAACCTCACCACCACCGAGACGAACCTCATCCAGTCGCTGAGCCTGCTCGCGCGGCAGAGCGAGATCGCCCAGACGTACGCCGAGATCGCCTCGAGCGCGACCATCCGCCTGAACGCGACGAACTCGCTCGACCTCACCGCCGTTCAGCGCACGAATGCGAACCTCAGCCTCGACGCCCGGCTCGTGCCGGGCAGCCAGGTCATCGAGATCGACGTACGAAGCACCGACAGCGGCCTGACCACGAAATACGCGACAGCGGTCGCGAATGCGCTGACCGATTACGTCGGCAACCTGACGAAGGCGTTCGAGCTGCTGACGATCGATCCGGCGACGACCTCCGACAGGCCGGTGGCCCCGAACGTGCCGCTCAACATGGCGGTCGGCGTGGCGGCCGGGCTCGTCCTGGCGCTCGGGGTGGCGGTCGTGCTCCATCTCCTCTCGCCGACCCCGCGCATGCGGCCGCGGATGGACATCGTGGACCCGGAGACGTGGTCCTACAGCTATCCCTTCTTCCTGTTCCGGCTGCGCCAGGAGATGAGCCGGGCGCGCCGCGTGGGGACGCCACTGGCGGTGGCGATGATCAACGTCAACCACCGGGAGTCGCTGGACAATGTGTCGCCTCATGGTCGCGCGGAGGCGCTCGTGCGCGTCTCGATCCTCTTCGACACGCACCTTCGCATGGAGGACACCGCGGCGCGGCTCGACGACATGACGTTCGCGCTCCTGCTCCCCGATACCGCCGAGGCGGATGCGGTCCGCATGATCGAGGCGCTGCGGGCACGGATCGCGAGCGCCGTCCTCGGCATCACCGAGCATCGCGAGCCGATGCGCGCGAATCCCGCGGCGGGGGTCGTGGAGTACCGCGGCGACGCGGTGAGCGAACAGGAGCTGCTCGAACGCGCCCGCAGGGCACTGCAAGGGGCCGAGACGACGCCGACCGGACGGACCGAGGCGTTCACGACGGCCAATGTCGGACGTCCAGCCTGAGGCGCGCGCCGACGGGGAGATCCTCGTTGCGGCGAAGGGCGGCGGGATCGCCTTCCTTGGGCGGGTCTTCGCGTGGGGCGCGAGGCTCGCGCTCGCGCTGCTCCTCGCGCACACCCTTAACGCGGACGGCTACGGGCTCTACAACCTCGCGCTGACGACGGCGACGGTCGTCGCCAGCTTACCGTCTCTCGGCCTCGACTCCGCGCTCATCCGCTACGTGGCGGTCTACGCCGGGCGACGCGATGCGTCGCGCCTGCGCGGCAGCCTCGAGGTCGGCATCGGGCTGCCGTTCCTGCTCAGCGTGGTCGTCGGCTTCGGCCTCTTCCTGCTCGCCGGGCCGATCGCGGTGGGCATCATGCACGACGATCGGCTGATGCCCCTCATCCAGATCGCGGCGCTGCTCGTTCCCGGCACGGTGGCGACGAGGCAGCTCGAGGGCGCGCTGATGGGCCTGGGCCGGATCGGCGATGCGGTCATCGCGGAGCAGTTCGTGCAGCCCACCGTGCGTGCGGTCATGCTCGTCGCCCTCCTGCTGGTCGGCCTCACCGCCGGCTGGGCGGTGGCGGCATCCGCGCTCGCGGCCCTCGTGGCGACCGCCGTGATGGCGGCGATGGTCCTGCGTCGGGCACCCGCGGTCCGCGGCGTTGCCGCGCATCGCGAGCCGCGCCTGCTGGCGAATCACTCGGCGCCGGTGTACTTCTCGAACATCGTCTCGACGTTCGGCGGAAACCTGCAGACGCTGTTCCTCGGCGCCCTCGGCACTGCATCGCAGGTCGGGGTATTCGCGATCGCGAACCAGGTGACGATGGTGGGCTCGATGTTCCACGCCTCCGTCGTGGCCTCGTCGATGCCGATCTTCGCCGAGATGGCGGACCGCCACGATCGGTCCGGGCTCGAGCGGATGTACCGCACGACCTCGAAGTGGACGTTCTCGCTCAACCTGCCGCTCTTCTTCCTCGTGCTGGCCTTCCCCGCCGCCCTGCTCGCAATCTTCGGCAAGGGGTTCGAGACGGGGGTGAGCGCGCTCGTCATCCTCGCCTGGGGCAACCTAATCAACGCGGCGACCGGGACCTCCGGCGCGATCCTCGACATGACCGGCCACACCCGGGTGAAGCTCGTCAACTCGGCGCTCTCGGTCGCGCTCGCGATCGGCCTCAACTGGATCCTCATCCCGCCGATGGGGATCGTGGGTGCGGCACTGGCCGCGGTCGGATCGATCGCGATCGTGAACCTGCTTCGCCTCCTC
>JBBQMC010000133.1:0-6185 GCA_038328565.1 Candidatus Limnocylindria bacterium
GCTGGCCCGACGCGGCGAGGATCCCGATCGCGATCGCGAGGTCGTAGCCGGTGCCGTGCTTCGGCAGGTCGGCCGGGGCGAGGTTCACCGTGATGCGCCGCGCGGGGACCTCGAAGCCGCTGTTGCGAATCGCGCTCCGCACCCGATCGCGCGCCTCGAGCACGGCATTGCCGGCGAGCCCGACGATCGTGAGCCCGGGGAGGCCGAACGCGACGTCCACCTCGACGGCCACGCCGAGCGCATCGACGCCGAGCACGGTGGCGCTGGTGACACGCGCGAGCAACGTTCAGCCTCCGAATCGGAGGCGGTGCGGGACGAAATGCCGGTCGCGCACCTGCTCGCCTCCATACGTCGGCGGCGACCGGCAGGAGCGAGGCTACGGAACCCGGGTTATTCGACGCTTAGCGACCCCTTATCGGCCGCGGGCAGTCCGTCAGGCGCGGGCGGCGACCGCCTCCGCGGCGAGCTCGAGGTCGATCGCGCGCGCGAAATCGGTGATCGAGCGGGCGAGCGGCGCGTCCGGCCGCGACGACATGATCGGCTCGCCGGAGTTCAGGGCGCTGATGGCGCCGCGGTACTCGTTGATGATCTGGTAGTCGATCTTGCGCCCGAGCGCGGATTCCGCGTTGTTGACGTTGATGCCGGTGTACGCATTCGATCGGTTGAGGACGAGCTGGACCTTGCTCCGCTCGTAGCCGAGCGAATCCATCGTCTCGAGCACGAGGCGCACGTTCTTGAGGCACGACAGGTCGGCGGTCATGACCACGAAGATGACATCGGCCTCGTCGAACAGCTGGAGGTTGAAATCGTCGAGCGTCTTCACCATGTCGAGCAGGGTGTAGTCGTACATCCGGCGCGCAAGGCTGAGGACGTGGCTGAGGGACGACGGGTCGTGGCGCTGGCGCTCCATCACGAGGTCTGCCGCCTCCGGCGAGGGTGGCGCGAGGAGCAGGTCAACGCCGGAGTGGTGGTGGACCATCAGCTTGCGCAGCAGGTCGGCATCCAGATCCGGCTCGTTCACGGCGTTGACGATCGAGGCGGTGTCGAGGGCGAGATCCATGAAGACGCGCAGGTCGCCGAACTGGAGGTTGGCGTCGATGAGCGCGGTTCGCCGCTTCAGCTCGCGAGCAAGGGAGATGGCGGTGTTGATCGCGATCGTCGTCGTCCCCACGCCGCCCTTCGCTCCGTAGAAGACGCCGAGCTGCCCCAGCGTCGACTGCTCGCCCGCCTTCTTCTGGCCGCCGCCGTTCCGCGCGAGGAGAGCCTTGATCTTCGCCATCAGCTCGAGCGGATGGAATGGCTTGACGATGTCGTCGTCGGCGCCCGCCCGCAGGCCGCGCACCCGCTGCTCGACCTCGGCCTCGGAGGTGAGCATGATGATCGGTACCCGGTGCCCGTCCTGCTCGCCCGCCCGGATCTGCTGAGTGGCCGCGTAGCCGTCGAGCTTCGGCATTGCGACGTCCATCAGGATGAGATCGGGCGACTCCGCGCGCGCCATCTCCAGGCCGGTCGCGCCATCGGACGCGACGAGCACCTCGTACCCCTCCTGCTTGAGGGTGAAGACGAGGACGCGCTGGATGTTCAGGTCGTCATCGACGACGAGCACCTTGTTGGCAGCCATGCACGCTCCGCGGGTAGTCGATGCCTAGGGTGAACCTGCGGGATTATACGGCCCGCCTCTGCGCGGGCTGGACCGATGCCCCCGGTGCCGATGACTGCACCTTCGGTGCCGCGTCGAGATGGCGCTCGAGAAACGCGAGCACGCGCTCCTCGTAGGCAGCGCCCGCGGTCCAGCGCGCCGTCGCGTGCTCCGCGCCGTCGACCACCCACAGCTCCTTCGGCTCGGCCGCCGCCTCGTAGAGGCGCTGCGACTGGCGCCAGCTGATGAGCGCGTCGCCGCGCGGCGCGATGAGGAGCAGGCCCCGCGGCGCGATGCGCGCGACACGGTCGATGGGCGAGATGAGCCGCGCGCGTGCGCGCAACGCGGACGCGGCAACGATGATCCGGGACCCGAGCTCGCTCAGCGGGTAGCCCGCGGCGCGCATCCGGTTCCCGATCGGGTGATGCAGGTCGGCGAAGGCCGCGTCGGCGACCACGGCCGCCACGGGAAGCTCGGGCGCGGCGACGATCGCGACCGCAGCCCCCATCGAGAGGCCCATGAGCGCGATCGGGCCGAGGCCACGGCCCTCGAGGAAGCGGACGGCGGCCGCCACGTCGCGTCGCTCGAGGGTGCCGAGCGTGATGGCGCTCGGGCCGCTCACCCCGTGCCCGCGAAAATCGAACTGGAGCACGTGGTAGCGACGACGAAGCCATGGCACGTAGGCCGCCAGCTCGCCGAGCCGGTGGCCGGTGAAGCCGTGCATCACGATCACCGCCGCCCTGGTCTCGCGCTCAGCGGGGATGAGCCAGCCGGAGAGCGTGACGCCGTCATCGGTCGTGAAGCGAACGTCCTCCCAGGGGAGGTTCAGGTCGGCGGGCGAAGTGGGCCAGCCCTCCATGGGCGGCTCGAATGGCCGCGTGGCCGGGCGCACGAGCCGCTTCGACCCGACCAGCCCCACGTAGCCGAGATAGCCGGCCGTCACCGCGCCGACGATCCGCCCTGCCCAGGCGAGGAGGCCGCGTGAGGCGCCGGAGGTCATGCCCCGGACGCGTCCTCCGCCCGGGCCGCGCTTCGACGACGCATGACGTCGCTGATCGGGCGCGTGAGCTCCGCGAGCTCCATCGGCAGGATCCACTTCGTGCTGTCCCCGGCCGCGAGCGCCTTCAGCGCGTCGAGGTACTGGAGCGACATCGTCTTGTCGTCGATCCCCTGTGCCGCCCCGAAGATGGTCTGGAGGGCGTTCGCGTAGCCCTCGGCACGCAGGATCTGCGACTGCCGCTCGCCCTCGGCGCGCAGGATGTTCGACTGCTTGTCGCCCTCCGCGACGTTGATCGTCGCCTGCCGCGTGCCCTCCGACTCGGTGATGTTCGCGCGGCGGTTCCGCTCGGCGCTCATCTGGCGGTTCATCGCCTCCTGGATGTCACGCGGCGGCACGATCTCGCGGATCTCGACGCTCGTGATCTTCACGCCCCAACGCTCGGTCACCTCGTCGAGCTTGGCGCGCAGGGTGTGGTTGATCTCCTCGCGCTTGGCGAGGACGTCGTCGAGCGGGATATCACCGATGACGGCGCGCAGCGTCGTTGCCGCCAGCGCCTGGGAAGCGCCGGTGAAATCGGTCACCGCGGTGACGGTGACATCGGGCTGGAAGACCTTGCTGTATACGAGGAAGTCGATGCTGATCGGGGCGTTGTCCTTCGTGATGCAGGTCTGCTGCGGCACCTCGAGGAAGCGCTCGCGGAGGTCAACCTTCACCGCCTGCTGGACGAACGGGATGAGGAGCACGATGCCCGGCCCGCGCGCGCCCTGGAGGCGGCCGAAGAAGAACACGACCAGCCGCTCATACTCGCGGACGATGTGGACGATGCTCGTCAGGATCCACAGGAGCAGGGCGAGCCCCACGACCAGGATGATCAGGCCGGTGGGATTGTCGAAGTTCATTGACGGTTCTCCTCCCCGTGCTCGGGGCCATCAGCGGGTTCCACGATGAGCTCCAGCCCCTTCACGCCGACGACGCGGAGCGGGGTCCCGGCGGCGATCTCGCCGCGGGGCACGCGTGCGGACCACGATTCGCCGCCAGCATAGGCGATCCCGGTCGGGGCGATGAGGGTCTGGGCTGTGCCCAGCGCGCCCATGAGGCGCGCCATCGGATCGATGCCGGTCTTCGCCGCGCGCATCTGGAGCAGCGCGCGAACCAGGACGGAGAAATAGACGAGCGACACGATGACGCCCGCCGCCACGAGGATCGGCGAGACGCCGACCTGGATCGACTCGGTCGGCTCGACGCGCGTGTAGAGCGCGAAGGCACCGAGCACGAAGCACACGATGCCGCCGATCGTCAACAGGCCGTAGCTCGTCACGTTGAGCTCGAGCACGAAGAGGCCGATCCCCAGCAGGATGAGGAGCAGGCCGCCGACGTTGAGCGGCAGGCTGTTCGAGCCGATGAAGGCGAGGATGATCGCCATCGCGCCGAACGTGCCGGAGAAGAAGTTCGGATGGAACAGCTCGGCGAGCAGGCCGTAGAAGCCGATCGTGAACAGCAGGAACACGATGTTCGCGTCGGACAGGAGATGAAGCGCCTGCTGACCGATGTTCATCCGCACGTCGCGGATCGGCAGGCTCGACAGGTGCGGCAGCAGGTTGCCGTCGTGGGTCAGGCCCGCGCCATCGGTGCGGTGACCGGTGTCGATGGCCGCCAGCAGCGCCTCCGTCGAGTCGGCCACGAGGTCGACGACCGGCGGCGACATCGCGATCGCGGCAGAGGCATTCACGCTTGCCGCGTCGCGCACCGCCGACTCGGCCCAGGCCGCGTTCCGGCCGTGCGTCTCGGCGAGGGCGCGGATCTTCGCGACCGCGTCGTTCGTCACCTTGGCCGCCTCCGTCGGGGGCAGCTCCGCTCCCCCGCTGCCGACGACCGAGGCCGCACCGATCTCCGTCGACGGCGCCATGGCGGCCACGTCGCCGGCGAGGACGACGAACGTCCCCGCCGAGCCGGCACGGGCGCCATCGGGCGCGACGTAGGTGATCACCGGGATCGGGCTGTTGAGGATGGCGGTCACGATCGCATTCATCGAATCGAGCGCGCCGCCCGGGGTGTCGACCTCGACGATCACCGCCGCTGCGCCCGCATCCGCGGCGCTCCGCAGCGCCTCCGTCACGAACGAGGCGTTCACCTGGTCGATCGTGCCGGTCAGCCGCAGGCGGGAGATGTGATCGGCGTCCGCGGCGGTGGTGCCCGCAAGGCCAAGGAGCCCGAGCGCGAGCGCGATGACCGCGATCCCCCGTCGCGCGAGCCGGATCCGGGTCCTCGGACGCCCGGGATGCCGAGGCAGCATGACGCCGTCGAGTATACCGACGAGCGCTCAGCCCCCCTGGACGGGGACCGGGCGGACGCCGAGCAGCTCGTCGGCGACCAGGCGCGACCACGTTTCGAGCCGCTCCCAGGCCATTGCGAGCTCCTCGAGCCCGACGAAGTGGCCGCTGAGCTTCTCCGCCTCGCGGATCAGGACGGGGCGCCCACCTGATTCGACGACGAACACGATCCCGAGGTGGACGGCACCCACCGCGTTCGAGTCGTCGTTGAGGAACCCGGCGAGCGTGAACTCTGGCTCCCACGCGGCCACCAGCTCCTCGTGCCATTCGCGTCGCAGCCCCGCCTCGATCGGATCGTCGCCGGTGTCCACCGGGTTCAGGTGCCCGCCGACGCCGATGCTCGCCTTCGCGTGGAGCCGCACGTCGCCGCCGGCGGTCGTCCGCTCCATCAGGAACACCCGATCGGCGTCCCGGAGCACGACGTACGGGATCAGCTGCTTGAGCGAGGGATCGTTCTCGGCGGCCGGCCGCTCGACGTAGCGCCCGTGGATGGCCGCCGCGTCGCGCAGCCGTGCGAGATCGGCCTGGTCCCCCCGACGGAGGCCCGTGAAGTCGCACCCGCTGGGAATGGCGGCGCGCGGCATGACGAGCACGCGTTCGGTCATGGGCCGGAGTCTAGGCGACGGTCGGTGCAGTCGGTCACCGCTTCCTCGAGCCGTCTTCCGGTGCGGAAAGGTGGCGCGCAAGGTCACCTTCCTACTCTCCACCCCACCGCAGCGTACCGAACGTGCGCCGCGCTCGACACCGGGAGGCCACTGCCCGCTCCCGGCCTCGCCAAACGAGGGTCCCGGGGAGTCGTTAGTACTTATGTACCGGGAATGCTGCACGGCCCGGCAGCGGTCGTGCCGCATTCTCGATACCCCGGCATCTCAGCGAAGGATCGGCGGCACCGCTGCCCAAGGTCAGCCGATCCAGAGGGGCAGCACATTGCCGCACACTCGCCGCCGCCGCGGCATCGGGGGAGCTCACATCGGTCGCACCGAACGCGGCCAGTCGCTCGTCGAGTTCGCGCTCGTCCTGCCGATGCTCCTCGTGCTGCTCCTCGGCATCGCCGACTTCGGTCGCATCTTCCAGGCCGGCATCGTGACCGAGACGGCCGCGCGCAACGGCGCCGAGACCGCGGCGCTCGAGCGGCTGCGCGCGAAGCCGCCCACCGACGCCGCCCTCCGGAACGCGTACTACGACAATCTTCACCTCGTCGCGGCGCGCGCGGCCT
>JBBQMC010000134.1:0-6170 GCA_038328565.1 Candidatus Limnocylindria bacterium
CTGTCCCGGTCCCTCCGCGCGATAGAAGGTGCCGAGCATGGGGGCGTCGATCGCGGAGCCGTTCGGCGATGGTTCGTCGGCCGCGGGCGGCTCGGATACGGGCGCCGCCTTCTCGGTCCGGGCCGGCGCAGGGGGCTGGGCGTCAGCTGGCGGCGGTCCCCGTCGCACGTGGAGCAGCAGCCCGTCGGACTCGATGCGCAGCTCGTCGAGCCCGGACTCGTCGATGATCCGCAGGATCTCGCGGATGTCATCGTCGGTCAGCGCCACGCTACTCGTCCGTCTTGGGCTTGACGCCGAAGGTGCCGAGCAGCAGTGACATGGCGCTCGCCCCGGCGCGGTCCGCCACGGCTTCCGTCCCGGCCTTCGCGGTCGCCGTCACGGGCCGCGACTGCACCACGAACAGGTTCTCCGGGAACTCGCCGGTGCGCGCGATCGCCCACTCGATGTCCTGCCGCGACCCGAAGTGGCCCTCGACCCGCTTGCCGATCTCGACCAGGCCTGCGATCTGCGTCTCGTCGAGGCTCGGCGCGCTGCGCCGGTCGTCCGGGACCGCGCTGCGATGGGTCCCGCGCCCGCCCGGATCGGGCAGGTACTCCGCAGTCTTGTCGCTGATGGTGCTCCGCAGTACCTCGCGGGTGACCTTTGAGACGGTGAACTCGTCGGGCGTCACGTCGCCGCCCACCCCGCCGAGGCCGCGGCCCCACGCCGAGTTGATCGCGATCACGCTCGGGTCGCCCGAGATCGGGCTGCACGTGAACATGACGCCGGAGACCTCCGCGTCGACCATCAGCTGGACAGTGACGCCCATGGCGGGAACGTCGTCCGCTCCGGCCATCTTCGCGCGGTAGCTGATCGCCTCCGGGCTGAACAGCGAGACCCAGCAGCCTCGGATGGCCTCGCACACACCGTCGACGCCGCGCACCCACAGATAGGTCTCCTGCTGGCCCGCGAAGGTCGCGTCGGCCGAGTCCTCGCCGCGCGCCGAGGAGCGCACCGCGACCGGCGGCTGGCGCTTGGAGGTCGCCTCGGCCAGCGCCGCGTAGCGCGTCTCGACCTCGGCCCACAGCTCGGCCGGCACCGCCGTGCGGCGCATCTCGAGCGACACCGCGTCGCTGGCGGCGCGAACCGCGCGGACGTCTGACGGCTCGAGACCGGCCAGCAACTCCGTCACCCGCTCGCCCGTCCCGTCGACCGCCAGGAACGCCTCGAACGCCTCCGTCGACACCGCGAAGCCGGGCGGCACCGGGATCCCGCCCGAGATCATGTCGCCGAGGCTCGTGCTCTTGCCGCCGAAGTCCGGCTCGTCGGCCGACCGCAGCTCCTCCAGCGCGCGGGTGAGCTCCGCCATCGGGCTACTCCCGGTCGAGCACCGTCACGGTGCCCTTGTCGCCGTCGACGCGCAGGCGCTCGCCGGTGCGGATCTCCGCCGTCGCGCGGCCGGTCCCGACCACGGCCGGCACGCCGTACTCGCGGCAGACGATCGCGGCGTGAGACATGATCCCGCCGATGTCCGTGACGGTCGCGCGGACCTTGGTGAAGATCGGCGCCCAGCCCGGCGTCGTGACCGTGCACACGAGGATCTCACCGTCCTCGACGTCGGTGATCTCGTCGAGGCTGCGCACCACGCGCGCCGGGCCCTCGACCACGCCGGGGGAGGCGGCGGCCCCGGAGAAGGTCGTCCCGCCGCCCTGCATCGTGCCCGCCCAGCTCTGCAGCCGCTCCGGGGTGATCCCCCACAGCATCACGGAGATCGGGTCGTTGATGGCCTCGGTCGGCATCGTCCCGATCGCGGGCGGCGGCGTCCATGCCTTGAGCCGCTCGATCAGGGCCTTGCGGCGTTCCACGATCGGGGGCCAGTGGTGCGGGCCCTGCGCCGGGCCGCCGTGCGCCCAGGTCAGGCACAGCTCCTCCAGCGCCTCATTCGCCTCGTGGCGCTTGAGGTGGAAGATGCTCTCGGCGTCGGGCAGGAAGCCGTGCGTGGCCAGCAGCCCGCCGAATTCGCGCACCTTGTTGAAGAAGCGCGACTGGAACCAGTACTCGCAGAAGAACTTGTGCTCCTCGACATAGGGGAACACGAGGCGCGAGAGCCCGAGCAGCTCGTCGAAGGTGCCGCGCGCGTCACCCTCCAGCAGCGAGCCGTACTCGCCCGCGATGCGGTCGCGCTCGGCGGCGAGGTGCGCCGTCGGGCGGTCGAGATCGCGCCCCTGCGCGAGGGCGTCGAGGTGCCCGCGCAGCGCCGAGAACGGCGTCGAGGGGTCGTCGAGCCAGGACCGGTGATAGTGGTAGAAGCCGTCCCCGGTCCCCATGTTGAACCAGGGGTCCTTGATCGCCTCGAGCTCCGCGAGCCAGGCCCGGCCGGCATCGCTGGTCTCGAGCTCGGCGATGATCGCGGCGGGATCGCGCCCGTCGCCGAACGCCTGCTCGAGCCCGGCCTCGTGCGCGAGCTTGGCCAGGCGGCGCAGCTCCTCGTCGGGGCGGAAGAGCAGCACGTCGACGCCGGCCACCATCTGCGCGATGTGCTGCTCGGGAATCTCCGGCAGCGCGGTCTTGCAGAAGTCCGAGAACGTCAGATAGGCGCCGTAGCCGAGCAGCAGGAACTCGAAGTGGTGTTGCCACATGCGCTCCTGCATGCGCAGCGTGCGCGTCCAGGATTCGAGCACGCGGTAGAAGGAGGTGTCGCGATCCTCGAAGGTGACCTCGTCGGCCTCGTACTGCTCCAGCGAGGGCACCTCGAGCGCGGTGATCTCCGCGATCAGCGCGTCCATCTTCTCGCGCCAGCGACCGTAGAGCTCGTCCCAGTTCTGGAAGTAGTAGCCCGCACGCGCGCCGAAGTAGCCCGCGCGCTCGGCCATCATCTCGGGATCCGTGACGGCGTTCGGCGTGATGTACACATAGCCGTTGACGATCCGGTAGTCGATCCCCATCGCCGGGGGGATCGCGAAGACACGGTTCTGCCAGTTGGCCAGGGCCCAGTACGGGCCGTCGATCGTGATCACGTCGAAGGCCGGCATCGGGTCCGGGAAGTGCATCGAGTTCCAGAACCACAGCCGGCTCGCGTCGGCCTCGCCGCGCTCCTCCGTCAGGAGCGCGTAGTAGGGGTACATCTCCTCCCAGCCTTCGCAACCCTCCGGGGTCTCGATCGAGAGCGGGCGCGGGAACACGTCGGCCGCAGTAGTCGACAACGGGGTCTCTCCTCCTCAGGGGGAGGCGCACGCTAGAGGAATCCTCTGGGTTTGGCAACAAGTCTTATCTGACTCCTGACCCGCCATAGATCTGACTTGTACGGCCGTGTTAGATTTGGCCGGTGAGCACCCCGGCCGATCGACTCGCACTCGAGGACGTCGTTGCGATCGACGTGCACACGCACGCCGAGATGTCCAGGAGCGGTGGCGATTCGCTGCCGCCCGATCTGCGCAAAGCGGCGGTGCGGCACTTCCGTGGGGAGATGCAGACGCCGACCGCTCACGAGGTCGCGGAGCGCTACCGCGAGTTGCGGATGATGGCCGTGGTCTTCACGGTCGACTCGGAGTCCGTGACGGGCCAGCCGCGGGTGTCCAACGAGGAGGTCGCCGAGGCGGCGCGAGCGAACCCCGACGTCCTGATCCCGTTCGCGAGCATCGATCCGCATCGCGGGCAACGCGGCGTCGATGAGGCGCGGCGCCTGATCGCCGATCACGGCGTCCGCGGGTTCAAGTTCCACCCCAACCTCCAGGGCTTCTTCCCGAACGACCGGATGGCCTATCCGCTGTACGAGCTCATCCAGGAGGCGGGGCTGCCCGCGTTGTTCCATACCGGGCACTCCGGGATCGGGTCGGGCCTGCCCGGCGGCGGTGGCATCCGCCTCAAGTACTCAAACCCGCTGCACGTCGACGATGTCGCCGTCGACTTCCCGGACATGAAGATCGTCCTCGCGCACCCGTCGTTCCCGTGGCAGGACGAGGCGATCTCGATCGCCATGCACAAGCCGGAGGTCTACATCGATCTCTCCGGGTGGTCGCCGAAGTACTTCCCGCCACAGCTTGTGCGCTACGCGAACACGCTGCTGCGCAACCAGGTGCTGTTCGGGACCGACTACCCGCTGATCCAGCCGGAGCGGTGGCTGGCCGACTTCGAAGCGGCCGACTTCAAGCCCGAGGTGCGTCCGCTGATCCTGCGGGAGAACGCCATCCGTCTACTGGGCCTGAGCGGCGGCTCGTAGCGCGTGCGCACGCAGGTCGGGATCGTCGGCGCCGGACCGGCCGGGCTGCTGCTCGCGCAAGTGCTGCACAACGCCGGTATCGAGTCCGTCGTGCTCGAGGTACGGAGCCGGGAGTACGTGGAGCGTCGCATCCGCGCCGGTGTCCTCGAGCAGGGCTCGGTCGACCTCCTGCAGTCGGCCGGCCTCGGGGAGCGCATGCAACGCGAGGGTCTCGTGCACCACGGGATCGAGCTGCGCTTCGAGGGCGAGGGACACCGCGTCGCGATGAGCGAGCTCACCGGCGGGCGCACGATCACGGTCTACGGCCAGACCGAGGTCGTCAAGGACGCGATCGCCGCCCGCGAGCAGGCCGGCTGCCCGCCGCTGTTCGAGGTCTCCGACGTCACGGTCGCCGACCTCGAGACCGTGCGCCCGGTGATCCGCTACCGCAACGAGGACGGGCCGCAGGAGCTGCAGTGCGACGTGATCTCCGGCTGCGACGGCTTCCACGGGATCTGCCGGCAGGCGTTCCCGCCCGGGAGCCTGACCGTTCGTGAGCGCGGCTACCCCTTCGGCTGGCTCGGGATCCTCGCGGACGTTGCGCCCTCCACCGACGAGCTCATCTACGCCTACCACGAGCGCGGCTTCGCGATGCACAGCCTGCGGTCGCCCACACTCAGCCGCCTCTATCTTCAATGCGAGCCGGACGACGACATCGCCAACTGGCCCGACGACCGCATCTGGGAGGAGCTCCACCGGCGCCTCGCGCGCAACGACGGCTGGACGCTCGCGGAGGGCACGATCCTCGAGAAGGGCATCACGCCGATGCGCAGCTTCGTGGCCGAGCCGATGCGCCACGGGCAGCTGTTCCTCGCCGGCGACGCGGCGCACATCGTGCCGCCCACCGGCGCCAAGGGGCTCAACCTCGCGATCGCGGACATCCGCCTGCTCTCGGATGCGCTGATCGCCTTCTACGCCGACGGCGACCGTCGCCGGCTCGATTCGTACTCCGACGACTGCCTGCGCCGGGTCTGGCGAGCGCAGCACTTCTCCTGGTGGATGACCTCGATGCTGCACCGCTTCCCCGACTCCGACCCCTTCAGCGAGGAGCTCCAGCTCTCCCAGCTGCGCTACGTGGTCAGCTCACCCGCCGCGGCCACGAGCCTGGCCGAGAATTACGTCGGGCTCGAGCGTGTCTGACCTCACCGATCTCGGCATCGCCGAGGCGCAAGCGCTCCTCGCTGCGCGCAAGGTCTCCGCCCGTGAGCTGCTCGACGCGCACCTGGAGCGGATCGCGCGCGTCGACGGGACCCATAGCCTCGACGGCGACCCGGCGTCGATCAACGCCTGGGTCCGCGTCTACGAGGACGACGCCAAGGCGGCCGCCGCGCGCGCCGACGAGCGGCTCGGCGAGGGGGCCGCGCCCGCGCTGTGCGGCATCCCGATCGGGCTCAAGGACCTCTACGCCGTCGCGGGTCGCCCGCTCACCGCATCCAGCCGCGTGGCGGAGCTGCAACCCGAGACCGACAGCGAGGCCTGGCGCCGGCTCGACGCGGCGGGGGCGGTGCTCGTCGGCCACCTCCACACGCACGAGTGGGCCGCGGGTGGATCGACCGACCAGGTCGGCAACCCGTGGGCGCTCGACCGCACCGCCGGGGGTTCGAGCGGCGGCTCGGCGGCAGCGCTCGCGGCGCGGATGATCCCGCTCGCCACAGGGAGCGACACCGCCGGGTCGTTGCGCATCCCCAGTGCTTTGAGTGGGACTTCGGCGGTCAAGCCGACCCGCGGCGTCTCGCCGCTACGGGGCGTGCTCCCGCTCAGCGCGACGCTCGACCATGCGGGGGCGATGGCCCGGACCGTCGCCGACTGCGCGATCGGACTGCGTGCGCTGCTGACTCCCGTGGGCGCCGCCGGGCCGGCGTGGCCGGCCCCGCCGCTTCCGGCGTCCGCGACCTCGCTCCGGGGCGCGCGGCTGGCGCTGTCCCCGCGCATC
>JBBQMC010000135.1:0-6161 GCA_038328565.1 Candidatus Limnocylindria bacterium
CCTCACCCGCGCGATTCGCGAGCTCGACGCGGTCGGCGTGGCGGTCGACGACGTGGGCGTCCGGCGGCCGACCCTGGACGACGTGTTCCTCGTCCTCACCGGACAACATCCCGACGCGGAGATCCAGGCCGAAGGTGATGCCGCGCGCGAGCGTGAAGGAGCCATCGCATGAGCACGGCCATCGCCCACCGGCCGGTCCATACCGGCTTCATGACCTGGGTCGGCGACTCGCTCCAGATGGTGAAGCGGAACCTGCTCCACATCCGCCGCACGCCCGAGCTGCTGCTCGACGTGACGGTCAGCCCGATCATGTTCGTGCTGCTGTTCAGCCAGGTCTTCGGCGGCGCGATCCAGGTGACCGGCACGTACATCAACTACCTGATGGCCGGCATCTTCGTCCAGACGATCGCGTTCGCCGGCGTCTACACCGGAGTCCTCCTCGCGAATGACCTGAAGAACGGGATGATCGACCGCTTCCGCTCACTGCCGATGGCGCAGTCATCGGTCCTGACCGGCCGCACGCTGACCGATCTCCTGCGCGCCACCCTGGCCGTCGCCATCATGTGGATCGTCGGGATGGCGGTGGGCTTCCGGCCCGGCGGCGGCGTCCTCGGCGGGCTCGGGGCGGTGGGGCTCATGCTCCTCTTCGGCTTTGCGCTGTCGTGGATCGGCGTCACGATGGGTGCGCTGGTCCGGACCCCGGAGGCGCTCCAGGGCATCATCTTCGCGGCGGTCTTCCCGCTCACCTTCGTGAGCAGCGCGTTCGTGCCCACCGACAGCATGCCGGACTGGCTCGCCTGGTTCGCCGATCGGCAGCCGATGACGCTGGTCACGAACGCTGTGCGCAGCCTCACCCTCGACGGGAGCGGCGGTCCGACCGCCCTCGCGGCCGTGGCCTGGGCGGTCGGCATCCTGGCCGTCTGCTTCCCGCTCGGCCTGTGGGCGTACAAGCGGCGCACCACCCAGTAACGTCGCGACGGCAATCATTGCTGCGGCGGCAGCCGTTCGCTTGCACTGAATGGTTCATGTGTGCATAATCATCGGCGTGACACAACCCATTCCCGGGATCGCTGATGCGATCCTCGAGGAGATCGCGCCGATCGTGGCCCGGGCGAAGCACGCTTGGGCGGCACGCTGCCAGGAGCGCGGCCTCTCCCTCACCCACTTCCAGGTCCTCTCGATCCTCGATCGCTCCGGCCCGATGCCGATGAGCCATCTCGCCGAGCAGCTCGGCGTGTCGCTTCCGAACGCCACCGGGATCATCTCCCGGATGGAGGAGCGGGGCGTCGTCGAGCGGCTGCACGACGCGGCCGATCGACGCGTCGTTGTCGTCCAGCCGACCGAGGTCGGGCTCGAATTCTCGCGCGAGCTCGGCGACGTGCGCCGCACGCAGCTCACCGCCCTGATCGGCGCGCTCACCATCGAGCAGCAGGAGAACGTCCTGCGCGCGGTCCGCGACCTCCGGACCGTCATCGACCAGCCCACCAGCCAGCCACTCTCGAAGGAGCCTCTTCGCGCATGACCACCGATGCCGCGGCCCGCACCGCCGGCCCGCCTCAGCCCCCCGTCGACGATGCCCCGGTGCACGTCGACCAGCGCGCCCGGATGGAGATCCTTGGCGCGATCATGCTGGGCCTCTTCCTCTCGGCCCTCGACCAGACGATCGTGGGGCCTATCCTGCCGAAGGTCGTCAGCGAGCTGAACGGCAGCGACTACTACACCTGGGTCGTCACGGCCTACCTGCTGACGAGCACCGTCACGGTGCCGATCTACGGCAAGCTCTCGGACCTGTACGGCCGCAGGCCGATGCTCATGGTGGGCATCGGTCTGTTCCTCGCCGGCTCGGCGCTCGCTGGCCTGTCGCAGACGATGTGGCAGATCGTCCTCTTCCGCGGCATCCAGGGCCTCGGCGCCGGTGCGCTGTTCCCGATCAGCCTCGCCGTCATCGGTGACCTGTTCAGCCCGGCCGAGCGCGGTAAGTACCAGGGCCTGTTCGGTGCCGTCTTCGGCGTCTCGTTCCTCATCGGGCCATGGCTCGGTGGGTTCCTGACCGAGACGTTCTCCTGGCACTGGGTCTTCTACGTCAACCTGCCGATCGGCGCGATCGCCCTCTACATCATCTGGCGCCTGCTCCCGAACGTGCGGCGCGTGGGCGCGACGGCCACGATCGACTGGTTGGGGGTCGGGACCTTCTCGGCCGCCATCGTGCCGATCCTCATCGGCCTGACCGAGGCGCAGAGCGGGAACTGGGGCGACCCGATCGTATGGGGCCTCCTGCTCATCGGCGCCGTCTTCGCCGGCATCTTCATCTGGGTCGAGGGCCACGTGGCCGAGCCGATGATCCCGCTCGACCTGTTCAAGACCCGGACCTTCTCAGCGAGCATGATCGCGATCTTCCTCGCCATGTTCGGCTTCTTCAGCGCGGTCGTGTTCCTGCCGCTGTGGTTCCAGGTCGTGCGCGGCTCGAGCCCCACCGAGTCGGGCTACAGCCTGCTGCCGTTCCTGATCGGCCTGATCCTCAGCTCGATCGCGAGTGGCCAGGTGGTGAGCCGCACCGGCCGCTACAAGTGGCTGGTCACCGGCGCGCTGGTGACGGCGACCGTCGGCGTCCTGCTCATGACCCAGCTGCGGGCCGACACGCCGTTCCCGATCCTGTGGGCATGGATGGCATTGGCCGGCATCGGCATCGGGCCGACGATGGCCGTGTTCACGATCATCGTCCAGAACGCGGTGCCGTTCTCGAAGCTCGGTGCCGCGACGAGCGACCTGACCCTCTTCCGCCAGATCGGCGGCACGGTGGGCCTGACGCTCGGCTTCACGATCTTCCGCAGCCTTCTCAGCTGGGATCTCATTCGCGATCGACTCGTTGCCGACGGCGCGCCCGCGCAGTTCGTGCCGGCGACTCCGCCGGCGGGCTTCGACACCGGCTCGCTGACGACCCAGGTGGGCGGCGGCGCCGCTGCGGCGCTCAACCAGATCCCGGAGCAGTTCCGGGGGACGTTCCTCACCGCCTTCCACGAGGCGTTCAGCATCGCGCTCGCGAACAGCCTGTGGCTCGGCGTCGGCGCCCTGGCGCTGGCGGCCGTTGCCTCACTCTTCATCCCGGAGATCCCGCTGCGCGGGCATGCCCGGGCTGAGGCGGGGGTGCCCAGCAATGGACGCGAGGTGAGCACGCCACCGGTCGTTGCCTTCGAGTGATCCGATCCACCTACGATGAGCCGGTGAGCGACGACCTCGCCACCGCGCTCGTCGTGGTGGACCTCCAGAACGACTTCGCCGACCCGGCCGGCAGCCTCGCCGTCGCGGGCGGGGAGGCGATCATCGGCCCGGTCAACGAGGATGTCAGGCGGGCGATCGCGCGCGGGGCGCTCGTCGTCGCCACCCAGGACTGGCACCCTGCCCGGACGCCGCACTTCGTGACCGATGGCGGGCCGTGGCCGGTCCACTGCGTCGCCGGCAGCTGGGGCGCGGAGCTCCACCCCGCCCTGACCCTGCCCGACGACGCGCCGTGCGTGCGGAAGGGACGGCATGGCGAGGACGGGTACTCGGGCTTCACGATGCGCGACCCGACGAGCGATGAGGAGCGGCCGACCGAGCTCGAGGCGCTCCTGCGTTCCGCCGGCGTCCGCGCAGTGCGCATCTGCGGCCTCGCGACCGATTACTGCGTGAGGGGCACCGCCCTCGACGCCGCGCGCCTCGGCTTCGCGACCACGCTCCTCGTCGATGCCATCGCAGCGGTCGAGCTCCAGCCCGGCGATGGTGAGCGAGCCATCTCCGAGATGACGGCGGCCGGCGTCGCACTGGCCCAGGTCGGCTAGCCGGGCGGCCGGCTCGGTCGTCCACCCAGGAGCGCGATCGCGACGCCGCCGGCCACGAGCAGGGCGCCGATCACGATCCACGTCGTGTCCCGGGTCATGAAGCTGCGGGGAGCGAAGGGCAGGTTCAGGCCCTGTGCCACGAACACGAGCCCGGCCCCGACGAGCATGAGTCCGATGGTCAGCCGGGCCCTTCGCATGCGGCCGATCCTACCCTCTTGCGCACGGAGGGGCCGTGCGTATACTTCGCGCCAAGTCGGGTCGACCACGACCGACGCCACAGCTCAACAGCCTCTCCCTCCCAACCGCGTCCATCGCTGGCTCCGGGGGCGCGACGCAGATCCGGGCCCGGCGTTCAACTGGCATCCGACGCGGTAACCAATTCTTGTGGGAGGGTCCGTTCGTGGCCTACACCGATCAGGTGATCACCTGCGCAGATTGCGGAATCGACTTCGTGTTCTCAGCGTCCGAGCAGGCATTCTTTGCCGAGAAGGGCTTCGCATCCGCTCCCAAGCGGTGCGCGTCCTGCCGGTCGCAGCGCCGCGCCGCAGGTGGCGGGTCGAGCTACGGCTCGGGCGGCGGGTACTCCGCGGATCGCGGTCCGCGCGAGATGCACGATGCCGTCTGCGCCCGTTGCGGCAAGGACACGCAGGTGCCGTTCCGCCCCACCGGGGCGCGGCCGGTGTACTGCTCCGACTGCTTCCGGATGATGCGCGACTGACCTCGCATCGTCTCGCAGATCACCGACGGGCGGCGTCCGGGAGACCGGCACCGCCCGTTTTCGTCGTCTCGCCCGATGGGGCCGAGCGGAGGGGCGCGAGCGGCGGCCGTAGAATGCACGGATCACGCGAGAACGGCAGATAACTTGCGAGCAGGAGCACGCATGACCACCCAGGCTGACCTCGAGCTGTGGCACGAGCTGGGTCTCCAGCTCCGAGTCGACTCGATCCGATCCTCCAGCGCGGCCGGATCCGGCCACCCCACCTCCTCGATGTCCGGCGCCGACCTCATGGCCGTCCTGCTTGCGGGGTACCTCCACTACGACTTCGGCACGCCCGACGGTCCGAACAACGACCACCTCATCTTCAGCAAGGGCCATGCATCGCCGCTGCTCTACGCGATGTTCAAGGCAGCCGGCGCGATCAGCGACCAGGAGATGCTCACCTTCCGCAAGTTCGGGAGCCGCATGGAGGGCCACCCGACGCCGGTGCTGCCGTGGGTCGACGTGGCGACCGGGTCGCTCGGGCAGGGCCTGCCGATCGCGGTGGGCGTGGCGCTCGCCGGCAAGCGGCTCGATCGGCTCCCGTACCGCGTCTGGGTGCTGTGCGGCGACTCCGAGATGGCGGAGGGGAGCATCTGGGAAGCGTTCGAGCACGCGGCCTTCCACGGCCTCGACAACCTCACCGCCATCATCGACGTCAACCGCCTCGGCCAGACCGGCCCGACGATGCACGAGTGGGATCTCGACGCGTACGCGAACCGGGCGAAGGCGTTTGGCTGGAACGCGATCGAGATCGATGGCCACGATCCGGCGGCCATCGGCCGCGCCTACACGAAGGCGATCGCCACGACGGGCGCGCCGACCGTCATCGTCGCGAAGACGGTGAAGGGCTCGGGCGTGGCCGCGGTGGCGAACAAGAACGGCTTCCATGGCAAGCCGCTCGCGGACCCAGAGGCCGCGATCGCCGAGCTCGGCGGCATGCGCGACATCCACGTCGAGGTCACGAAGCCGGAGAGCGCGAAGCCGGCGCATCGGTTCCCGGCCGGCGGCGAGCTCAGCCTGCCGCGCTACGAGCTCGGGACGAAGGAGGCGACGCGCAAGGCATTCGGCGACGCCCTCGTCGCCCTCGGCCGCGTCCGCGGCGACGTCGTCGCGCTCGATGGCGAGGTGGGCAACTCCACCTACACCGAGGAGTTCGCGGCGGCACACGGCGAACGATTCATCCAGAGCTACATCGCCGAGCAGCAGATGGTGGCGACCGCGGTCGGCCTCCAGGTGCGCGGCTGGAAGCCGTTCGCGGCCACGTTCGCGGCCTTCCTCTCGCGCGCCTACGACTTCGTCCGGATGGCCGCGGTCAGCCGAGCCAACCTGGCGATCGCCGGCTCCCATGCGGGCGTGAGCATCGGTGAGGACGGCCCATCGCAGATGGCGCTTGAGGACCTCAGCAGCTACCGGGCGATCCACGGCTCGACCGTGCTCTACCCGAGCGATGCGAACCAGGCGGCCGCGCTCGTGCCGCAGATGGCGGAGCGCGACGGGATCGTGTACATGCGCCTGACCCGCGAGAAGACGCCGGTCATCTACGCGCCCGACGAGGCATTCCACATCGGTGGCTCGCGCACCGT
>JBBQMC010000136.1:0-6020 GCA_038328565.1 Candidatus Limnocylindria bacterium
TGCACACCCCGACATACCCCCGGGTGGGGGGGGTCGGGGGGGGGGGGCGGGGCTTTTACCCCCCCCCCCCGTGGGGGGGGTGCGGGCCGGGGCCGCCCCCCCCGCTCCATTCCCGCTCCATTCCCGCTCGGAACGAGCATGACCACCACCGCGGCGACCTCGCCCACGGCGACCTCGCTCCTCCAGGCGACCAACGTCTCGAAGCGGTACGGCGCCGTCGTCGCGCTGCGTTCCGCGTCGCTCGACGTTCGAGCCGGCGAAGTGCATGCCCTCATGGGCGCGAACGGCGCCGGCAAGAGCACCTTCGTGAAGATCCTGACGGGGACCGTGCGCCCGGATACCGGCCGCATCATGGTGCGGGGCGTCCAGCGCACCGCGCACTCGCCTGGCGAGGCACGCAGCAGTGGGGTCGTCTCCGTCTACCAGGAGCCGTCGCTCATCCCGGACCTCGACGTCCGCGACAACCTGCGACTGACGCGGACGCCACTCGAACCATTCCAGCACTGGCTCGGCGAGCTCGGGGTGCCCCGCCTCGACATGCGGCGGCAGGCTCGTCGGCTGCCACTCGCCACGCTCCGCATCATCGACCTGGCGCGCGCGCTGGCGCTCGAGCCGGATGTGATGATGCTCGACGAGATGACCGCCGCACTGCCGGCGAACCTGACCGAGCGGGTGCTCGACGTCATCGGCCGCCTGCGCGGCGGCGACCGATCCGTGCTGTTCATCTCGCACCGCATGATCGAGATCGCCGCCGTGTGCGACCGCGCCACCGTCCTCCGCGAAGGAGTGACGGTGGGGGTCGTCGACGTCACCGAGGGCTCGGAGGAACGGATCGTGGGCCTCATGCTCGGCGAGCACGCCGACGAGATGCCGGCCCCCGCCGAGAGCGCCGCGCGGGCCGCGCGCGACCCGGCGCTCACCCCGCGCCTCAGCGTCAACAACCTGACGAAGGGCACGAAGCTGCAGGGCGTGTCCTTCGACCTGCACCCCGGCGAGGTGCTCGGCGTCGTCGCGCTCGAGGGCCAGGGGCAGGACGAGCTGTTCGACATCCTCGCCGGCTCCGACCGGCCTGACGGCGGCGGGCTCTCCGTCGAGGGAGCGGCCGCCTCGTTCCGTCATCCGGCGGACGCGATCCGGGCGGGCGTCGTCTACGTGGCCGCGGACCGCGCGGAGGCGCTCCTCATGCAACGATCCGTGCGCGAGAACGTGGCCCTGCCGTTGAGCGCACCGATCCGTGCCTGGGGACCCATCGACACGGTGTCCGAGCGCCGCATGATCGACAAGGCGGTCGCCCGCCTCCAGATCGACGCGCGCGCCGGGAACGAGGTGCGGCGGTTGTCCGGCGGCAACCAGCAGAAGGTCACCATCGCGCGGTGGGTCGCCGGCGGCGTGCGGACGATGCTCTGCTTCGACCCGACCCGGGGCATCGACATCAGGACCAAGACCCAGATCTACCACCTGCTCCGCGAGCTCGCGGCCTCCGGCGCGTCGGTGCTGCTCTACACCTCGGAGCTCAGCGAGATCCAGCTGGCCTGCGACCGAGCGATCGTCATCTTCGGCGGGCAGGTGGTCAACGAGCTCGATGCCCGCGACGCCGATGAAGCGACGCTCCTGCGCGCGGCGCACAACATCCGCTCCGGCGCATCGCCGCTGGGCGTGGCGGCGGACCAATGACCGCCGTGCGGCGCAACGCGTGGACGCTGGGCCTCATCGGCTTCCTCGTCGTGCTCGTCGTCTTCACGAAGCTCATCCAGCCGCGATACGGCCCGGCGGGCATCCAGAGCCTCGCCATTGCCGTGCTGCCGCTCGCCTTCGCCGCCGTGGCCCAGGCGATCGTGATCATCTCCGGCGGCGTCGACCTGTCGCTCGGCTCGATGATGGCCCTCACCAGCGTCGTGGCCGCCATCGCGATGGACGGCAGGAGCGAGGAGCTCGCCATCCTCGCCGTCATCGGCGTGCTCCTGCTCGGCCTGCTGCTGGGTGCGGTGAACGGCGCCCTCGTCGTCCTGACCCGCGTCCCGGACATCGTCGTCACCCTCGCCATGCTGTTTGTCTGGGCGGGGTTCGCACTGCTCGTCACGCCGTCCCCCGCGGGGAGCGCCGCCACGTGGCTCAAGGATCTCGTCCGCGGCCCGCTCGGGTCTGATTGGCTCCCCAAGCCCGCCATCGTCCTGGTCGTCGTGGTTGCGCTCGTCTGGCTGCCAGTGGTGCGGACGCGTCTCGGCCTGCGGCTCTATGCCGTCGGCAGCAACCCGGTCGCCGCCTTCCGCAGCGGCGTCTCCGTCGGCTGGTCGAAGTTCATCGCCTACGCCCTCGCGGGCCTGTTCGCGGCGCTCGGCGGGTTGTCACTCACGGCCACGACCGGGAACGGGACGCCGGTGCCCGGTCCATATGCGCTCCTCAGCGTGGCCGCCGTCGTGCTCGGTGGCGTCAGCCTGGCCGGCGGCCGAGGCGGCGTCGTGGGGCCGCTCGTGGGGGTCGTCGTCCTCCAGCTCATCCGCACCGACATGACGTTCCTCCGGATCAATACGAACCTGGCGGTGGTGACCCAGGGCCTCATCCTCATCGCGGTGGTCATGGTGGGCAGCTACGTCGAGCTCAGGCGGTCGCGAGCATGACCGCCGAGGTCGGGGCGGCTCCGCGCCCGGTCAGCGCGTGGCGGACGCTCTTCCGCGACCGACCGATCATCCCCCTGATCTTCCTGCTGCTCATCCTCGTCGTCGCCCTCCAGGTCGTGCGGCCGGGGATCGTGAGCTTCTCCTGGGCCGGGGGCATCGTCCGGACGGCCGTGCCGCTCGCCATCCTCGCCGCGTGCCAGACGCTGACCATGTTGACCGGCGGCATCGACCTCTCGGTGGGCGCCGTGGCCTCGATGGCCGGCTTCGTGACTGCCTCGCTGGTCCACAGCCCCGGGGGCGTGCTCTTCGGCATTGCCGTCGCCCTGGCAGCCGCCGTGCTCGCCGGTCTCATCACCGGCATCGGCGTCGGCATCTTCCGGGTTCACCCGCTGATCATGACGTTGGGGATGAGCTTCGTCGTCCTGGGCCTCGCCAACGTCTGGCAGCTCATCACCGTCCAGACAGGCTCAGGAGTCCCGCCCTCGCTGCGCTCGATCGGCAGCGCGATGTTCGCCGATATCCTCCCGTACAGCCTCCTCGTCTACCTCCCCGTCGCGCTGGTCATCCTCCTGGGGTTGCGGCGTACCGGCTACGGTCGCCTGCTGTACGCCGTGGGCGACAACCCGATCGCGGCGCGGCTGGCCGGCGTGCGCTCCTGGCGCGTGATCGTCGTCCTCTACATCATCTCCGGGGTGCTCGCCGCGATCGCCGGCCTGCTCCTCTCCGGCGGCAACAACACGGCCAGCGTGAGCCTTGCCGACTCGTACGTGCTGCCCTCCGTGGCGGCGACGGTGATCGGCGGCACGTCGATCCTCGGCGGCCGCGGCGGATACGGCGGCACGATGGTGGGGGCCCTGATCCTCACCGTGCTGACCGCGCTGCTGACGATCCTGGGACTGCACGAACCCGAGCGCCAGATCCTGTTCGGCGCGATCATCGTGGCCGTCGCGGCGGCGTACACCCGGGTCACCGCGGAGAGCTGACCGCGGCAACGCGTCGCCGGTGGATCAGCGCGCCGGCATGGCGTCGAACGTGCGCTGGACGTCCTCGATCATCCGCACCGTCGCCTCGGACATCGCCGCGAGGTACCGCTCCCCGAATTCGGCGGTCGAGCCGCGCGCGTCGCCCCACGTCCCCGACTTCGTCGCGCGATGGACCGATCCGGGCGTCGAGAAGAAGAAGGCGGTATGGACCGGCGCCGCGTTGGCGACGTCGGGGAAGGGCGGCATCTCGGCGTTCGCGTTGTCCACGTCGACGAGCGCCGGGTTGATAGCGAGCACGGCCGACGTCTCGCCCTGGTTGGCGTGGAGCCCGGTCGTGGGGCCGAAGAACTCGGCCGCCTCGTCGGTGGTCAGGCCGTCCCAGTAGTTGATCGGGAAGGCGACGACGTCATCGGGCAGCCGCTCGCGTGCGTTGGCGCAGGCGTAGGCGATCGCGTACGTGTTGTCGTAGTGGCCGTTGAGGAAGACGATCCTCCGGAACCCGATCGACGCCAGCGACGCGCAGAGATCCTCCACCAGGGCCATGAAGGTTGGGATCCGGATGTGGACGAGGCCGGTGAACCCCACGTGCGGGTAAGAGAGGGCGTAGTTGATCGACGGCGACACCACCGCGTGCACCCGCGCGGCCACGCGCCGCGCCACCGCCTCCGGGATGAGGACGTCGGTGAGGAGCGGGCCGTGCGGGCCGTGCTGCTCGGTGGAGCCGGTGGGCACGATCACGCTGTGATGCTCGCGCAGGAACGCCTCGAGCTCGGGACTCGTCATCTCGCCCAGCAGCACGGTCGGTGGTTTCATTGCCTCTCCTCGATCGCCGCGGGTCACTCGCCAACCGCGCAATTCTACGGACCGGCGCCGCGTCGCCTTGACGCTCCGAACGAACGCCTTCGATAATCGGGGCCGATGCATCCCGCGAGCGGCCGTTCCACGCCACGCGGATCGGCCGACGAGCTCGCCCGGTTCCGCCTCGACGGTCGCGTCGCCGTCGTATCGGGCGGCACGGGTGCCATCGGCCGGCGGCTCGCCACCGCGTTCGCGGGCGTGGGCGCCAGGGTGGGCATCCTCGGCCGCTCCGCGGACTCCGCCACGGACCTGGCGGAGGACATCGCGAATCTGGGGTCCGAGGCGCACCTCGCATCGGTCGACGTCACGAAGCGCGAGGACGTCAACCGCGCCATCGATGCCATCGCGACGCGCTTCGGGCGGCTCGACATCATCGTGAACGCCGTGGGTGGCGGGGCGGGCACGGCGCTCTACCCGGCGGAGGAGTATCCCGAGGACGAGTGGGATCGGATCCTCGACCTCATCCGGCGGAGCGACCTCGTGCCCACGCAGGCGGCGGCGCGGGCGATGATCGCGGCCGGCAACGGCGGTCGGGTGCTCCACATCTCATCGGTCCGTGGCCAGCTCGGCATCAACCAGGGCTTCCTCGCCTACGTCGCCGCCAAGGGCGCGATCAACGCGATGACCCGCCAGCAGGCGACGGAATGGGCGAAGCACCGGATCACCGTGAACGCGATCGCGCCGACGTTCGTCGCCACGCCGCAGGTCGAGTCACTCCTTGCCGACGAGGCGTTCCGCACCAGCCTGTACGCCCGGATTCCGCTCGGCCGGATCGCCGACACGGACGACATCGTGGGCGCGGTCCTCTTCCTCTGCTCCGATGCGTCCGCCTTCGTCACCGGGCAGGTGCTGACCCTCGACGGCGGCCTGACGGCGACGCAGTAGCCGATGGAGCAGGTCACCGCCAACGTCCGCACCGCGACCGACATCCGCGGCTGCAACCCGAGCTACGTGACCACCGCCGACGGGGTGGTGGTAATCGACACGCCGCAGCTCCCCTCGCGGGCGGTGGCAATGCGCAAGGAGGCAGAGGCGCACGGACCGATCCGCTACGTGGTGAACACCGAGCACCATGTCGACCACATCTTCGGCAACTACTGGTTCAAGGGCACCGGACCGGTCATCCACCATCGCGGGGTGGCCGAGAACTTCATGGTCGTCGGCCCCATCCTTGATCCGTTCGCCTACGCCGCGGAGGCGATCCCCAGCGACGATCCCGAGGGCGCGGCGATCTTCCCGGAGCGCGACGTCTACGAGACCGACCCGAACCGCGGGCGCATCGTGTTCACCGGCGACGTGACGCTGCGCGTCGGCGACCACACCTTCGAGCTCATCCACACGCCCGGCCACACCCCTGGCCAGATCGCCGTCCACGTCCCCGACGAGCGCAGCGTGTTCACCGGCGACACCGTCTTCTCCGACGTGCAGACCTGGCTCATGAGCTCGGACGTCGACCAGTGGCTCACCGCCCTCGACCGCATCGCGGGGCTCGACGTCGACCACGTCATCCCCGGGCACGGGCCGGTGACGACCACGGCATACCTCGCCACCCAGAAGGCGG
>JBBQMC010000137.1:0-5986 GCA_038328565.1 Candidatus Limnocylindria bacterium
GCCACGTGGCGAGCCTCAATGCCGCGACCGCGGGCGCGCTGCTCCTGTTCGAGGTCGTCCGCCAGCGGCAGTCGAGCCGCCGCTAGAATCGGTCCACGCCGCCGACGTAGCTCAATTGGCAGAGCAGCGGTTTTGTAAACCGCAGGTTCTCGGTTCGACCCCGAGCGTCGGCTCCACTCATCCGGGCTCGGGCATCGCCGCCGAGCGACGGGCCGCCGTCATCCACGCCACCACGAGGCCGCCGATGACATACCCGCTGCCCTGGACGATGAGGAGCGGGACGATGGGGACGGTCTCGCCCAGGATCCCCGCCCCGATGGCGCCGATCAGCGACCCGAACGCGCCGATGGCGCCGAGCGCGCCGATCACGCGGCCGCGATGGCTGTCGGAGGCAAGCTGCTGCTCGAGCGTGTTGATGCCGGCCATCATGCCGGCGCCCGGCACGCCCACGACGACCATGACCACCAGCGCCGGACCGATGTACGGGTAGATCGCCGGGTAGGTGAACAGCCCGAGGTCGATGACCCCGAAGGCGAGCGCACTGAGGATGACGAGGCGCAGGGGGTCGATCCGGGATCCCATGCGACCGATGACGACGGCGCCCGCAAGGCCGCCGATCGCCTGGGTCGCGAGCAGCAGGCCGTAGCCGGTGCTGCCGCCATCGACGAGGGCGTCCTTGGCCCACGGCACGAACAGCGTGGCGGTCAACCCCTCGCCGATGCGGGTGATGACGAAGAAGGCCAGCAGCGCGCGGAGCACCGGGTGCCGCCAGACGAGGCCGAGGCCCTCGCGCCATTCGTGCAGGAGGCGGCGCCAGGCGGTTGCGGCCCGGTGCTCGAGGGAATCCGCGCGTGGCGCGCGCGTGCGCTGCGAACGGATCGACCAGATGAGGGCGGCAGCGACGAGGAACGAGGCGGCATCGACGATCGTAACCGCCGTGAGGCCACCGACCGCAAGCACCACGCCGCCGACGACCGGACCCATCATTCGCGCCAGGTGGTTGTTCATCCCGTTCAGCGCGTTCGCGGTCACGAGATCGTCGTCCGCGTTCTCGAGCAGGTTGGGGAGGAGCGCAGTCTCGGCGGGGCCGAAGAGCTGGTCGAGCGAGCTCGACGCCACGAGGACGGCGAACGCGATCCAGATCCCGACCGCATCGATCAGCAGAAGGGGCAGGATCGCCACCGCCAGGACCAGGTCGATGATCACCATCAGCCGCCGGCGATCCCATCGGTCCACGAACACGCCGGCGATCGAGCCGAGCAGGATCGAAGGGACGAGGAACGAGAGCACCATCAGCCCGCTCATCAGGGTCGAGCCGGTGCGGCGGTAGATCTCGAACGGCAGCCCGACGATGAGGGCCCAGTCCCCGATCATCGAGATCAGGCCACCGAGCCACAGCTTCGCGAAGTTCGGCTGGCGGAGGATGCGGAGCATTCGGGGGATTATCCCCGGCGCCCCCGTGGCATGCGCGGGCCATGCCGCCCCATCCGCTGGCCGGGCTGCCGGCCGGCTTCACCTCCCGCGGCGCGAACCCGGAGCTGGCCGGCGGCGCCCCTTGAGCCGCGTCCGGCGGTTGGCTATACTCCGCCCTCGCCGGCCTTCACCCGCCGGCCCATCGCGTGGGTAGGTTGAGCAGGTGGTGAGCTCCGCTGACTGTAGATCAGCCGTCTTCGACTGTGGGGGTTCGATTCCCTCCCTGCCCACCACGCATTCCGCCGGCTCGCGCCGGCATGCCGACCGGAGGTCCGGGCGGGCCCACGTAGCTCAGTAGGCAGAGCACGTCCTTGGTAAGGACGAGGTCTCCGGTTCGAACCCGGACGTGGGCTCCACCACACCGGACGCGGCCGTCTGGCCAACAGCGGCCACCGAATCTCCTGCAAGATTTCACCAGATTGGCGCATGGTTGCGCCCATTGCGCTCGCGCTGCACTATCACGCCACCGGCCAGCCGCTCGCCGGGGCTCCGTGCCGCAGCCCGAGGTCGCCTCTTCGTGGATCCCAACGTCGTCCTGCCGCTGCTCTCGTCGGCACTCTCGTTCGTGTTCGCCGCGTTCGTCGCCGACCAGTGGCTGCGGCGCCGTCAGGCATACCAGCTCATCTGGACGATCGGCCTGCTCTGGTACGGCATCAGCGCCGGAACCGAGTTCATCGGCGGGGCGTGGGGCTGGAACGAGCCGCTCTACCGGACCTGGTACCTCATCGGGGCCTTCGGCGTCGCCGCCTATCTCGGTCTCGGCACCGTGTTCCTGCTCCGCAACACGCGATTCGGCTACTTCGTGGCGTTCAGCGTGTTCGCCGGCGGCCTGTTCAGCATCCTTTCCGGCCTGGCCCGCGCCAAGGAGGGCGACCCGGCGTCGGGGACGACGATCCTCGCCGTCGTCGCCTTCGCGACGATCGCGGCCCTCCTGCTCGCCATCGCGACCCGCCTCCGCCGGCAGCTCGCCGCCCCGATCGCGGCCGTCGCGCTCGTCGTCGCCTCCGTCGTCGTCGCCGTCCTCGTCCTGAGCGTCCGGGTGCGCGCGCCGGGGTTCGCCCTCGATCCCGGAACCGGCGTGCCGATCGGCAACGCATTCCCGTCCGACCTGCGCGTCATGACCCCACCCTTCAACATCACCGGGGCCTTCTCGCTCGTCTTCGGGGCGATCTACTCGGCCTATATCTTCATGCCGAAGCGGCGGGTGCTCCGCATCGAGGGCGGGCCGCCGGTCATCGGTGCCATCGGTCGTGCGCTGGCGGTGGTCGTGAACTTCGTCGTCAGCCTGCCGGGGGCGTGGCGAGCGCTGCGCGCAGGGACGCTCAACTCGCGCGTGCCGGCCACGATCCTCATCGCCCTCGGCGGCTTCATCCCGGGCTGGACGAGCGGCCTCAACCGATTCGGGGTCACGTGGTCGTTCTTCCTCGGCGAGCTGCTGGGGGTGGTCCTCATCTTCGCCGGCTTCCTCGTGAGCATCGAGGTCTTCAGCGACGTGCGCCTGCCCTTCACGCGCATCGTCCTCGCCCGTCGCGACCGGGCGCGGGCGGGCAGCGACGTCGTTGACAGTGCGGGCCGTCCAGCCTAGAATCGCAGGGCTTTCCCCCGGGACCCGGCCGTACTGGTCGTTGGCCGTCGAGCCGCCGCGCAAGCGGCCCGCCTCCTCGGTCCGAGGCGGGAGCGAACGAACGAAGGACGAGACGTGGCCAAGGCCGAGAACCGACCGGTGATCGCGCTGGCGTGCACCACCTGCAAGGAGCGCACGTACAGCACCCGGAAGAACAAGCGCAACGATCCCGGCCGGCTGGAGCTGAACAAGTTCTGCCCGCGATGTCGGCAGCACACGCTCCACCGGGAGACGAAGTAACGTCGACGCTGGCACGGAGGGGTGTAGCTCAATTGGTAGAGCACTGGTCTCCAAAACCAGCGGTTGCAGGTTCGAGTCCTGTCGCCCCTGCCACTCCGGCCCGCGTCACGCAGTAGGAAGAACACACGATGGTCAATAGTCTGCGGCGATATTTCGTCGAGAGCTGGTCCGAGCTGAAGAAGGTTGCCTGGCCGACCCGCGAGATGGTCGTGCGCCTCACCCTGCTCGTGATCGCCGTCTCAGTCGCCGTCGGCGCCTACATCTCCGTCCTCGACCTGCTGCTCCACACCGCGCTCGACCAGACGGTGCTGTAGCCCGATGACCGATGAGACCCGGGTGAACGAAGCACGCGAGGCGGCGCGCCTGTCGCGCGAGGCGCCGCGTCCGGAGGAGCTCTCCGCCACGGCCGAGAGCAAGCAGTGGTATGTCATCCACACCTACTCCGGCTACGAGAACAAGGTGACGGCGAACCTCGAGCACCGGATCGAGTCGATGGGCGTGGAGGACCAGATCTTCCAGGTCCTCGTCCCGATGGAGGAGGAGATCGAGATCAAGAACGGCCAGCGGATGACCGTCAACAAGAAGGTCTTCCCCGGCTATGTCCTGGTCGAGATGAGCATGACCGACGAGAGCTGGTACGTCGTGCGCAACACGCCCGGCGTGACGAGCTTCGTGGGCTCCGGCAACCGCCCGATGTCGCTCGAGGAGAGCGAGGTCAAGAAGATCCTCAAGCACATGGGGGTCGAGACGCCGAAGTTCAAGGTCCAGTTCGCGAAGGGCCAGAGCGTGCGCGTCAAGGACGGCCCCTTCGCCGAGTTCATCGGTACCGTCGACGAGGTCAACCCGGAGCGCAACAAGGTCAAGGTGCTCGTGAGCATCTTCGGCCGCGAGACGCCGGTCGAGCTCGACTTCCTGCAGATCGACAAGCTCTAGCCACAGACCGATGCGGCCGCCGCCGGCGGCCGATCGGGCCAACGAGAGGGAGGGGCGCGAGCCCCGTCAGCACCTCGGAGGAACCACCACTTGGCAAAGAAGATCCGCGCCACGCTCAAGGTGCAGGCGCCGGCCGGTCAGGCCACCGCGGCACCGCCGGTCGGCCCCGCGCTCGGCCAGCACGGCATCAACATCATGGAGTTCATCAAGGCCTTCAACGAGCGGACCGCCGACCTGCGCGGCTACGTCGTCCCGGCCGAGATCACCGTGTTCGAGGATCGCTCGTTCACGTTCGTGACGAAGGCGCCGCTCGCCGCGGCGCTCCTCAAGCGCGCCGCCGGCGTCGAGTCGGGGAGCGCGATCCCGAACAAGGACAAGGTCGGCCGCGTCAGCCGGGCGCAGCTCCGCGAAATCGCCGAGCTGAAGATGGCCGACCTCAACGCGAACACCGTCGAGCAGGCGATGCGCATCATCGCCGGCACGGCGCGCAGCATGGGCATCGAGGTGACCAGCTGATGGGACGCCACGGACGCAGGTACCTCGACGCCGCGAAGCTCGTGGACGTGGAACGCCGCTATGAGATCGCCGACGCCGCGGAGCTCCTGCCGCGCCTCGCGTTCACGAAGTTCGACGCCACCATCGAGGCGCACCTGCGCCTTGGCGTGGATCCGCGCCATGCCGACCAGCTCGTGCGCGGCACCGTCGTCCTGCCGCATGGCACCGGTCGCGCCTTGCGCGTGATCGTGTTCGCCCAGGGCGAGAAGGCCCAGGAGGCGCTGCGCGGCGGCGCCGACGACGTGGGCGGTGACGACCTCGTCAAGAAGATCGACGCCGGCTGGTTCGAGTTCGACGTCGCGATCGCCACGCCGGACATGATGGGCATGGTGGGTCGGCTGGGGAAGAAGCTCGGCCCGCGCGGCCTGATGCCGAACCCGAAGTCGGGCACCGTGACGTTCGACATCGAGCGTGCAGTGGCCGAGATCAAGTCCGGCCGGATCGAGTTCAAGGTCGATCGGGCCGGCATCGTCCACGCGCCGGTGGGGCGCGCCTCGTTCTCGCCCGAGCAGCTGCAGGCCAACGTGGCCGCGCTCGTCGACGCGGTGAACCGGGCGAAGCCGACCGGTGCGAAGGGTACGTACATGCGGACCCTGACCCTCGCGCCCACGATGGGCCCGGGCGTTCGCGTCGACATCGGCTCCGCGCTCCAGGCCGCCAGCGCCTAGCGCATCATTTGAGCGGGCCGCCCTGGGCGGCCGACCAATCGAAGAGGGCCACAGACCGCGATGTGCCCGGGTGCGAATCCCGGGCCAATCACCCGACCACGAGCCGGGGGCACGCGCAGGCACGATGACCACCTCGGGCGACTCGTCGTCCGCACGGCCCTCGCGCACTGCGCAGGGCCGTTGTCATATCCATGGAGGTGGAGAAGAACAGACCGATGCCAACCGACGAGAAGCGCCAGGCCGTTGCCGAGCTCGCGGAGCTGCTCCGTGGCAGCTCGGCCATGGCCGTGGCGGACTACCGGGGACTCAAAGTCTCCGAGATGCAGTCGGTGCGAAGGTCCCTGCGTGACGCCGGTGTACAGCTGCACATCGCCAAGAACCGCCTGCTGAAGATCGCGGCCGACGAGGCCGGCACCGAGGAGCTCAAGCCGATGCTCACCGGTCCGACCGCGCTGGCCACGATCACCGGCGACGAGGTGGCGCTGGCGAAGGC
>JBBQMC010000138.1:0-5975 GCA_038328565.1 Candidatus Limnocylindria bacterium
CGTCGATGAGCGACCGCGCCGACGAGCCGATCCACGCCATCGGCGAGCTGCGCGTCTTCGCCGGCCGCGTGTCGGTGCGGGTCGTGCGCGCCGGCTGGTTCCGTCCCGATGCGGGCGGCTTCTTCGGGGTCGTGCCGGCACCGTTGTGGCGCCGCTTCACGAGCATCGATGATCGCGGGCGCCTCCTCTGCCGCCTCAACCTGCTCCTCGTCGAGGCCGGCGGCAAGCGCCTGCTTGTCGAGACCGGGACCGGGGTGCGGATGAGCGACAAGGAGCGCGACATCAAGGGCGTCGAGGGGGGCGATCCCGCCGCCGCGCTGCAGGCCGTGGGCGAGGACCCGGCGAGCATCGACTACGTCATCGTGAGCCACCTCCACTACGACCACGCCGGCGGCATGATCGGAACGGACGGGCGGCCGGCGTTTCCCCGGGCGCGCTACGTCGTGCAGCGCGACGACGTGGAGGCGGCGCGCGGCGACGAGCTGCGGCTCGCCGGCATCATGGAGACGGAGCAGGTCGAGCTTGTCCGTGGCGCCGGCCAGCTCGCCGAGGTGTCGGGCGAGGTGGAGGTGGTCGAGGGTGTCACGGTGGTGCCGACCGGCGGCCACACGCGTGGCTCGCAGGCCGTCCTGCTCGGCGTCGCGCACCCCCACGGCCGGGCAGGCGACCCAACCGACCGCGCCATCTTCTTCGGCGACCTGATCCCCACCCGCTGGCAACTGCCAGTCCGTTGGACGAGCGCCTACGACGACTACCCGATCGACGCGGTCGAGGTGCGCAACAAGCTCGTGCCGCGGGCCGCCGCCGAGGGCTGGTGGTGCTACTTCACGCACGACCCGGGTGCGTTGCCGGTGCAGATCGAGGCGACCGAGAAGGGGTTCCGCGTCCACGGCGACGGCTAGGTATCATGGGCGTGCCTCTGCATCGCCTCGCCGAGGAGCTTCCTTCCTTGACTCTCCTGACCGATGGCGTCCGCCGGCGCCTGCTTCCGATCTCCGCCCTGCTGGTCGCAGGCGCGCTCGCCGCCTGCAGCGGCGGCACCGCGACCCCGTCCGCGTCGGTCGCGTGCCAGAAGGCCGACGCCAACAACGTCGTCCAGCTGAGCGCTGCCAATGTCGCGTTCAGCGCTCCATGCATCGAGGTGACGGCGGACGCCCCGATCACGATCCAGTTCACGAACAGCGACACCGTCCCGCACGATGTCGCCGTCTACCAGGACTCCACCAAGGCGACCGAGGTGTCGAAGGGCGACGTCGCCCAGGCCGGGCAATCGAAGACGTATGACGTGCCGGCCCTCGCGGCGGGCGATCACTTCTTCGTGTGCACGATCCACAGCACCATGACCGGTGTCCTGCGCGCCGTCCCTGCAACGGGCGCGCCCTCGCCGAGCTAGGAGGGGAGCGGCCCGAGCAGCTCGGCGAGGATCTCGACCATGCGTGCCGGGGCGAGCGGGCCGCTGATCTCCCGCACCACGACCCCGTCCGCGTCCACGAACCAGTGGCGCGGCATGGCCGGATCCGCGGACCATCGCGAGCTGTTGGCGAGCGTCGAGTCGAGCAGGACCGGGTAGGTGATGCCGTAGCGGCTCACGAAGCCGGCCACGGCCTCGCGCGACTCGCCACGGTCGAGCCCCAGCACGAGCAATCGGTCGCCGTACGCGGCCGCCAGGCGCTCCATCGCGGGCATCTCCGTGCGGCATGGCTCGCAGCTCGTCGCCCACAGGTTCACCCACGTGACGCGGCCGCGCCCGCTCGCCATGGTCCAGCGGCGGCCGGCGAGATCGGTGGCGTCGACGGTGGGCGCCGGCTTCCCGACGAGCGGGCCGCTCTCCCCGGTGGGCGCGCGCGCCAGCGGGACGAAGGCGAGCACGGCCAGCACTGCACCGAGGAGCGCGATCCCCGCAAGCCAAGTCAGCGAGCGCCATCGCCGGCGGCGCGTGGCGACCACGGCCTACGTCAGCTCCGCCGCGAGGGCGCGGAGGTCGGGTCCGGCCATCGGCGCCTCGAGGCGTTCGACGCCCTCGACGGTCACGACCGGGATGCGGTGGCCGTAGGCGACGAGGAGGTCGTCATCGGCCTCGATGTCGATGCGGTCGTATCGGTCCGGTCCGAGCATGGCGTCCATCAGGACGCGCGCCTCCTCGCAGAGGTGGCAGCCGTCGCGCTCGTAGAGCACGACCCGCGGGGTCGGCATGCGGCGGATGATACGGTAGGATCGCCCGAGCGCCGCCCCCGTAGCTCAGAGGATAGAGCGCCGCCGTCCTAAGGCGGGCGTCGGGGGTTCGAATCCCTCCGGGGGCGCCATAGCCCCCCTCGCGGCCAAGGCGATGGGGATGAGGCACGCGATCGCGGTCGGGGTGGCGTCGTAGCCGATGGCGCCGGCGCCCTGCCACTCGATGCGGGAGAACATCTGGCCGGCCAGCGCCGCCACGCCGCCTCGTCGTGGAAGACGGGCACCGCGAAGCCGCCGAGGAAGGCGCGGACCTCGGCCTCGGTCAAGGGTCCTACGATGCCCCGGAGGCGGCGGTTCAGCCCTGGATGAGTGTGTGGCGTTGGATCGGGGCGCAGTCAGTGGGCAGCTGTTCGCGACTAGCATCCATGCGCCGGGGTGATGTAGGACACGTCGCCGATCCCGCGTGGATCGAGTCGATGCAGGCCGCACCGGTGCTACCACCCTGGGATCATAATCCCCGGGTGCCCACAACCGGAGTTGTCTTGGCGGTAGTGGCGGTCGCGCTGGCGGCCTGCACGAATTCCGGGAGCGCGACGTCGCCGCCGCTCTCATCATCCGTGCCGACGTCATCAACCACCCCAAGTGCGCAGCCCTCTATTCCGGCCGAGCTCCGGGGCCAGTGGCGCACAACCCTCACCGACGGTGAGGATGTGACCCTGACCCTTACTGACACCGGCTACCAGGTCAAACGCGGACCGGAGACGGTCCACGGTGGACTGAGCGTGACGGACGACCAGATCAGCTTCCTGCGGTCGAGCGCATGTGACGGGGTGGGCAGATACCGTTGGTCGCTAGCAGGGCCGCGGCTCACGTTCGTGCTTATGGCGCCCGACGAGTGTCCTGCGCGGGCAGGGTTCCTGATGGGGCAGAGCTATACGCTTGCCGGCGGCTAGTTCGCCTGGGTGCCCGGGGCGGCTTCCGCACCGCCACCTATGGTCCCAACCTGGCGCCCGTTCAGCCGCGGACGGGCCGCCACCGCGCCGCTCGACGCGGGCGCCAATCCCGAACAGGGGTCGTGGAACTGCGCCGATGTCGACCACCGTCTGTCCCGGCTGCGACCTCGTCCTTGCGCGTCGCGACGATGCGCCGCCTCCAGGGCGTCATCACGCCTCGCCGGAGTGTCTCGCCCTCCTCGGCGAGGTGAGCGCTCGCGAGATCGATCATGCTGCGATCCTCGGCCCGTGGCACCAAATGACGGTGGACGCCTACGGTGCCCAGCACGCTGGGAAGTTGGCGCCACGGATCGGGCCGGCGTTCGCGCTCATCGGCCTGTGCCTGGCACTCGAGCGTGGGCGCTCGGGCCCCGAGGTGCGCGACGCGCACGGCTACCTGGCGCGCACGAAGCGTGCGTGGCCGTCATTCGTGCCGCCGGCAGGCGGCTGGTCGCGCACCGTCGCCGATGTGGCCGCGACGAGCGAACCACAGGCGCACGCCGCGGCGGTCGCCGAATGGGGGAGATCGGTCTGGGACGCCTGGTCCGCGGACCACGGGCGGGTGCGGCGGACGGCGGACGAGCTGCTGCGGGACTGGCGCCCAGGCTGACGCCTCAGGCGTGCGAGCCGGCCACCACGTTGAGCAGCACCACCCCGACCATGATGAGCGCGATGCCGCCGATCTTCAGCGCGTCGAGCGACTCGCGGAACGCCACCGCCCCGATGAGGACGATTGCGACCGTCCCGATGCCGCTCCACACCGCGTAGACGATGCCGAGCGGAATCGAGCGCAGCGAGATCGACATCGCGTAGAAGCTCAGGCCGTAGCCGGCGACGACGACGAGGACCGGCACGAGGTGCCGGAAGCCATCCGAGACCTTCAGGGCGGTGGTGCCGACCACCTCGGCGATGATCGCGAGCAGGAGCCACAGCGCGGGATGCATCGGTTGGGCGACCTCCGTGTGCCTAGAGGACCGGGAGGAACGAGGCCAGCCTGGCGAACGTGTTGGTGAGGATCATGAGGCCGATGATGACGATGAAGGCGCCGGTGACGAGCTCGACTGCCCGATGGTGGCGCCGCAGGAAGGCGACGAGCGGGCGCAGCCGCGGCAGCGCCATCGCGGCAAGCAGGAAGGGAACCGCCAGGCCCGCCGAATAGGCGACCAGCAGGAGCGTGGCGGCACCCACCTGGGCGGTCGACCCGGCGAGGGTCAGGATTGCGCCGAGGACAGCACCGATGCAGGGCGTCCAGCCCACGGCGACCAGCGCACCGAGCGCCGTGGATCGCGCCAGTCGACCGCGCGGCAGGCGGTCGACGTCGACATGGCGCCCGCCCATGGAGGCGAAGGGTCCGCGCGCGAGCATCGTCGCGATGCCGAGCCCGATGATCACGAGCCCGGCCACCTCCCGCAGGCCGGGCAGCGCGAAGACGCCGCCACCCCCGAGCAGGCCGGCGGTGATGCCGAGCAGGACGAACACGATGCTGAAGCCGATGACGAAGAGGCCTGCCTGGGCGAGCACCGCGCGCTGGGTGGCCGGGACGGTGATGGTGGGCGAGCCGGCGGGCACCGCGAGCACCGCGCTCGAGGCGGCCGCCTCCGACAGGAAGGCCAGGTAGACCGGCACGAGCGCCAGGACGCACGGCGAGATGAAGCTCACGACGCCGGCCGCGAATGCGAGCGCGAGGCTCAGCTGATCACCGGGAGCCACGGGCGGGTCCTCCCGACATCAACGCAGCAGGGCGAGGACGGGCGTGCCCGGCTCGATGGTGATCGGCTCGGCAATGATCCAGAGGCTCAGCACCGTGTAGCCGATCATCAGCAGCACGAGCGGCAGGCCGGCGAGGATCGGATGGCGCGGCGCATCCCGCAGCGCAATGCGATGCGCGAGCACGATCGCGGCGACGTGGCCCAGCACGATCGCGAGCACCGAGACGTACCAGACCACCGAGACCGGGATGAAGTCGAGCGTCGGTGCCACGCTCGCCAGCGGGTCGCGGAGGAGGTCGGGCAGGTAGAGCGCGTTCTGGATGACGAGCGTCGCGTAGTGCGCGATGAAGTACCCGCCCGCGATCGGGAGCAGCGTTGCCGCGTACTCGCCGGTCACGCGGCCAAGCGGCAGGTGCCCGACCTCGCGGGCGTTGAGGAGCCTGGTGAGGAAGCACGCCACGATGAAGACGGCGAAGAATGCGAGCCACAGGCCGATGAGGCCAACGGTCTGGACCACGACGACGCCGTAGAACTCGCCGATGACGCCCGCCACGCCGGGCAGGGTCGCGCTCGCGAAGCTGCCCCACAATCCCGTCTCGCGGAGCCCGTCGTAGGTGACGCCCGCCAGGGCGAGGACGATGAAGCCGGCGTCCGACCAGGTCGCGCCACGGACCTCGGTGAGCCCGGTGAACCACGGCCGCAGCTCGGGCTGGCGCTCGCCGCCATCGGCCGCGGCCGCACACTCGGGGCAGTCGACGCAGCGCGACGGATCGCAGCGCAGCTCGCAGCCGGCGCAGGCGGGCGGCGCCACGACCCGACGCCCGATCGGGCCGATGCGGCCGAACCAGCCGAGCAGGACCTCGAACAGCTCGCCGTTCCGGAGCCAGGCGACGCGGCCGAAGGCCAGCATGCCGATGAACGTGATGACGGTGTAGCCGATGAGGATGGGTCCCACCCGATCCGGCGCAGCGGATGCCGGCAGGACGAGCTCGCTCCAGAATGCGGCGGCGAGGAGGAAGACGGCCGGCCAGCGTCCGGCGGCCGCGGGGTAGGGCAGCCCGAGGTCCAGCCGCTCGGCGCCAAAGCGCTGCGCCACCCACTC
>JBBQMC010000139.1:0-5943 GCA_038328565.1 Candidatus Limnocylindria bacterium
GCGCGCGTCGCCGGCAAGGGGTGAGCCGGCGGCCGGGGCGGGTCTTCGGACGGGACGCCTCACCGCTTTGGCGATCACTTCGGCGTGAGGAACTGCCAGTGATCGGGGATCACGGCCGGCGCCTTCCCGATCACCAGCACGATCTCCTGGTGGCTGCCGAGCTTCACGTCGGCGGGGTTGCCATCCTGCTTCTTGCCATCGACGTAGACGGCGATCGGCGTCGGCGCACAGAACTCGCCGGCACACGTCGCGTCCAGCTTCAGGCCCCACTCGGTGAAGAATTGGCCGAGCGTCAGGGGTGCCTGCGCGCGGTCGGCGGACTCGGTGTGGATGATGCCGTCCGGCTGGTGGGTGTGGAGCGGCGAGAGGCACGCGACGTCGCATGTCGTGACCTCGAAGTCCTGTCCGGTACCGTCGTCGGTCGGCGTGCCGGTGACGCCATTGGCGGACGTGTCGATCCCGATGCCGGCCGCCACGGGCACCGCCGCCCCGTCGACGAAGACATCGAGGTGGGCATGGGTGTGGGTGGTGAGATTCTCGCGGTCGGTCGCGGTGAGGCCCGCCCTCCCGGCCGCCGCGACCGGATCGGAGGGAGCGGCCCAGTTCGGTTGTGCCAGGGGAGCGGGGCTGCAGGCGGACAGGCCGACAAGCGTGGCCAGGGCCAGGAATGCTGAGCGTGTGCGGAGCACGGTGGCCTCTCCTGCGCTTGCCGGTAGGGAGGGACTGTGGACTAGAGCCACTCATCCCCGGCGAGCACGCCGGGGGCGATCTCCGACTCGAACAGGGCGAGCTCCTCGGCGGGGATCTTGTACACGTGCTCGTCGGCCGGGTAGGTCCCGTCCCGAACCTCGGCAACGAAGGTCGTGAGCCCGCGGCGGATCTCGCCGGCGACATCGGCATAGCGCTTCACGAAGCGCGGCGCCGGTCCCTCGTTGATGCCCAGCAGGTCATGCCACACGAGCACCTGGCCGTCGCAGCCCGGCCCCGCCCCGATTCCGATCGTCGGGATCCGCAGCGCTTCGCTGATCCGCGTCGCGACCCGGGCGGCCACGGCCTCGAGCACGAGCGAGAAGCAGCCGGCGGCCTGGAGCGCGAGCGCATCGGCGTACATCTGGCGCGCCTGCGCGGCCGTTCGGCCGCGGGCCTTGTGCCCGCCGAGCGCTGTGGCTGACTGTGGGGTGACGCCCAAGTGGCCCACGACCGGGATGCCGGCGGCGACGATGGCGCGGGCGCGCGAGATCATCGGTCCGCCACCCTCGAGCTTCACACCCTGGGCACCCGACTCCTTGACGAGCCGCACGGCGTTGTGCACGGCATCCTCGTCGCTCGCCTGGAACGCACCGAGCGGCATGTCGACGAGGAAGAAGGCCCGATGCGTGCCGCGCCGCGCGGCACGGGCGAGGATGATCATCTCGTCCATGCTCACCGCGGTGGTGTCGGGGTAGCCGAGCAGGTTGTTGCCGGCCGAGTCCCCGACGAAGACGATGTCGACCCCCGACTCGTCCGCGAACCGCGCCGAGGGCGCGTCGTAGGCGGTGACCATGACGATCTTGGTGCCGTTCCGCTTCATCTCGGCGAAGTCGGTGATGGCGACAGGTGCGCCGTTCGTGCTCATGGACCGATCTTCCACCCGCCGAGGCCGTCGTGTCCAGCCGCCGCGGTCACGCCTCGAGGAGAACGTTGTCGATGAGCCGCGTGGTACCGACGCGCACGGCCGCAGCCAGCGTGTCGCCGGCGAGATCGGCGCGTTCCACGTAATCGACGCTCATCCCGGGCGCCGCCTCGAGCGCCGCGCGCGCCGCCGCAACCGGATCCTCGCCCGCCCGGAACGCCTGGCGCCCGGCCTCGAGGGCCTGCGGCAGCGCCAGTGCGAGCTGCCGTTCCGCGTCGGAGAGGAAGTGGTTGCGAGAGGAGAGGGCGAGGCCGTCGTCGTCGCGCACCGTCGGCCGCGCCTCGATCTCGACCGGCAGCGCGAGATCGCGCACGAGCTGCTGCAGCACGGCGACCTGCTGAGCGTCCTTGCGCCCGAAGTAGGCGACCGTGGGCCGCACGATCCCGAAGAGGCGGGTGCAGACCGTCGCGACGCCGCGGAAGTGGCTCGGGCGGAACGCGCCCTCCAGGACGGTCGCCAGCGCGCCGGGGTCGACCCACGTGTCGAAGCCGGGCGGGTACATCTCATCGACGTCGGGCGCGAAGAGGAGGTTGATGCCGACCGCGGCGGCGGCGAGCGCATCGCTCGGCTCGTCGCGTGGGTAGCGGGACAGGTCGTCGCCCGGGCCGAACTGGGCGGGGTTGACGAAGAGGCTCACGACGACCACCTCGCACGCTTCGCGTGCGGCGCGCATGAGCGCCCGGTGCCCCTCGTGGAAGGCGCCCATCGTCGGGACGAGCCCGATCCGGTCGCGGCGCTCCCAGGCCGGCTCCAGTGCGTCACGCACCTCCGCCACGGTCCGCGCGATCGGGAGCGGCGCCTCCTCGGTCATGGCTTCGTGGCCTCGGCCAGCGCCCGGTAGAGCGGCACGACGTCCGGCGCGCGCTCCTCGAGCGCGGCGAGATGCGCGTCCACCGTCGACCAGTCGCCGCGCGCGATCGGTCCGGTGAGCTGGAAGCCGTTCTCGATCGTCCGCGTCATGAGCGGCCCGAGCGCCTCGGCCGGCACGCCGGCCTCGCCGACCAGGCGAGCCGCCACACGCTCCAGCGTGACGAGGAAGTTCGACGCGACCGCGGCACCGGCGTGGTAGATCGGCTTGTCGGCGTCGGCGAGCGCGAACGGTCGGAGGCCGAGCGTCTCGGCCAGCCAGTGGGCGGCCTCGCCGGCAGCATCGGTCTCGAAGGTGAGGGCGCCCCAGGCGCCGTCCAGCTGCTCCGGCCCGCGGTCGCGGGTCAGGGTCTGGAGCGGGTGGACGACGAATCGTCGCTCGTGCGGGGCGAGCGTGGTGACCGAGGTCGCGCCACTCACGTGCGCCACCCATGGACCGATGTCGATCCCCCGCGCCACCTCGCCGATCGCCTGGTCCGGCACGGCCAGGAGCACGAGCTGCGCCCCGGCGTCAGGTTCGCGACCGGCGGTGACCGCCAGCTCACGCTGACGGAGGCGCGCGGCAATGGCGCTGCCCGCGCGCCCGGATCCGACCACGTGCACTCGATCGAACACGCGGGGTAGCGTGCCACACTGGGCCCGATGCGAACGCTCTCGCTGACCGAGGCGCGACGGCTCGCCGTCCGCTCGCAGCTCCTCGCCGGCCCGCGGCCGCGATCGCCGCTCGCGGTGATCGAGCGCCTCGGGCAGGTGCAGGTCGACCCGACCTCGATCGTCGCCCGCGCGGAGCGGCTGACCATCTGGTCCCGCCTCGGCTCGTACGACGTCGACGAGCTGCGCCGCCTGCTCGAGGAGACGCGTGAGCTGTTCGAGTACCGCGCCTTCCTGCTGCCGATGGCGAACCTCGAGCTCTATCGCCCCGCCATGCGGCGCTTTCCGAGCCTGCGCACGACCCGTGGCCGCCTCACCGCCGAATGGCTGCGCGACAACGCGGCGTTCCGCGCCTACATGCTCGATGAGCTCGCGCGCCGGGGTCCGCTGCCGAGCGGCGCCTTTGACGACCGGGCCGAGGTACCGTGGCAGACCGGCGGCTGGAACGACGGCAAGAACATCGGCCAGATGCTCGAGGCGCTCGCCCGGTCGGGCGCGATCGCGATCAGCCGCCGAGAGGGTGCGCAGCGGGTCTGGGACGTCACCTCGCGCCTGTGGCCTGAGACGGAGGATCTTCCCGACGAGGTGGTGGCGATCGAGCTCCTCGACCGCCGGCTTCGGGCGAAGGGCATCACCCGGGTGCCGTTCGGGGATGGCCTGCACTATGAGCTGCCGGCCAGCGAGCTCGCGATCGAGTCACTCCTGACCGATGGCGTGGCCGTCCCGGTGACGGTTGCCGGCGTCGCCGGCGAGTGGATGGCGCATCGCGACGCGCTCGACGAGCTCGACGCCGGAGGTTTCGGCGGCCGCACCGCGATCATCGGTCCGTTCGACCCGCTCATCGCCGACCGCGAACGCACCGAGGCGCTGTTCGAATTCACCTATGCGTTCGAGCTCTACAAGCCGGCCGCCAAGCGGCGCTATGGCCCGTATGCCCTCGTCGTCCTCGACGGGGATCGGCTCGTGGGCCGGCTGGATGTGCGGATGGACCGATCCGCGCGGCGGCTCATCGTCAACGGCTGGTATGCGGAGCCCGGGGCTGCCTCGCGCGTCCGAGCATCGGTCCGCGCCGAGCTCGAGTCGCTCGGCGCCTGGCTCGGCGCCGAGACGGTCGACCGCATCGCGGGCTGACCTCCCGGCCAAGTATCAATCTCGCTCGGCTTAGGCAGGGGCCGCCGCCTGGGTCCGCGTCTGCTCGTGCTCAACTCCGGCGCGGTTTCCGTCCCATTCGCCGTCCGAGTGATGTTTGGCAGCCTCGGCTCGCCTACACGGCGCCTGATTGCTATCTGGCAAGGATGCGGTGCGGGCGTGGCGCACTGAGCTCGGTCGTGCTCTTCCTCCTGGTGGCGCTTCTCGTAACCAGCTGGGCATTCGGCATCTGCGGCTGCGCCCCCAGAGCGCTCTAGCCGCGGCTGATCGCCACTACCCAGAAGTCGGGACCGTCGTCCGTGAACCGAGCCGTCAGGCTGCCCTGCGCGGTCGCGGCCGCGCAATCGGTCCGAGATTCCGCGCGGCATGCGAGCCCATCGCGGACCCACGACCACACGGAAGCCGGCCCGCCGAGCAGGTCGCGGGCGATCGGCAGGTAGGCGTCCGCGGCGGTGAGCGCCGTCGCACTATCGGTCGCATCGAGGGTGAGCACGACTTCCTCGACCGGCACGCCGACGAAGTCGAGCTGGTTCCCGGCAGGGTCGGTGCCGACGACGTGATGCGGCCCGGCAGGCACGAACGTCACGCCGTGCTCGTCGGTCAGGGTCGCCTCGGCGCGGGCGAGCGCGGGGTCGCGCGCCTCGTGGCTGGTGGCCGCACCCGAGGGGAGGACGAGGGCGGGCGCCGGGCTGCAGGCGACCAGGACGAGCGCGGCTATCGGTCCCACCAGGCGCCTGCCGCACCGTATCCCGCTCATGTGGCGTACGGTACGGCACCGATGACCGATGCCCCTGGGCCGCTCTTTCTCGTCGGCGGCAACGAGTTCAACCCCGGCAACGAGCCGCAGGATCGCGCCTTCGCCGCCGCCTGCGGTGAGCGCGCCGCGTACGTCGTCGTGACGGCCGCCGTCCGGCATGACCCCGATGCTGCGGTCCGACACGCGGTCGACTGGTTCGCCGCGATCGGACTCGCGATGGACGAGCTGCCGATGCGAAATCGCACGCAGGCGAGGGCTTCTTCGACCGTCGAGGCGGCCGCAACGATGGGTGGCGCCTACCTGTGCGGCGGGGACCCGGGGATCGTCGTCACCACCCTGCGTGGCACGGCTGGCTGGGACGCCGCGGTCGCGGCGTGGCGCTCCGGCGCGGCGCTGGCCGGCTCATCGGCCGGTGCCATGGCGCTCGGGGAGTGGACGCTGCTGAAGGGCCGGATGCCCGGCGACCACGAGCGTCGCTACGCCGATGCCCTGAACCTCGCGCCGGGCGTCGCGGTCATCCCGCATTGGGATGAGTTCGGCGCGAGCTGGATGCCGTCCGCCGCCGCTGCGCGGCCGCGCTCCGACGTCGTCCTGCTCGGCCTCGACACATGCACCGCCGCGGCGTGGGACGGGCACGCGTGGCATGCCCTCGGCCGCGGGAGCGTGACGGTCATCGGGCCGGACGGGGAGCGCGCAACGTTCCGGGAGGGCGCGCGGGTGGAGGGCCTGCCCGCGCCGCAATGACGTTTGCTCCCCGGGCACGCAACGGCCACCGAGCGACCTTCCACTGGCCGCCGCGTGCCGGTGGAGCAAGAAGCGGCCACCGAGGGCCTGGTTCACGGGGCTT
>JBBQMC010000140.1:0-5730 GCA_038328565.1 Candidatus Limnocylindria bacterium
GGCCGGCGCTACTTCCGGCCCGAGACGATGGCGGCCATCGAGGCGGCCGCTGACCGAGAGGAGGTCAGCCAGGCGTTGCTCATCGCGAGCTGACGGTCCGACGTGAGGACGACCTGTTACACCACGAGCTGGGACTTGACCCTGCGAACTCTCGATGGGCGATACGGAAAGGATCGCTGAGCAGGACACCTTGACCAGGTCGAGGCTGGCAGCTCCAAGATCGCGACCGGCATCGGAGGGCGGCCTCCCGGATCAGAGGTGCAACGCCGCGCGGATCGCACTGAGATCTGGCGCGACGGGAGTGAGCGTGCCCTCCTCGCCCTGGATCGCGTCGGGGTCCTTGAGGCCGTGGCCGGTGAGGATGCAGACGAGCAGCTCCTCCGGACCGATGCGTCCTTCGCGCGCCAGGCGTCGCACTCCGGCCACCCCGGCCGCCGAGGCGGGCTCGCAGAAGATGCCCTCCAGTCGCACGATGTCGCGCTGGGCGGCGAGGATCTCCTCGTCGGTCACCGCCTCGATGAGTCCGCCGGACTCGTCCCGGGCCGCCGCCGCGCCCGCCCATGACGCCGGGTTGCCGATCCTGATCGCGGTCGCCACCGTCTCCGGTTCGGCCACGGGCGCGGCGCGCACGATGGGCGCGGCGCCATCGGCCTGGAAGCCGAGCATGCGAGGCCGATGGTCGATCCGGTCGGCAGCCGCGTAGGCAGAAAAGCCGCGCCAGGCGGCGGTGATGTTGCCGGCGTTGCCAACGGGCATCGCCACCGCGTCGGGGGCGTGACCGAGCGCGTCGCAGATCTCGAACGCGATCGTCTGCTGGCCGGCGATGCGGTCCGGATTGACCGAGTTCACGACCACCGCGGCGCCCTGATCGCCGAGCTTGCGGACGACCTCGAGCGCGGCGTCGAAGTTGCCGTCGACCACGAGCAGCCGCGCCCCGGCGGCGAGTGCCTGAGCGAGCTTCCCGCGCGCGACCTTGCCGGCGGGGAGGAGGACGAAGCACGGGATGCCGGCTGCGGCGGCATACGCAGCGGCCGATGCCGAGGTATTGCCGGTCGAGGCGCAGACGACGGCGCGAGCGCCCGCCGACACGGCTCGGTTCACGGCCAGAACCATCCCGCGGTCCTTGAATGAGCCGGTGGGATTGGTTCCCTCGAATTTCAGGTGGAGGTTGGCGAGGCCGAGCTCGGCCCCGAGGCGCCGGGCGTGGATGAGCGGGGTGCCACCCTCGCCGAGGGTGAGCGGAAACGTCTCGCCGTGTGCGGCGAGCAGGTCGCGGTAGCGCTCGAGGAGCGGCGTCATGGGCGGCGAGTGTAGCCCTGGCCGCTACGATGCGCGGCGATGCAGCCACCCCGTCCAACCGAGCCCGCCCGCCCATCGGCCCTCGTCCCCCTCTTCACCCGCCTCCTGGCCCTCAGCTCGACGATCTCGCTCGTCGCCCTCGTCGCGTTCAACCTCGTGCCACTCGTGGGCGTGCTGTTCTGGGGCTGGTCGCTCCGCCTGATCCTTGTCCTCTACTGGCTCGAGTCGGGGATCGTGGGGGTCATCAACATCTTCAAGATCGCGCTGGCCCGCGGTCCAGATCCGGTCGGGATGACCATGCGTGTGGCCGGCCCCGGTATCAGCCGCACGATGCCGGCCGGCTGCCTCATCCCGTTCTTCATCGTCCACTACGGGATCTTCTGGCTCGTCCACGGGGTCTTCGTCTTCACGCTGCCGCTATTCGCGGCGCGCGTTGGCGACAGCTCGCCGCCCGATTTCGGCGTGCTGCCGGGGTCGACCCTGCTGCTCGCCGGCCTCGGCCTGGCCATCAGCCACGCGAGCTCATTCTTCCTGAACTACGTCGGCCGGCGTGAGTACCTGCGCGTCTCGCCCGGCCAGCAGATGTTCAGCGTCTACGGGCGGGTCGTCGCGCTGCACCTGACGATCCTGGGCGGCGGGTTCCTCATCGTCCTGTTGGGAGCGCCGGTGGCGGCGCTCGCGATCCTGGTCGTGGCGAAGATCATCCTCGACCTTCGCCTTCACCTTCGAGAGCGGGAGCGTGTGATAAGCGCGGCGTAACCGCGCTGCGCGACGATGCGCAGCATGGAGGTTGGTCGGATCCTCCGCGCGTTGCGGCACCGTCGCGGCTGGACCCAGCAGGAGCTCGCCACTCGGGTGGGGTGCAGCAGATCGGTCGTATCGCGTGTCGAACGCGGCCACACCGATGCCGGCGTTTCGACCCTCGAGCAAATGGCGCGTGCCCTCGATGCCCGTCTCGTCGTAACGGTCCAATGGCGTGGTGGTGAGCTCGACCGTCTGCTCGACGTGGGCCATGCTGCGCTTCGGGAGCAGTGGGCTCGACGACGCGCTGGCTGGTTCGCGCGCTCGGAGGTCACGTACAGCGAGTGGGGAGAGCGCGGCTCGATCGACGAGCTCGCGTACCACGCCGCGTCCCGCTCGCTCCTCGTCGTCGAGCTCAAGACGGTGATCGCCGATACCCAGGCCCTGCTGGCGCGGCTCGACGCGAAGGTTCGCCTGGCGCCCCGACTCGCGCGCCGCCTGGGGTGGCAGGTGGAGCGAGTCGTCCCCTGCCTCGTGGTCGCCGACACGAAGACAAACCGCCGCCGCGTGGCAGCACATCCAGCGGCCTTCGCCGAGTTCGCCTGCCGCGGCCTTGCGGCACGTCGCTGGCTTGCTGCGCCCTTGACGCCGACTGGCGGGCTGCTCCTGTTCGAGCCGCCGCCAAGGTCAGATGTGCGCGGGGCGCACGTTAGGCCGCCGGGACGGCAGCGGATCCGCCACTTACGGACCGATGCGAGCGTGGCGACCCTTGCCGCGCACGTCGGCAGAGGCGAACCGGCGCCCTAACGGTCAGGGGGCGCACGTTTGACCCTGATCCGCAGGAATTGGCCCGATGACGTGCGTCAGCCGCACATCCGTCCCCTCAACGGCAGCGGCAGCCGCAGCGACGGAGGCCGCGAGGTCAGCTCGTGAGCGCCTCGTGGACGATCCGCGCCTGCTCGGCGGCGTGGGTGGCGGGGTAGCCCTCGGCGGGGCGTGAGCGCTCGGGACGCGAGACGTCGCCGAGCGGGATCTTGTACGGGACGAGGTGCCGGATCTTCGGCATCACGAACTTGCGGGCGCCCATGTTCCGCGGCTCCTCCTGCACCCACGACAGCTTCTCGAGCGCCGGGTAGCGCGCCAGCACCGGTCGCAGGTCCTCGGTGGGGAATGGGTAGAGCCGCTCGACGCGGATGATCGCCAGGTCGGCGGCCGCCTCGCGCTCGGACGAGAGGAGCAGGTCGTAGTAGACCTTGCCGCTGCACAGGACGACGCGCTTGACCGATGCCGCGGCCTTGTCGCGCGCGAAGCGCGGATCGTCGAGGACCGATGCGAAGGCGCCACCGGTCAGCTCCGCCAGGGACGAGGCCGCCTGCGGCAGGCGGAGGAGCGACTTCGGGGTCATCACGATGAGCGGCCGCAGGTCGCCGTGCTTCGCCTGGCGGCGGAGGAGGTGGAAGTACTGCGCCGGTGTGGTCGGGTAGCAGACGCGGATGTTGCCCTCCGCGCCGAGGGCGAGGAAGCGCTCCAGGCGGGCCGATGAGTGCTCCGGTCCCGATCCCTCGTAGCCGTGAGGGAGCAGCAGGGTGAGGCGCGACGTCTGGCGCCACTTCGCCATGCCGGCGATGAGGAACTGGTCGATGATGATCTCCGCCCCGTTGACGAAGTCGCCGTACTGCGCCTCCCACAGGACGAGCGCCTCGGTTGCGGTGACCGCATAGCCGTACTCGAAGCCCAGGCACGCGTACTCGCTCAACGGGGAGTTGTGCACCTCGAACGCGGCCGTCACCCCGTCAAGATGCTGGATCGGCACGTAGGGCCGACCCGTGGCCTCGTCGACGACCGCCTGGTGGCGCTGCGAGAACGTGCCGCGCACGGTGTCCTGGCCGGTGAGGCGGATCGGCGTGCCGTCGGCGAGGAGCGAGGCGAAGGCGAGCGACTCGGCGTGCGCCCATTCGATGTGCGGCTCGCCGCTGTCGAGCGCGACGCGGCGGCGTTCGAGCTGCTTGACGAGCTTCGCGTTCACGAGCAGCTCCTCCGGCCAGCGAAGGAGCTGCTCGTTGAGGCCACGGAGACGGTCCGCGGCGACGGCCGTCACCGGCTCCGGCGCCTCCTCGCGGGAGAGCGCCTCCGCGCCGCGATCCAGCTCGTCGTTCGGGTCGCGCTTGCGCAGCGAGGCCTGCGCGGCGGCCATCTCCTACGCGACCGCCTTGACGTCCGCGGCGGCCTCGTCGGCGCCCACCACACCCCCGGCCACCAGCTCGTCGCGGTAGAGCTCGCGCACCGTGTGGTGATCGGCGATGGCGGCGTACATCTGCGGCTGGCTGTAGCCCGGCTCGTCGCCCTCGTTGTGGCCGTAGCGGCGGTAGCCGACGAGGTCGATCACGACGTCGTTGCCGAAGCGATGGCGGTACATCATCGCCAGGCGGGCGGCGGCGAGGCAGGCCTCGGGGTCGTCGGCGTTGACGTGGATGATCGGCGCGTCGAAGCCCTTGGCGAGGTCGGAGCTGTAGTCCGTCGAGCGGCCCTCGGCCGGTGAGGTGGTGAAGCCGACCTGGTTGTTCGTGATGAGGTGGATCGTGCCGCCCGTGGCGTAGCCGGCGAGGCGCGACAGGTTGAACGTCTCGGCCACCACGCCCTGGGCGGCGAAGGCGGCGTCGCCATGGAGAAGCACCGGCACGACAGTGGCGTGGTCGACCGCGGCGACCGGGGTGGATCGGTCCGTCTGCGCGGCGCGCGTGCGCCCCTCGACCACGGGGTTGACCGCCTCGAGGTGGCTCGGGTTGGGGACGAGGGCCACCCTGACCGTGCGTTCGTCCGCGGTCGTGACCTCGCCCTCGGCACCGAGGTGGTACTTCACGTCGTCGAGGCCGCCCTTCGGGGCCATGGGGTCGGACGCACGACCGGCCTCGAACTCGGCCAGGATCGCCTCCCGGCTGACACCGATGATGTGCGACAGCACGTTGAGGCGGCCGCGGTGCGCCATACCGATCACGACCTCGCCGGCTCCGGCGTCGGCGGCGTCGGCGATGATGCGGTCGAGCATCGGGACCATCGTGTCGAGGCCCTCGGCGCTGAAGCGCTTCTGGCCGAGATACGCCTTGTGGAGGAAGCGCTCGAGGCCCTCGACGCGGGTGAGCCGCGCGAGGAGGTTCCGCTGCGCCTCTGCGTCGAGCGGCGGGGCGTGCTCGCCCGACTCGATGACGTGACGCAGCCAGACGCGCTCCTCGTGGCTTGCGATGTGCTCGACCTCGTACGCGATCGTGCCGCAGTACGTGGCCGCGAGATGGGGAAGCGCCTCGGCCAGGGTCGCGCCCGGCACGTAGATGCGCATCAGCTCGGCCGGGATGCGCGCCATGTTGTCCGAGTTCAGGCCGAGCGGCGCGGGATCGAGCGCCGGGTCGCCGAGCGGCTCGCCGCCGAGAGGGTCGAGGCGCGCCGCCTTGTGGCCGAAGTTGCGGTACGCCTTCACGAGCGCCATGCCGGCGGCCACGGCCTTGAGGTCGTCGTAGCCTGCCGCGGCCGTCCCGATGCCGGCCATCGCGGACGGCGGGGCCGGGACCTCGGGCGCGGGCGTGGCCTGGAGCGCGCCGAAGACATCGGCGTAGAACGTGTCCTCGCCGCGCAGCGACCCGTCGATCGTGCGCAGGAAGCTGCCCGACTCCGCGCCCTGGATGATGCGGTGGTCGT
>JBBQMC010000141.1:0-5722 GCA_038328565.1 Candidatus Limnocylindria bacterium
CGATCACGTCGCCCGCGCCATACTCGCGGCGCGGGATGACGCCCTCGAAGTCGAGGTATTCGATCGGGTGGTCCTCGGTGCGCATCGCGAGCCGCTTCTCGTCCGGATCGAGGGTCGGGCCCTTCGGCACGGCCCAGCTGACGAGCACGCCTCCGACTTCGAGCCGGAAGTCGTAGTGCAGCGCCGTGGCGCGGTGCTTCTGGACGGTGAACCGACGCCCCTCGCCCGCGGGTGCCTCGCCGGCCGGCTCCGGCGTCCTCCCGAAGTCGCGCTTGGACCGATAGACCTCCAGCGGCATCGGCCTAGCCCGGGAGGAGGCCGATGAGCTCGTCGAGCGAGGACAGCACCGCGCGCGCACCCGCCGCCGCGAGCGCGTCCCGCGCGACCGCGGCCCCGGCGAGGACGGCGATCGGCAGCATGCCCGCGGCCGCCGCCGCCTCCATGTCCCAGGTCGAGTCGCCGACGTACCAGCAGTCCTGCGCCTCGACACGCAGCTCCTGGGCTGCTCGAAGCAGCAGGTCCGGCGCCGGCTTGGCGTGCTCGCGGTGGCTGCCGTCGACGATGGTCGGCTCGCGGTCGAGCCCGAGCGCCTCGACCGAGGTGGCGACCTGCGCGCGGCGGCTCGACGTCCCGATCGCCCACGCGATCCGGCGCGCGTCGAGGCCGGCCAGCGCCTCCACCACGCCGTCGAGCGGGCGCGGGTCGGTGTTCAGCGAGGAGTAGATCTCGCCGCTCCGATGGTCGATTCGCTCCGCTCCCACGTCGTCGAGCACCTCGCCGGCCTCGGCGGCCACGCGCTTCGCGAGCGTTCGCCCGTCCGCACCGATGAGCGGCGCCAGCTGGCCGGCGGTCGCCGCGATGCCCGCCTCGGCAAACGTCTCCGCCCATGCCGCGATCCGGGTCGGGACGGTATCCACGAGCGTGCCGTCAAGGTCGAAGATCACGGCCGCCGGGGACGCATATCGGTCCATGCGGCCTACGATAGCGCTGCGCATGCCATCCCCGTTCGCTGAGCTCTGGACGCCCGACCCGCCCGTCACCTTCCTCAACCACGGCTCGTATGGCGCCACGCAGCGTCCCGTGCTCGAGGCGCAGGCTGCCTGGCGGGCGCGGATGGAGGCCGAGCCGATGCGCTTCTTCGCCCGCGACCTCGAGTCGGCGATGGATGCGGCGCGGACGACCGGCGTGCTCGCAACGGTCGCGTGATGGACCTCGTCGACCTCGGTCCCGACCCGCTGGCCGAGCTCGAGGCGTGGATCGCCGTGGCGGAGTCGCGCGGCATCGAGCTTGCGACGGCCTTCGCGCTCGCCACCGCAGACAGCGATGGCGCGCCTTCGGTCCGCATGGTGCTCGCGCGCGGTCTCGACGAGCGCGGGCTCGCCTTCTACACCAATCGGCTGAGCCGAAAGGGCCGCGACCTCGCCGCCAACCCGCGCGCCGCGGCCACGTTCCATTGGGCGCCGCTCGGCCGCCAGGTCCGGCTCGCCGGCCAAGTGCGGGAGATCGACGAGGACGAGTCCACCGCCTAGTTCGAGTCGCGACCAGACGGCAGCCGGATCTCGGCCTGGGCATCGGCGCAGGGCGAGCCGATCGAGAGCCGTCCAGCGCTCGAGGCCCGCTGGACGGCCGCACAGGCCCGCTTCGCGGGCGGCGCGGCGCCGCTCCCGCCATCCTGGGGCGGATATCGGCTGGTGCCACGGGTGATGGAGTTCTGGGCAAGCCGGCCGGATCGGCTCCATGATCGGATCGAGTACCGGCGCCTGCCGGTTGGCTGGGAGCGCAGGAGGTTACAGCCGTGAGCGGACGGGTCGTCGTCGTCGGGTCGATCAACACCGACCTCGTGGTGAGCGCCGAGCGCCTGCCGCGGCCGGGCGAGACCGTCCTGGGCGGCCGCCTCGACATCCGTCACGGCGGAAAGGGCGCCAACCAGGCGGTGGCCGCGGCGCGCGCCGGCGCGGAGGTCACATTCATCGGCTGTGTCGGCTCCGACCCGGCCGGTGACGATGCCGTCGCCGCCCTCGCCGCCGAAGGGGTCGATGTCAGCCACGTGCGGCGCGTCGATGGGCCAACCGGCGCCGCGATCATCGCCGTTGGGCCGCGCGGCGAGAACCAGATCGTCGTCGCCCCCGGCGCGAACGGCCACATCGGTGCGGAAGAGGCCGCGCTGGCCGGCGAGCTGGCCGGCGAGCATGGCGTCGTCCTCACCTGCCTCGAGGTCCCGATGCCCGCTGTCGTGGCCGCGGCCATCGCGGCCGCCGCTCACCGCATTCCGGCGATCGTAAACCCGGCACCGGCGCACGCGCTTCCCGGCGAGCTGCTCGCCGCGCACCCGATCCTGACCCCGAACGAGCACGAGCTCGTGGTTGCCATCGGCAACGACGATCCGGCGGAGGCGCTCGAGGAGCTCGCGCGACGAGCCGGCGCGCCGGTGATCGTGACCCAGGGTGCCGCCGGCGCGCTCCTCGCCGACGGAGAGGCGCGCGCGCGATTCGAGGGCCATCCGATGCGCGTCGTGGTCGACACGACCGGCGCCGGCGACACGTTCAACGGCGTGCTCGCCGCCTGGCTGGCGGACGGCTCGGAGCTGCCCGATGCGATCCGCGCCGCGAATGCCGCGGCGGCCCTCTCAGTGGGCGCCGCCGGCGCGCGAGGCGGCATGCCGAGCCGGCCCGAGATCGAGTCCCTTTCCGGGTCGGCCGCGCCGTGATGACCGCGCCGCGCGGCGCTCAGGCGTGCTCGCGCTTCTCGTGACGATGCAGGCGCTCGATGAGGGCGTACATGATCGGCACCGCGATCTGGGGATGCTCCTTGAGCAGCGCGGTGAACTCCCACGCCACGAAGAGCGCGCACTCGGTCTCGTCGACCGCCGTGATGGTCGCCGAGCGCGGGTTGTCCTCGATGAGCGCCAGCTCGCCGAAGAAGTCGCCGGCCGTGAGGTAGGCAAGCGCCTCACCCGCGGCGCCCGCCATCTTGTCGACCCGGACCCGCCCGCTGAGGATCACGTAGAGCGCAGAGGCCGGCGAATCCTGCTTGATGATGACCTGGCCCGGCGCGTAGGTCCGCCGCTTCGCGTCCTGGGCCAGGCGCTTGAGCGTCCGGCTGTCGAGGCTCGACAGCAGCGGTACCGTCGCGAACGTTTCGGCTAGTTCCACGTGGTCTCCTCCGTCGTCGGCCGGCGTCCCGGCGCTGGCGCGCATCCTACTCCGCCACGATGCCCGCGTGAAGGGCGGCGCTGTGCGGACCGTCGCGTCCCGACCATGCTCGCCATCCGAGCCGTGCGGATGTCCTGGGACGCTCGGAGCCGTCCGGCTCAGTGACAGGCGGCGCTGCCGCTGTCCGTGAACGAGCCTCCGGCGACCGGCAGGAACTTCCACTCGTATCGATCGCTCGATAGCACGAGCCTGAGGACCCCGAACTCGGAGCCGCGCGCCTCACTCAGGGCCCGCGTCCGCGTAAACGTGTCGAGCGAGCCTCCCCCGGTACCGACGACAAACTCCCGAATACCGGCGCGCGGGTCTAGCTCGCCCTTCTCTCCAATCGGAGCGAAGCGCTCGTAGTCGTGGTCGTGACCGACGAGGACGACCTCGACCCCAGCACGCACGAGCAGGCGCCACGCGGACTGCATCCGCTGGTCGTCCCCGTGGTTGCCGGAGGTGAAGCGCGGGTGATGCCAGTACACGAGCGTGCACTGCGTGTCGCTGGCCGACAGGTCCTGCTCCAGCCATGTGAGCTCCGGCCCGCCCGGCTTGCAATCGATGAGGTCACAATTCGAGTCGAGAGCGATGACGTGCCAGGCGCCGAGGTCGTAGCTGTAGTAGCCCTGGCCTGGCGGGCCTGCCTGGGCGCCGAAATAGTCAAAGTACGCCTGCGCGCCTGAATCGCGGTAGTCGTGATTGCCGAGTGCCGGGTGGGTCCGGTCCTTGACCTGTCCCCAGCTCGGGTCGTAGCACTTCGCGAAGTCGTCCGCAGAGCCGAACTTGTAGGCGTTATCGCCGAGTGTGAGGATGGTGCCCGGCTGGCCCTTCAGGAGTGCCGCGGTCTCCTCGTCGCCGTTGGCCGCACATTCCGCGATGTCGCCCGCCGCGAGCACGACGGCTGGCATCGGTTGCGGGGTGGCCGTCGCCACCACCCCCGACTGGCTCGGCCTGAACGTCTCCGAGAGAACCGATTGGGTCGCCGGCGGCAGGCGCTGCACGCGCATCCAGATCGCCAGCAGCTCCAGGTTGAGCGCGAAAAGGAGCAGCGCGACGCACGCCAGCAGGTACGGGACCATCTGGGATCGCGCGAAGCGTTCGGGTCGCGTGGAAGCCCCGCGGGTCCGCTCTTCGCTCTCGCCGGCAGCGGCCATCAGGAGGCGGCATGTTGCAGCTGCATGGACGAACGAGTGTCGCAGAGTCGGTCAACCAGCGCCAATGTCGGGTCAAACCGACGCACCGTCTCGCTGCGGCCGTTTGGCTGATGCGCGGTAGCACCATTGGCCGATGTTGACCCGAACTTGATCTCTCCATGCTGGTGCCCTGACGACGACGAAGGATGATCGACCCATGATTCCGATGCTTCTTCTGGGCTGGGTGGCCCTCGCCGTGGTATTCACGCTCGGCCTGTGTCGGGCGGCTGCCGTTGGAGACCGGCGCTAGCAGGCGCGCTTCGCGCCCTCCATCGATCTGACCCCCTCACGGACACATCACGGCCACGAGATGCCCGGTGGGCGGTGTCCCTGCCCGCGGCTTGGGCGCCGGCGTTGCCTGAGCCACGCCTCGAGGCGCGCCACGATCTGGCGCACCGTTTGGGGTCCACCTGACGGGCCGAGCCTGCCATCGAGGCTGGTGACGGCCCGGCGGATCTCCGAGGCGGTGGGATGACGGACCACGATTCCCTCCCTGCTCCGGCCGGCGGCGGCGTGCCGCGATCATGCGCCTTCCGTCAACCAGAGATGCGGTTGCCCGCGTATTTGAATCACGGCCAACTCGGTCGGGGATCGGCGCGACGGGCGCCGCTGTAATACGTGCCCGCCCCGCGCGCCACGTTGCCGAGCAGGCGCGCGGTCTGGTCGCTGCGGATGGCGGGCCCGGCCAGGCTGAGCACCATGGCGTAGGCGGTGGCGGCGCCCTGGCTGGCGACCGAGGGCGGGCAGGCGGGGCCGGCGCGGCGCACCGCCAGGTCGTCACCGGTGGGGGTGGCGAAGGCAAAGCCCAGCGCCCGGTTGCCGGCGGTCCAGGTCGAGCTCGGGAGCAGGGTGTGGAAGAAGTCGACGTCCTTGGCGTAGCGCCACTCGAGCGCGCTGAAGGCGAGCCCGGCGGCGGCCGGGGCCGGGCCGCGCTGGTAGGTGTTGCCGATCAGGTTGGCGCTGCTCGGGTTGCCGGACGGCCCTTCGGCGTAGTTGTAGATGACGTTGTCAATGAGGTCGGTGCAGGTCGCCCCCACCAGGCGCGGGTTGCGCTCGGCGGCGGTGGTCAACAGGTTGCCGTAGACGGTGACCCGGTTGGCGGGCTGGCCGTAGTTGTCGGCGATGTTGAGCGCCATGGCGTGGCCGTTGCTGGCGCTGCTGCCCGGATGGCGCGAGCGGAGCAGGCCCTCGCCCAGGATGCTGTACTGCACGGTCAGGTCATGGACGCAGCCCAGCACCGCCAGGCCGCCCACGTCGGGGCCCCACAGGCCCTCGACGTGGTTGAGCACGATGTGGTCGATGCAGGCGCTGTTGCCGTTGACGGTCAGGGCGTCG
>JBBQMC010000142.1:0-5646 GCA_038328565.1 Candidatus Limnocylindria bacterium
CGCTGCTCGACCTGCGGGTCCGGCCGGATGCGGCGGGTCGCGTGATGCACGCCACCATCACCGCGGTCGCGGACCAGCTCGCCTCGGCGGCCGACCTCGCCGGCGGCAAGGTGGCGCAGCTGCCCGTGGTCGTCGTCCGCAACTGGGCGCACGAGGCCGGCGACGGCGGCGCGGCCGAGCTGGTCATGGACCGCGCCATGGACCTCTTCCCGTAAGACTCGCACGCTTCATGCTTCGCCCAATCGACCGATGACCTCGCCCACCGATCCCGCCCCGCGCCGCGTCCTCGGCCGCTACCGCCTCACGGAGCGCATCGCGGCCGGCGGGACGGCCGAGGTGTGGCGCGCGCATGACGAGCAGCTCGACCGCGACGTGGCGGTGAAGCTGCTCCACCCGCACCTGCTCCCCGACGCAGCGTCGCGTGCGCGGCTGGCCACCGAGGCGCGCGCGGTGGCGGGCCTCGGACATCCGGGGATCGTGGCCGTCTACGACGTCGACGTCAGTGGCGACAGCCCGGGGATCGTGCTCGAGCTCGTCGACGGCGAGTCGCTCGCATCGCGGCTGGCGCGGCAGGGCAAGGTCCCGGAGCGCGAGGCGGCGCGCATCGCGGCCGAGGTGGCGGAGGCGCTCGTGCACGCCCATCAGCGCGGCGTCGTCCACCGCGACGTGACGCCCGGCAACATCCTTCTCGAACGCGATGGAAGGGCGCGGCTCGTCGATTTCGGCATCGCCCGCATGCTCGACGACGCCGCCGAGAGGCTGACCATGACCGGCACGGTCGTGGGCACCCTGCGCTACATGGCGCCGGAGCAGCTCGCCGGGGAGGCGATCGGGGCACGGACCGACCTGTGGGGCATCGGCGCGGTGCTGTGGCAGATGCTGAGCGGCCGTGTCCCGTTCGCAGGCGTCACCGCGGTTGCACTCGCCGAGGCGCAGCGCGCCGGGCCGGGAGAGCTGCCCGGGACTGATGCCGGCATCGTCCGCATTGCGAGCGCATGCTTGGCGATCGACCCGGCCGCACGGCCGCGTCACGCCGGCACGGTCGCCACGGCCCTGCGGGCATGGCTGGCGGGGGTGCCGGATCCGGAGGCGCTGCTCGACGCGGGCGCGGAGGTCGACGCCGATGCGGTGACGGCGGCCATGCCCGTGGTCGCGCCTCTCGCGCCCGGATCGCCCGATCCGCCGCAGCCAGCGTCGCCGATCGTGGCGCCCCGGCGCGGCCCCGCGGCCCTGGCGGTCCTGGGGTTCGCGATCGCCGTCGCGACCCTTGTCGTGGCCGGCGTCCTCGTCGCCGGGATCCTCGGGCGTGGTGGGATCGGTCCGTCGCCATCCGCATCACCGAGCGCGACGCCCACCGCCGCACCGACCGCGTCGCCCACGCTCGACCTCGGGACGTTGCCGAAGCCAGTCCGGAACGACGTCGAGCTCTACCGGGAGGCGTGCGGCCCCGAGGCTGCCCTGCCGCCGGACCTCGCGACGATGAACAAGCACGATGCGGACGCGTACTTCGGGCCGCGCACCGAGGCATGCCGCCAGGACGAGGGATGACCGCGCGGGAGCCGTGCGAGCCGTGCGAGCCGCGCGAGCCGCGCGGGGTGGCGAGGAACTGCGTGGAGGTTGCAATCCGGGTCAATGTGCGGAGGATGCACAGTACGAGGCGCGATCGGTCCCCAGCAGGGGTCAATGTGCGGGGGATGCACGGTACGCGGCGCGATCGGTCCCCAGCAGGGTCCAATGTGCGGGGGATGCACGTTAGACCCGAACTCAGGCGTCTCGCACCGGCGTTTCATGCTCCGTCACGCTCGCGCGACCCGCTGGCGGAGGGCCGCGGCCGGCTTAACGTGCACCGGCGGAAGATTCGCCCAAGGCGGCGCCGAACCGCGCGCGCGCAGCGCTCCTGAACGGCGCCTCCCACCGCGGCCGCGCGCGCCCCCGGCCGCCGCCCCGCGCGAAGTGCCTAGTTCGGCTGGAGGAAGAGGGCGACGATCTCGCCCGCCTCGACCCGGAAGTTCGCCTCGACGTTCATGGGCGGCACGCCGGGACGCATGACCGTCACCTCGGCGACATAGCTGCTGCCCATGTTGCGGCTGTCGTTCGTGTACATTCGGAAGCCGTCCCCGGCGCGGACGAACCAGCCGCCGACCTTGTCGCGGCCGCGAAGGTTCGTGCGCTCGTCGGAGCCGGGCACGCTGATGCCCAGCACGGCGTTCTCGGCGAACAGCTCGATCGCCTTCTCGCGGCGGTCGTCGTTGATCAGCTCGATGAACAAATCGACGGTCTCGGTGGCTCCCATGTCAGGCTGAAGTCTACCGGCAATCGCCATGCACTCATTGCCAGGCAGAGGCGAACCCCCCCCAACGTGATGCATGGCGGTGCGATCGCGTGCTCAGGGGGGGCGGCGACCGACGGCCGCCGCCCCCTGGATGTCGCTGCAAAGCAGCCCCTAGCGCGCGGCGAGGCCCACCGCGCTGGCCGGCAGGCCGCTCATTGACGGCAGCGCCGCCAGGGATCCATCACCGAGGATGCGGAACGCGTTGACGGCGTGGCTCCCCGACGACAGCACGTAGAGGAAGCGACCGCTTCCGTCGATTGCCGCATCGATTGGCCCGGCACCGGTCGAGCTCGCCACAGCTGCCTTCAGCGTGAGCCGCCCGGTACGGCCGATCGCGAACGACGAAATCGAGGCGCTGCCGGTGTTGGTGGTGTACGCAAAGCGTCCGTCACTGGTGGTGACAACCCAGCAGGCAGCGGTCTGAGTCGTGGCCACTACCGGGCTGATCACGCGCGCGACGCCTTCATCGGACAGTCCGTACGACGACAGGGTGCTCGCGCCTGGGGCGCCGCCGAACGCCTCCGAGACGATCGCCCGGCCGCGCGGATCGAAGGCGAAGCCGAATGGGGTCGTCCCGGCCGATGGGTTCGCCCGTGGCCCCGAGGCGCGCCCGTCGCGATGTACATCGTAGACGGCGATCTGGTTCGTGGCCTTTTCGGTGACAACAAGGAGGTCGCCACGTGGGCTGAACGAGACCTCGGCAGGACCCGAGGCTCCGCTCGTGAGCGGGCGAGCCGAGCCGGGGATGGCGGACAGGGCGCCGTTGCCGCGCAAACGGAGGCCGACGATGTTGCCGGTCCCGCCGGCATTCAGCACATACACGAGGTCGCCGTGAATGGTGACGCTGATCGGCATCGTGCCGCGCGAGCCTTCTCGGTCCGCCAGGCGGAGGCTGCCATCGGCGCGAACCCGGAAGACGGCCAGGTCATTGCTGCTGGGGTCGACGGCCAGCAGCCACCGGCCGTCGGCGCTGAGGGTCAGGGCGCCCTGGGAGCCGAGCCCGGCCCCACTCCCGGTCCCGCCGGTGGGGTAGCTGGCGAACGGGCTCAGCGTCCCGTCCGCGCCCCGCCGGAAGGCCGTGACCGCGTTCCCGGCCGCCCCGTTCGTGAGGGTGTACACGGCACCCGGCGTGGCGTCGTGGGCCGCCGCGGCGGTTGGGCCGATAAGGGTCAGCAGCGCGAGCGTGCCGACGAGAAGCGCCGTGATTCGTTGTCGCATCTGTGGTCTCCCAGACATGTCATCCCCGATCGAGCGTCGGGCCTCGGGCCAGCCTGTCCGACGGTTGCGTCGGGCGAATGACCGTTCGATGTCGGATCGGTGACGGTCGTCATCGCCACCGGTCGCTGCGAGATGCATCGCCGGGCCGCAGCGCCCGGTCTAGACTGACCGACTCATGGCACCAACAAGGGTCGGGCTCATCGGGTGGGGCACGATGGGCGCCGCCCTCGGCGAGCTCGTGCTCGATGGCCCCCTGCCGCTGACGCTGGCGCGGATCGCGGTCCGCGACCCGGGTGCCGAGCGTCGTATCCTGTTTCCCGACGGGATCGAGATCGGGCCACCGGAGGCGATGGGGGACACGGACGTCGTGGTCGAGCTGGCCGGCGGGATTGATGCCCCGCAGGCCTGGGCAACCGCGGCGCTCGAGCGCGGTGCGCCCTACGTGACCGCGAACAAGGCGCTCCTCGCCACCCACGGGGCCGAGCTGGCAAAGCTCGCGACGACGCACGGCGCCGCGCTCCTTGGCAGCGCGGCGGTGGGCGGCGGCACGCCCATGATCGAGGCCACCGCCCACCTCGCGGCCAGCGGCCGTATCGAGCGGCTGCGCGGCGTTGTGAATGCCACGACCACGTTCATCCTGACCGCCATGGGCGGCGGAGGGACGTACACCTCGGCCCTGCGCGAAGCGCAGGCGGCGGGCTACGCGGAGCCGGATCCGACGCTCGACGTGACCGGACGCGACGCGGCGCAGAAGATCGCCATCCTCGCATCCATCGCGTGGGGCACGTGGCGCCCCGAGGGCGACGTGGAGACGTCCGGCATCATCGGGCTCGAGGTCGCGCCCCACGAGACGGTGCGGGTGGTGGCCGAGGCGACCCCACGCGGGATGTCCGTCATGCCGCGGGCGCTCGATCCCGTCGACCCGCTCGCGGCCATCTCAGGCATCGAGAACATGCTCGAGATCACGATGCGCGACGGCGCCGTCTTCCGGATCGCCGGTCCCGGCGCCGGCGGTCGTGCCAGCGTCACCGCCGTCTATGCCGATCTCGCGCGCGTCGTCGGCGGCGAGCGGCCGATCCTCTTCGCCCGCCGGCCCGGCGCTCAGATGGAGCGTTGATGGGCGCGGAAGGCACGGGTCGCGACGATGGTTCGCGACCATCGTTGCGGCGATCGCCAGCGCGGCGAAGCCGGCGAGCCGGACGGCGACCATCGTCCAGTCCGGTGACGCGGTGAGTGCCTCGCGACCCGCCTCGATCGCCCAGTTCACCGGGTCGAACTGGGCCACGAAGCGGATCTGCCTCCCAGGCCGAAGATCCGGCCGGCCAGCTCGAGGTTCTCTTTCACGGTGAGCGGACCCGGCGCCCGGGCGGTCCCCGGGTATCGCGGGGCAATTCTGCCGTCATGCACGGTATCCGTCGGGGAGCGGGGTCATCGCCGCTCAATCGGACGCGTCATGCACGTTGGGCGAACGGGAAGCCGGTCGGAACGCCCGTTACATCGCATGCCGTGCACAGAACGTGGATTAGGCGCCGCTCCAAAGGTGCGCTATCGTGCGCTGCCTCATGCCTGAAGAGCCGAATGCCGCATCCTGGCCGGTCGTCGGCGTGGCCGGCGCGCGCGGCGTCGTCGGCCGCGTTCTGCTCGCGATCCTCGGCGATGCCGGCCTGCCGCCCGGATGCCTCCGGCCCTTCGGCCACGAGGCGGGTTCGTCGGTCCGGTACGCCGGTGGCGACCTGCCGGTGCACGTCCTCGACGATGCGGCCGCGGCCGAGCTCGACGTCCTGTTCCTCGCCGTCGATGCGCCGCAGAGCCGCGACATCATGGCCGGAGCCGGCGCATCGGTCCCGCTCGTGGTCGACAATTCCAGCGCCTTCCGACTCACCGATGGCGTGCCGCTCGTCGTGCCCGAGGCGAACGCCCACGCCGTCCGCGAGCGGCGCGCCAACCTGGTGGCGAACCCGAACTGCACGACCGCGGCGGTCGTCGTTGCCCTGGCACCGATCCGCGATGTCGCCGGGCTGGCGTCGGTCGACCTCGCCTCGTACCAGGCCGTGAGCGGCGCCGGGCGGGCCGGCCTCGACGCCTTCGAGGCGGAG
>JBBQMC010000143.1:0-5520 GCA_038328565.1 Candidatus Limnocylindria bacterium
CCGCGTCGAGCACGAGATGGTCGATCCCGGCCCGCTTGAGATGGTACGACGTACTCAGCCCCGCCTGGCCGGCGCCGATCACGACCGCGGTGTGCCGTTCGCCCACGAAAGCTTCTCCTGTGGTCCGCCTACTAGAGTGACGTTCTAGTGGGTAGCATGTTACCCTACTCCGCATGGACGTCAAGCCCGGACCGCGGCGCACGCGCCAGGAGCTCGGCGCCGACGCCACCCGGCGCACGATCGTGGAGGCCGCGCATCGGTTGTTCGTCGGGCGCGGATACGTGGCCACCACCATCGATGAGATCGCAGGCGCAGCCGGCGTGGCTGTCCAGACGGTCTACAACTCGATCGGCCCCAAGCGTCGGGTGCTCTCCGCGGTCTTGGATCACATCACCGCCGGCCCGGAGAGTCCGACGGCGGTGCCCGTCTTCATGCGCCAGCGCGTGGAGGCGACGCGGACCGGACGCGGCGCGGTCCGGGTGCTGGCCGCCTGGTTCGTTGAGGTTCACGGGCGCGTGGGCCCGATGCTTCGGGTCCTCCGCGATGCCGCCGCCGTCGATCCCGAGGTGGCGGAAATTGAGCGCCGTCGGGATGCCCGTCGCTTTCACAATTATCACGAGGCAGCCGGCGTGATCGCCGAACGAGGCGGGCTGCGACGCGGTCTCCGCATCCCGGATGCCGCAGCGGTCATCTGGTCGCTGGGCAACGCGGAGATCTATCGCTTCCTGGTGCTCGAGCAGGGATGGACGCCTGAGCGATACCGGCGTTGGATCGAGCGCGGGCTGCGAGCGGAGCTGCTACCCGACCCTGGCCGACCTCCGCACTGACCCGTCGCCCGGGCAGAACCCGTTACCCTTCTTCTGATGACAACGATCGGCTACGCCTGCATGCTCGAGCAGTTCCACCCCACCGAGCTGCTCGACTTCGCGCAGGCCGCGGAAGAGGCCGGCTTCGCGGCCGGCTTCCAGGTGAGCGAGCACTTCCACCCGTGGACCCCGCAGCAGGGACAGGCGGCCTTCGCATGGAGCTTCATGGGGGCGCTGGGACAGCGGACAAGTCTGCCCTTCGGGACCGCGGTGACCTGCCCGGGCTTCCGCTACCACCCGGCGGTGATCGCCCACGCGGCGGCGACCCTCGGCGCCATGTATCCCGGACGCTTCTGGCTGGGCCTCGGCGCGGGCGAGGCGCTCAACGAGCACGTCATCGGCGGCGAGTGGCCGGAGGTCGGCATCCGCAGCGCGATGATGTTCGAGGCGATCGAGGTCATCAGCAAGCTCTTCAGCGGCAAGGTCGTCAAGCACGACGGCGAATACTTCACCCTCGAGAGCGCCAAGCTCTACACGCGCCCCGAGCAGCCGGTCCCGATCTACGTGGCCACCGCCGGTCCGGTGAACGCGAAGCGGACGGGGAAGTTCGCGGACGGGATCATCACCGTCGGCGCGGCCGACGAGAAGATCAGCATGCTGTGGGACAAGTTCCGCGAGGGCGCGCGCGAGGCGGGCAAGGACGCATCGGCCATGAAGACCCAGCTCCAGGTGCACGTCAGCTGGGCGCCCACCCAGGCCGAGGCGGAGGAGCAGGCCGTCCGCGAATGGCCGAATGGCGGGATGCCCTTCCCCAAGCAGGACATCCGCAACCCCGAGGACTTCGAGAACATGGCCAAGCTCGTCGGGATCGAGCACTTCAAGAACCGGATGCTCATCAGCGCCGATCTGGAGGAGCACGCCGCCGCACTCCAGCGCTACGTCGACATGGGCTTCGACGGGATCTACCTCCACAACGTCGGGCGGAACCAGGCGGCGTTCATCGAGGCCTTCGGTCGGAGCGTGATCCCGAATCTGCGCCTGGGCGATCGCGACTAGGGACAAATGTGCGTCGGGCGCACGTTAGGCGGGAATTCGGTCACTCACAGCGCCTCGTCACGCTTGGCCGAGCGTGCAGCCGGGCGAGTTCCCGGTTTAACGTGCGTGGCACGCACATCTGACCGTCATGCGGCCCAAGACGAGCTCTAACGCGCGTGCCACGCACACCTGACCGCCGCGCGGCGCGTCACCCGCACGCCCGGCGTGGCAGCATGGCGTCGCCCATGACCGACCTTCGTTCGATGCCACCTTCACCGCTCCTCCGCGAGCTCGTCGCGATCGTCGGGGCCGACCACTGCCTTACCGATCCCGACCTGCGCGCCTCCTACGAGACCGATTGGACCCGCCGCTGGCACGGGACCGCGGCCGCGGTCGTACGACCGGGAGCCCCCGACGAGGTGGCGGCCGTGCTCCGCGCCTGCACGGCGACACACACGCCGGTCGTGCCGCAGGGTGGCAATACCGGGCTCGTGGGTGGCGCAGTGCCACCCGAGGGCGCGGTTGTGCTGCTGACGACCCGCCTCCGCGATATCGGGGAGCTGGATCGGGTGGCCGGGCAGCTGACCGTCGGGGCGGGCGCGACGCTGGCATCGGTCCAGGCCGCCACACGCCGGAGCGGCTGGGAGCCCGGGGTGGATCTTGCGGCGCGCGACACGGCGACGATCGGGGGCATGGTGGCCACAAACGCGGGTGGCGCCAACGTGCTGCGCCACGGACCGATGCGGCGCCAGGTCGCGGGGATCGCGGCAGTGCTGGCCGACGGCTCGCGGATCTCGCGGCTCGGCGGGCTCGCGAAGGACAACACCGGCTACGACCTCGCCGGGCTGCTCACCGGCAGCGAGGGGACGCTTGCGGTCATCAGCGCCGTCCGGCTCCAGCTCGTGCCGTCGCCGCCGCGGCGCACCGTGTTCATCGCCGCCCTGGCCTCGACGAGCGTCGCCGTCCAGCGCCTCGTGGAGCTCCGGCGCGCGTTGCCCGGCATGCTGGCCGCCGAGCTGTTCCACGAAGCCGGGCTCCGGCTCGTGGTTGAGCACGCGCACCTGGAGCATCCCTTCGGCGGCCGGGAGCATGGCGCGTACCTGCTGGTCGAGACGTCGGACCCGGCGGAGCCCGTGGAGCGCGCCCTCGACGGATTCGACGACGTGCTCCTCGCCGAGGATGCCGCGGGCCGCGAGCGCATGTGGCAGTACCGCGAGCGCCACACCGAGACGATCAACGCCGTCGGCATCCCCCACAAGCTCGACGTTGCGCTGCCGCTCGCCCGGATCGCCGACTTCGAGGACCGATGCGCCACGCTCGTCGGCGATCGCGCGCGGCTCTTCCTCTACGGCCACCTCGGCGACGGGAACCTGCACGTCAACCTCGTCGGCCCGCCGCCCGACGACGAATCCCTCGACGAGGCGGTGCTGCGGCTGGTGATCGAGATGGGGGGCAGCATCAGCGCGGAGCACGGCATCGGTCGCGCGAAGGCGCACCTGCTCCCGCTCGACCGTGGCCCGGGAGACCTGGCGGCCATGCGCGCGGTGAAGCGGGCGCTCGACCCGGACGGCATCCTCAACCCCGGCGTCCTGTTTCCGTGGTGACCGGAGCGCCTCGGCCAGGCACGTTCCACCGTGCGGGGCTATTGGCCAGGAATGCGTCCGTCCCTCGCGATTCCTTCAGCGGGGGGAGCAAATGGCCACGAATCCGGCCCGGCAGGGGGCCCGGCAAAGGCCCGACAGCCGAGATCCTGGCCGATACGTCCACCGGTTGGGACGCATCGGTCCTGGGGACGGATCGGTGGCGCGGTCCAATTCGAGGCATGATCTGACCGATGCCCGCCCCACACGTTGCCGACAGCCACGACCTCATCCGCGTGCACGGCGCGCGGGAGAACAACCTCAAGGACATCAGCATCGAGATCCCGAAGCGCCGGCTGACGGTGTTCACCGGCGTTTCCGGGTCGGGGAAGAGCTCGCTGGTGTTCAGCACCATCGCCGCGGAGTCGCAGCGGATGATCAACGAGACCTACAGCGCCTTCGTGCAGGGCTTCATGCCGACGCTGGCGCGACCGGACGTCGACGTCCTCGACGGGCTGACGACGACGATCATCGTCGATCAGGAGCGGATGGGCGCCAACGCGCGCTCGACGGTGGGCACCGCCACCGACGCCAACGCGATGCTGCGCATCCTCTTCAGCCGGCTCGGCCAGCCGCACATCGGCTCATCGCAGGCCTTCTCCTTCAACATCGCCTCGCTCCAGGGGACCGGGGCGGCGACGATCGATCGCGGCGAGGGCAAGGCGGTGGAGCGGACCTTCACGATCACCGGCGGTATGTGCCCACGCTGCGAGGGCATGGGATCGGTCACCGATTTCGACCTGGCCGAGCTGTTCGACGCGAGCACGTCGCTCCGCGCGGGCGCGCTCAAGATCCCCGGCTACAGCATGGACGGCTGGTACGGGCGCATCTTCGCGGGCAGCGGCTTCGACATGGACAAGCCCATCGGTCAGTTCACCCCGGAGGAGCTCCACGACCTGCTGCACAAGGAGCCCACCAAGATCAAGGTGGAGGGCATCAACCTGACCTTCGAGGGCCTGATCCCTCGGATGCAGAAGTCGTTCCTGTCGAAGGACGTCGACGCGCTCCAGCCCCACATCCGCGCCGTCGTCGAGCGGGCGGTGACGTTCACGGTCTGCCCCGACTGCGGCGGCAGCCGGCTCAACGAGGCAGCGCGGTCGTCGAAGATCGCCGGGATCAGCATCGCCGACGCCTGCGCGATGCAGATCAGCGACCTCGCCACATGGGTGCGCGGCCTGGACGAGCCGTCCGTCGCGCCGCTGCTCGCGAACTTCGGCCACACGCTCGACTCGTTCGTCGAGATCGGGCTCGGCTACCTCAGCCTCGACCGTCCGTCCGGCACGCTCTCGGGCGGCGAGGCGCAGCGCACGAAGATGATCCGCCACCTCGGGTCGTCGCTCACCGATGTCACCTACGTCTTCGACGAGCCGACCATCGGCCTGCACCCGCACGACATCCAGCGCATGAACGAGCTGCTGCTCCAGCTGCGCGACAAGGGCAACACCGTGCTCGTCGTCGAGCACAAGCCCGAGGCGATCGCGATCGCCGACCACGTCGTCGACCTTGGGCCCGGCGCCGGTACCGCGGGCGGCGAGGTGGTGTTCGAGGGCACCATCGAGGGCCTCCGCGCCGCCGACACGATCACCGGGCGGCATCTGGATGACCGCGCGTCATTGAAGCCGACGCTGCGCGCGCCGACCGGGGCGCTGGAGGTGCGCGGCGCCACGACCCACAACCTCCGCGACGTCGATGTCGACGTTCCCCTGGGCGTGCTGGTGGTGGTGACCGGCGTGGCCGGCTCGGGAAAGAGCTCGCTCATCCACGGCTCGGTCTCGGGGCGCGAGGGGGTGGTGTCGATCGACCAGGGCGCGATCCGCGGCTCGCGACGCAGCAACCCCGCGACCTACCCCGGGCTCCTCGAACCGATCCGCAAGGCGTTCGCGAAGGCGAACGGCGTGAAGCCGGCGCTGTTCAGCGCGAACTCGGAGGGTGCGTGTCCGAGCTGCAACGGGGCCGGGGTCATGTACACGGACCTGGCGATGATGGCTGGCGTCGCGACCACCTGTGAGGAGTGTGAGGGGAAGCGGTTCGAGGCATCG
>JBBQMC010000144.1:0-5442 GCA_038328565.1 Candidatus Limnocylindria bacterium
GGTCGAGGAGGCGCTCGCGTTCTTCAACGCGGTGCCGACGATCCGCAACAAGCTCCAGACCCTGGCGGACGTCGGGATGGGCTACATCCACCTCGGCCAGCCGGCGACGACGCTGTCCGGCGGTGAGGCGCAGCGCGTGAAGCTCGCCACCGAGCTCAGCAAGCGCGCGACCGGCAAGACGTTCTACATCCTCGACGAGCCGACCACCGGCCTCCACTTCGACGACGTGGCGCGCCTGCTCCAGGTCCTCTCGCGCCTCGCCGATGCGGGGAACACCGTGGTCGTCATCGAGCACAACCTCGACGTCATCAAGAGCGCGGACTACCTCATCGACCTCGGCCCGGAGGGCGGGGACAAGGGCGGCGCGCTCATCGCGGCCGGATCGCCGGAGGAGGTCGCGCGAACGCCGGCATCGCACACCGGCCGCTACCTGCGACCGGTGCTCGGCATTCCCGAGACCGATGCCGCGCCGGCCCGCCGGCGCGGGAGCCGGCCGCGGGCCGCGGCCGCCGCCGCCTCGTGACCGTCCCCTCGCGGGCAGACGCGCTGGCACTGCTCGAGGAGTGGAACGCGAACCCGTCACTCCGCAAGCACGGCCTCCTCGTCGAGGCGGGCGTGCGCGGTTATGCGCTCGACGACGGGCTCGATGCCGCCGCCGCCGAGCGGTGGGGGATCGCGGGCCTGCTCCACGACCTCGACTACGAGCGGTTTCCCGACGCCGCCACCCATGGCGCGATCGGCGCCGACGAGATGGCACGCCACGGCTACGAACCTGAGCTGGTCGACGCGGTGCGCAGCCACAACGATGCGCTCGACGTCCCGCGAACGACGCGCCTCGACCACCTCGTCTACGCCTGCGACGAGCTCGCCGGCTTCCTCGTCGCGGTGGCGCTCATGCGTCCCACGAAGCGGATCGCCGACGTGGAACCGGCCAACGTGCGCAAGCGGATGAAGGACAGGGCCTTTGCGCGCGCGGTTCCGCGTGACATGCTGTGGGCCGGCGCAAGGGAGGCGCTGGGAGACGCGATTGCCGGCGACGACTGGGAGGGATTCGATGGGCACGTCCGACGGATGGTCGGCTACCTCTCCGTCATTGTCCCGGAGATCGGCCTCTAACGTCACCGTCGGAAGTGCGGGAGTCGGCCAATGACCCGGCCGCTGTTTCCGATGGCGCGCGGCGCAGTCGGGGCGCTTGTGCTCGTCGGGCTGCTGTTCATCGCCATCTTCTCCCCGCCCCTCTTCAACATTGTGTTCGGCGAGGAGTACCCGTGGGCTCCCGAAGGCGTCGCCTACGGCGTGACGTACCTGCTCGCTGCCATGGCGTTCGCTTGGCTGCGTAGCCGGCTTGCCCTTGGGACGAGCCTCGTCCTCGCGATGACAGGTTTCACATTCTTTTCCGGCTGGGCATTGGTCAGAATCGCGGACGTCGTCGATGTCGTATTCCACCCCGGGCCGTACTACGTCCTTATCCAGCCATTGGAGATCGGTGTCGTCCTCGTGCTCCTGGCGCTGCACGCGGTCATCGGTCTGGGCGTCCTCGCCTCGGCCCAAGGATGGGGGATTGCCGCGCCGCCCGCGATGGCCCGGGCATGGCCGGCGGCCATCCTCGCGGGCGTCGGGTTCGGTATCGGTCTGGGAGCGACGGGTGGCGAGTACGCAATTTTCCTCACGCCGATCCACCTGCCGTGGTTCGAGGCCAATCGCGATTGGCTTCCCCTCATTCATTTCTTGGCGGCTGCCGCGCTGGCCCTCCACGGCCGGTTGGCCGCAACCGCGGGCCTGATCGTCAGCGCCGGCGGCGCGTTGCTGGCCCTATCCATCATCGGCGCGATCCTGTCATTCGGCGCCTGGGAGGTCGCAGGGGGCCTGGTCCCCTGGTTGCTGTTCCTGTGCGCGTACGCCGTGGCGGCTGTGCTCATTGCCCGTCCACAGCGTTGGCTGCAGAGCTGGCAGCCGGCCCGGAGTCGGCTTCGGAGGTGATCGGTGTCGGCTAGCGGTCCGAATATGCTGCGCGGCGCTCGGGCTGTAGCCCATCTCCGCCAGGAATGGCGATGGGCGCGCGGGATCGAAGGCGAGGACGAGGCGGCGCGTCGCGCGCGTGACGGCGACATAGCCAAGGCGGCGCTCCTCCTCCATCGCGCGCACGGGATCAACCGCGTCGCGTAGCGCGCGGCGATTCGGGAACCGCTCCGCCTCCCAACCGACGAGGATGACGAGCGGCCATTCGCGGCCCTTCGCGCCGTGGACCGTGAGCAGCTCGACCGCGGCGTCTGGCCGCCGAAGCTCGGCGAGCCGCGCATGCATCGCCCGCGCGCCACGCAGGAGGCTCGGCGTGTCAGGGGCGTTCGCCGCCCAGCCGAGCAGCGCGTCGAGCGCCGCGTGGTCGTCCTCGCCGAGCGCATCCTGCGGCGACGCGCGGTCCCAGCCGTGGTCGCGTCGGAGCCGGCGGAGGACGGGAAACGGATGCTCGGCCCCGGCATGGCGCTCGAGCGCGGCGAGCAGCGCGACGACGGGCTCCGCGTCGATCGGTGACGGGACCGGCGTCGTGTCCGGCACCCCGGCGTGGGTCAGCGCCAGCATGAGGGGCGTCAGTTCGCTGCGCGTCCGGGCGAGGAAGCCGGCGCGGCCACCGCCTTCGGCCGCGGCGCGCACGAGGCGCGTGAGCCGCTCCGGCCAGTCCGGCGCGCCGGTCGCCACCGCCGCGATGGCCTCGCTCGGCCCGTCACGGCCGGCGCGAATCGGCTTGGGGAAGCGCTCGACGTTGTGCTCGACGAGCCGCCGGCCGGCGGCGACGACCTCCGGTGGGCAGCGGTAGTTCGTCGCCAGGATCACGCGCCGCGCGGCCGGGTACCAGTCGCGAAACCCGAGGATGCGCCGCACGTCGGCCAGACTGGCAGGTATACAATAGACCGATGAAGCAGCCCGTCGCCTACCTCCGCAAGTCGCGCGTGACGAATGACCGCCATCTATCGTGGGAAATCCAGGCGCAGAAGGTCCGAGAGCTCGCCGCGCAGCACGGCGACGCCGATGCGCTGCTCCTCCTATCGGACTGGAACCGGTCCGGCGGCAAGGGCCGCAACGGGCGTCCCGGATACCATCAGCTCCTGTCGATGATCGAAGCCGATGAGGTGAGCGCGCTCTACTCCTACAGCCTGTCGCGCCTATCGCGCTCCATCTCCGACTTCGCCACCCTGGCCGAGCTATGCGTCGAGCGCGGCGTACCGATCCACCTCGCCGCCGACTCCAACGTGGACTTCGGCTCGGCGTCGGGGCGCTTCCATATCAACATGCTGGTGGCCCTTGCCCAGATGGAGCGCGAGGTGGCGTCGGAGCGCGCGAAGGACACCGTGGCGGCGCGCCGTGCACGCGGCGACCGAATCGGGCATCCGTTCTATGGCGAGCGCGACGGGGAGGACGTCTCGGTCGTGCTCGACGCGTACCGCGAGGCGGGCAGTGTGGTCGGGGCCGGCAAGCTGCTCAACCTGCGCAACGTCCCGACCCGCATGGGGCGCCCTTGGAGCACGACCCCGCTGCGCGAGATCCTGCAACGCCACGGCGTGCTGCCGATCCACAAGCGCCCCGGCGCGAAGGCGGCGGCGCCCTTCAACCTGTTCCACCTCGTGCAATGCCACTGCGGGCGGCTGATGAGCGCGAGTCGCTTCACGACCACGGGCGGGACACGGACCAAGCGCTACTCGCAGGTCGTGTACCGCTGCCTGGCGGGGCGTACTACGCCGGACCACGGACGGCTGAACGTGTCGGAGTCGAAGCTCATCGGCTGGGTGAAGGCCGAGGCCGGACGATTCCGGGTGCCCGGTGACGTGGCCGAAGTCGGGGAGGATGACGGACGCCGGCTCGAGCTCGAGGCCCGCCGGCGGCGCGTGATCGACAACTACGAGGACGGCGTGATCGACAAGGCCGAGCGGGACGCGAAGCTCATCGCCATCGGTGACCAGCTGGCGGGGCTCGAAATGTCGCAGCGGGTAGTGGAGATCCCGCAGGCCATTGACTGGGACTGGGAGCCGAAGGCTATCAACGCGGTGCTGCGCGCCCTGTGGGAGTACATCGTGCTTGACGCCGACATGCGCCCCTCGCGGGCGGAGTGGAGGGTGCCGCAGTGGCGGACATGATCCCGGCGAAGGTCTATCGAAAGCACCTCCAGTGCTCCGCGTGCGGGCGCCGACTTGTCACTCGGGAGCGCCGTCCGGACGGCACGCACGCCTTGTGGCTCGACGCAGATTGGAGGCGCGGGCCGTTACAGCCCGATGGTCTCGATCACATCCTGACTCGGCACTGGCCCCGCGTTGACGAGGGGATACACCCGGCGCTCCGACAGACCCCTGGCAGTCCTGCGCTTCAGATCGGAAACCGAGTCCTCCTCTGCGGGTGCGGTCAGCTCGTCCAAGTCGACTACGCCGCAGCGCAACGAGACCCGCGCGATACTTGACCCTACGCCTCTACGGTGTGCTAGAATTGTCAGCCTAAGCGAATACCCCAACCCGTCCGACAAGTCGCGGCGATGATCGCCAGACGCCCGGTTCCAGCGCGAGCATGCGCAGAAGGGAATCGGGTTTCGTTTTGTCCGGCGACAAGAATCCCGTATTCGTGGAGTCCGGTCGGCGTGGAGGCCGGAAGCGTTGGGGCGAGCAGCGCGTCCTACGCCTAGATTCGCTCACCACTGAGCAGAGGCGCCTGGTACTCGCGCTCGTTGACGCTGCCCGCACGTCCGGCAAGCCCGACAGCGGCGACGAGGCGGCGTGACGTTGAACATGAAGAAGCGCCCGGACCGAAGTCCGAGCGCCACCAATGCTGTCTCGGATTCTAGCACCTACACCTCGTCAACCGCGATGCTGGTCGCGGTGCGCATCGACGCCCTGGACCTCGGTCGCCACCTCGAGCTCGACCCTGAACGGTGGACCGATGCGCAGGCGGCGTTTCACATCGCCACCGCTATTGCCGGCGTCGCCCGGATGCAGGCGCGGGCATGACCGTCGCCGACGCCCGTGCCACCTGGGACGCCGACGACGCGCGCCGGCGGTCTATCCAACTCGCCGTTGCGCGCGCTCGCGCGCTCGAACTGAGTCAGGACCCCGACGAGCTCGAGGCCATCGTGCGCGGCGATGAGGCGACCATCTTCGCCGTCATCGAAGGCGGCAACCGTTCGCCGGCGAACGGTTCCGGCTTAGGCACCCGCACCGCCGCTGACCTGCCCTACGGCTCGCCGCCGCCGCAGCTCGTCGGCGAGTTCCTGACCCCCGAAGGGCACACCGTGCTGTATGGCCCCGGTGGGACGGGGAAGGGCATCACGGCCTGTCATCTGCTGCTGCGCCTGGTGCGCGCCGGGCGCGTGGTGATGGTCATTGACTATGAGGGCCACGAGCGGGAGTGGGGCTCGCGGCTGCGCGGCTGGGCGCCACCGAAGCGGAGCTGGCGGCCATCCAC
>JBBQMC010000145.1:0-5440 GCA_038328565.1 Candidatus Limnocylindria bacterium
GCAGGGCCCCCGCCGTCGCGGCATTGAGGCTCGCCACGTGGCCGGCCATCGGGAAGCGGACGAGCAGGTCGCAGCGCCGGCGAGTGACGCCCGACAGGCCACTCCCCTCCGAGCCGACGACGATCGCCAGCGGGCCGGAGAGGTCGGCCTCCCACGCGAGATGCGGGGCGTCCTGGTCGGCGGCGACCAGTCGCAGGCCGCGCTGCTTGAGGTCGTGGATCGTGGCGCCGACGCTGTCGACGCGCGCGAGCGGCACGTGCTCGCTCGCTCCGGCCGATGCCTTCACCGCCGCGGCCGAGAGCGGCGCCGCACCGCGGGCGGGATAGATGACACCGTCGACGCCGGCTGCCTCGGCGGAGCGCAGCAGCGTGCCGAAGTTCGTCGGGTCCTGGAGGTGCTCGAGCAGGACAAGGAACGGCGCGTGACCGGCGGCATCGGCCCCGAGCAGGAGCTCGTCGAGGCTCGCGAGCTGCCGCTCCCCCACCTCGAGCAGGACGCCCTGGTGGCCGTCGAACGCCGCCAGCCGAGCGACCTGCTGCGGGTCGACCCAGATCGGCTCGAGCTCGCGGGCCCGGGCGGCGGCGAGCAGCTCGCGCAGCTCGGGCGATGGGCGGGCGTTGTCCGCGATCCAGAGGCGGAGCGCCGCGCGGCCGGAGCGCAGCGCCTCGATGACCGGCCGCCGCCCGCCGATCCGATCGGTCACCGCGTGGATTCGACCCCGACCACCGCCCAGGCCGCGATCCCCTCCTCGCCGACGAAGCCGAGGCCGTCGGTCGTCGTGCCGCGCACGCTCACCGTTGCCGGGTCGACGGCCAGCAGGGCCGCGATCCGGGCCGCCGCCTCGTCGCGCCGCGTGGCGATCGAAGGTCGGGTGCCGGCCACGGTGACGTCCGCCGAGCGTGGCACGATCCCGGCCTCCCGCGCGATCGCGACCGCTCGGCCGAGGAGGTCGGCCGAGTCGGCGTCGCGCCAAGCGTCGTCGTCGGACGGGAAGCGGGTGCCGATGTCGCCGGCGTGGGCGGCGCCGAGGACGGCATCGATCACCGCATGGAGGGCCACGTCGCCGTCCGAGTGGCCGGCGGGGCCGCGCGGCTCGCCGGGCCAGTCCAGGCCGGCCAGGCGCATCGGACGTCCTGCGGCCAGCCGGTGCGCGTCGAACCCGATCCCCGCCCGCTCCGTGTCGACGGCGGCACCCATCGGTCCCAGCAGCCGCGCGCGCAGCGCATCCCGCACGAGCGCCTCGTCAGCCGGCGTCGTGAGCTTGCGGTTCGCAGGATCCCCCGGGACGGTGACGACGGCCACGCCGTGCGCAAGGAGCGCCGCCGCTTCGTCGGTCGGTGCCTCGTCGCGCCCGAGCGCGTCGATGATCGCGTCCCGCAGCGTCTCGAGCGGCGCCGCCTGCGGCGTCTGTGCCCCGACGACCCCGGTGCGGTCCACGATCGCCACGCCGCGACCGTCACGCACCCGCCAGAGCGTGTCGTTGACGGGGTTGACCGGCAGGGCCGCGCCCGCGCCGCGCGCCGCGGTCGCCACGGCGAGCGCGAGCTCGCTGCTGAGCGCGGGACGGGCCGCGTCGTGGACGAGGGCCATCGTGGCCGGCGCCACGCCGGCACCGAGGAGCGCGGTCACCCCCGCGAGGACCGAGTTCGCACGCTCCTCGCCACCGGGGACGAGGAGGCATCGGTCCGCCAGGCTCGCCGGCAGGCGCTCGCGGTACTGGTCCTCCGCTTCAGCCGGGATGACCAGCGCCAGGTGCTCCATGCCCGGCAGCGCGGCGAGCAGGTCGAGCGACCAGCGCCATGCCGGCCGTCCCCAGAGGTCGATCCACAGCTTGTCCGTCCCCATCCGCCGGCTGCGCCCGGCGGCGACGCAGATCGCGGCGAGCGCGGCTGCCATCGACGCTCAGGCCGTCTCGCGCGGCTGGGCGAAGATCATGCGCCCGGCGACCGTCTGGAGCACGCGGGTCACGGTGATGCCGATCTCGCGCTCCATGAAGCGGCTGCCGCCCTCGACCACGATCATCGTCCCGTCGTCGAGGTACCCGACGCCCTGGCCCGGCTCCTTTCCATCCTGGATGATACGCACGCTCATCTCCTCCCCGGGATGGACGACCGATTTCACCGCGTTTGCCAGCTCGTTCACGTTGAGCACCCGGATGCCCTGGATCTCGGCCACCCGGTTCAGGTTGAAGTCGTTCGTGAGGATCGCGGCACCGTTGTCCCGCGCGAAGGCAACGAGCTTGGCGTCGACCTCGTTGATCTCCGGATACGTCTCCTCGTGGACGGTGACGGGCGTCACGGCGTCCCGCTGGAGCGCGGTGAGGATCTCGAGGCCGCGACGGCCGCGGTTGCGACGCATCGCCTCGGGCGAGTCGGCGATCCGCTGCAGCTCGTCGAGCACGAAGCGCGGCACGACGAGCTCGCCCATGATGAAGCCGGTCTTCGCGATGTCCGCGATGCGGCCGTCGATGATCGCGCTCGTGTCGATGACGACCTGGGTCGGGGCGCCCCGACGCCGCCCGCCGGGGAGGAAGCCGGCGAAGGCGGGCAGCAGGACGTCGCGCTTGTAGAGGGTGGCGCCGAGCATCACGATCGCCAGCAGCACCGCCGCGAGCGGCGGGAGCACAGCGCCCAGCGTCCCGCCGATCTGGGCCAGCGGAACGCCGAGCAGCACGCCCATCACCAAGCCCACCACGACCGCCGCCACGCCGAGCGCGAAGTCGCCGGCACCGGCCCGGTCGAGGCGACCCACCGCCCAACGCGTCGGATACACCGTCACGTAGGGGATGGCGAGGTAGCCGAACAGCAGCGACGCCGCCACGACGGCCATGAGGAAGGCCGGGCGGTTGGGTGTGCTGACGACGTCCCCGGCCCGCTCGAGGATGAGCAGGCCAAGGCCGAAGCCGAAGAGGGTGCCCAGCAGGGCGCCCACCAGCTGGATGATCCTGGTCATTGAACCGATGAGTGCGAAGTTGGATGACGGATGAACTGAGCGATCGCGCCGCTCGTCCGCAGGACGGATGAAGACCGATGAAAACGCGGCTCGCGAGCACGATCCCGCCGCAGCGGGCGGCAACCGTAGCACCCATTCCGGCGCCGGGCAATGGCGGCGCCAGGCACCGGTGCCGAGCGTCAGCCGGGCTCCACGAGGGCGATCCGCAGCGCCTCACGGATGTCAGTGGCGGTCTCGATGCCCGGGATCTGCGGCGCCCCGCCCCCGCGGCCGGTCAGGAGTCGCCTGAAGCCGAGGCGCCGCGCCTCCGCGTGTCGCCGCTCGGCGCGCCCGGCGACGCGGAGCCGGCCCGACAGCGCCACCTCGCCGGCGATCGCCAGGCCGGCGTGCACGGGCCGCTCGCGGAGGCTCGAGGCGAGCGCCACCGCGACGGCGAGGTCGGCGGCGCTCTCGTCGATCCGCAGGCCACCGGCGACGTTGACGTAGACGTCGTGGCCAGTGAGGTTCAGCCCGGCGTGGCGCGCCAGCACGGCGATGAGCATGAGGAGCCGGTTCGTCTCGATGCCGGTCGTGGCGCGGCGCGGCGATCCGTAGCCGGACGGCGCGACGAGCGCCTGGATCTCGACCGCGAGGGGCCGGGTCCCCTCGAGCGCGATCGTCACCGCGGAGCCCGCCACCGGCGGCTGCTCGCTCTCGAGGAAGAAGCGGCTGGCATCGGCCACCTCGACGAGGCCGTCACTGCGCATCTCGAGCACGCCGACCTCATCGGTCGAGCCGAACCGGTTCTTCGCGGCCCGCAGCAGGCGTGTGGCGCCCAGGCGCTCGCCCTCCAGGTAGAGGACGGCGTCGACGAGATGCTCGAGCGTTCGCGGGCCGGCGACGGTCCCCTCCTTCGTCACGTGGCCGACGAGCGCGATGCTCGTCGAGCCGGCTTTCGCCACCTCAGCCAGCCGGGCGGCCACCTCGCGCACCTGGCCCACGCTGCCGGCCGGGCCGCTCAGCTCCTCGACCGCCATCGTCTGGACGCTGTCGACGATCGCGACCGATGGCTGCGTCGCCTGGATGGCACCGATCGCGTCGGCGAGATCCGTCGTGGCGAGCAGCGACAGGCCCTCGACCACCGCGCCGACCCGCTCCGCGCGACCGCGGACCTGGGCAGCGGACTCCTCGCCGGTGACATAGAGGGCAGTGGCACCCGCGCCGGCGAGGCGGGCGGCGAGCTGGAGGAGGAGCGTGCTCTTACCGATGCCGGGATCGCCGCCCACGAGGACGATCGAGCCAGGCACGAGGCCGCCGCCGAGGACGCGATCGAGCTCACCGATGCCGGAGGCAAGCCGATGCGCCTCGGCGCTCGAGACGGAGCCGATCGGCTCGATGGCCGCGGCGGCCGCGCTGGAGGGATTCGCGCGGCGGGCGCGGGCCGGCGACGTGCCGCCCACGAGCGTCTCGACCATCGTGTTCCAGGCGCCGCACGATGGGCATTGCCCCGCCCAGCGCGGACTCGTGGCGCCGCATTGCTGGCAGACGTGGACGGACTTCGTGGCGGGCATGGGCGAAATGGCCTGCGATGCGGCGATGACGGGCGTCGTGCCCGCCATCTTGCCACGCGGGAGCGTCGCGGCCGCTTATCGGCCGCTTACTCGGTGGGGGCGGCCTTCTCCTTCGAGCGGCCGGAGCCGGCACTCACGGGCTTGCGCTCCGGGGGTGCCTTGGCGATCGTGAGGTTCCCATCCTCGCCGGCGTCCACGAGGATCCGGTCCCCGGGCTCGTATGTTGCCATCAGCACCTGCTCCGCCAGCGGGTCCTCGATCTGGTTCTGGATCTCGCGCCGCAATGGTCGCGCGCCGTAGGCGGGGTCGAAGCCCTTCGCGATGATCGCGTCCTTCGCGGCGTCGGTGACGATGAGCTCCATCTGCTGGCCGGCGATCTGGACCTTCACCCGCGCGAGCAGCAGGTCGACGATCTCGCGCAGCTCTTCCTTCGTCAGCTGACGGAAGACCACGGTCGCGTCGATCCGGTTGAGGAATTCCGGACGGAACGTGTTCTTCAGCTCGGCGAGCACCTTGTCGCGCATGCGCTCGTATTCTGCCGCGGCCTGGACCGCCTCCGTCCCGCCGACGCGGAAGCCGATCGACGAGTCTCGTTGGAGCTGCTGGGCGCCAACGTTGCTCGTCATGATGATGATCGCGTTCCGGAAGTCGACACGCCGGCCCTTCGCATCGCTCAGATGGCCATCCTCGAGGATCTGGAGGAGGATGTTAAAGACCTCCGGGTGCGCCTTCTCGATCTCGTCGAGCAGGACCACGCTGTAGCTCTTACGCCGTACCGCCTCGGTGAGCTGCCCGCCCTCGTCGAAGCCGACGTAGCCGGGTTGCGCCCCCACGAGGCTCGAAACGTTATGTCGCTCCATGATCTCGCTCATGTCTATCTTGATGAGCGCGTCATCTCTGCCGAACATGAACTCGGCGAGCGCGCTTGCCAGCGCCGT
>JBBQMC010000146.1:0-5383 GCA_038328565.1 Candidatus Limnocylindria bacterium
AGCGGCCGCTGGCGTCGCGCTTCGACTCCAGGATGCCGAGCGCCTCCGCCATCCGCTCATCCGGCGCGGGGCGCGCTCGGTGGAAGTAGTCGAGGACGCGGGCGAGGTCGTAGAACCACGCGTTCGGGAAGCCGATGTAGAGCCACCGCCGCTGCGGGATCTCGTCGTCGGACAGCCGGTGCAGGAGGCGCCGCTGGAGCAGGTACTCCTCGCCGCGCTCGCGCGCTCCGGCGACGGCCGCGTCCGGCCCCACCGAGCTCTCATACTCGAGCAGTCCCTCGAGGACGTTGAGGGTGGTGTCGAACGAGCCGCGCGTCGAGCCGTTCTCCTGCTCGCAATTCCAGCCCCCGTCCGCCATCTGCTCGCCCAGCAGCCGGTCAACGATGGGCCGCACATCCTGCCCGAAGTACGCACCGATGGCGACGACGCGACCGTTGATGCAGGGCTCGACCTCGCCCTCGAAGAACCGCAGGTTCGCGTCGTACTCCCAGCGCGCCGCCTCGTGGACCGGCGCGATCGCGCGTCGCGCCTCGTCGCTCGCGGGGTCGAGGCCGAATACGTAGAGCAGGTGCAGGGTCGGCGTGGTGGCGATCCATTCGGGGAAGTAGGTGCCGCCGCCCCACCGGCCATCCGCATCCTGGGCGGCAAGCAGCTGCGCACCCCAGCCCTCGCGCGCCACGCGCGCGCGCTCGGCCGCCACGTCGGTGGCGGGCGCATCGGTCAGGTCCTGCATCACCTGCCAGCGGATGGCCGGGTCGGAGTCGAGCAGCCAGTCGATCACGTTCATCGGTCCATGATGGCGGCGAAACATGACACTCCACGGCAACTTTTCGCGCCACACTGGGCGCATGGCCCGCAGCCCCACGCCGCCACGCATCGGGACGGCGCCCCTGCCGCGGCTCGGGGTGGCGGAGACGTTCGAGATCCTGCGCACGACCGTGCCGCTGCTCGAGGAGATGACGCGGGACGCCACGCCGGACCAGCTCACCGGCCACACCGCGTACGGCTGGTCCGTGACCGAGCAGCTGGCGCACCTGCGCGGGGTCGCGGAGGTGCTCGCCGGCCACATGATGCGTATCGTGCGCGAGGACCATCCATCGTGGCGGGCACGCGCGCCGCGCGGCCGTCCCGGCGAGACCGACTACTTGGAGTGGGACTTCGGGCCAGCGTTCGAGGTCTTCCGCACGCAACGCGCCGAGCTGCTGGCGGTCATCGAGCCGCTGCCTCTCGCCGGGTGGGAGCGCACCGCGACGGTGCTCGCGCCGCCCAACGTGGTCTACGAATACAGCGTCCTCTACTACGGCGACTGGATCGCGCGTCACGAGCGGAGCCATCTCGGGCATATGGCGCGGATCATCCGGGAGCTTGCATGATGACCCCGACCGTGGCGGGCGCCGGGGGAGCGGCGCTCGCCGACGGCGTGTACACCGCCAGCGCGGGGAACATGGCGCAAGGGCGTTGCCTGGAGAGCGCGCGCCAGCTCGGCAACGATCCTTCGTGGCGACATCCCGAGCCAGGAGCATTGACGATGGACACGATCGAATACTTCCCGGTGGCCGACTCGCTGGCGCCGCTGAAGCTTCCGTTCTCGGAGGCCGTCCGCGTGGGACCGATGCTCTACCTGTCCGGCGCGATGGGCATCGACGACGGGGGAGCCCTGGTGCCGGGTGGCATCGAGGCGGAGACGCGGCAGGCGCTGCGCAACCTCCAGGGCGTCCTCGAGCGCCACGGCTCATCGATGGACCAGGTGGTCAAGGTCACAGTGATGCTGGCCGACATGGCCGAGTGGGCGGCGATGAACGGCGTCTACGTCGAACAGTTCCCGAACCACCTGCCGGCGCGCAGCGCGTTCGGCGCCTCCGGGCTCGCCCTCGGTGGCCGGGTCGAGATCGAGGTCCTCGCCACGATCAGCTAGCGGGTCGTCTCTCGGGGAGACATGCCTCGCAGCCGGTTTGGTCGTCTGCTTACCATCGGTCCATGACAGACCGCGTCGACGTCATTCCGCTCCTCGCCTGCAGCGACATCGAGGCCGAACACGCGTTTCTCGTAGACGTCCTGGCATTCTCATCAGGGGGCCTCGAGCGTGCGCCGGACGGCACGGTGATGCATGGAGAGGTCCGACTCGGCTCGCGCAGGGTGTGGCTGCACCGCGCCGGTGGAGAAGGGGAATTGACGCCGCCGGCGGCGAGTGGGACGCCTGCCGGCGGGATCGTGGTCCACGTGCCCGACGTCGACGCACACCATCAACATGCGCGGGCCGCCGGAGCCGAGGTCCTCTACGAGCCGCGTGACGAGGGTTACGGTCAGCGCGAGTACGGTGTTCGCGATCCGGAAGGGCACGTGTGGTGGATCGCCACGCCGGACTCCGAGAACGGCCCCTAGGCCGGCACGTACGCTCGCAACTCGGCACCCGAATTGAACGTGCGCTTATCGACGAGCCGCACGCTCAACGGTGCCTCGAGCTCGGGCCAGAACGGTGTGCCGGCACCCAGCACGACGGGGTGGACGACGAGCTGGAACTCGTCCACGAGCCCACGCCGCACGAACTGGCCCGCGAGATTCGCGCCGCCGACGTCGATGTCGCCGGGAAACTCGCGCCGCAGATCCTCGAGCACGGTCGCCACGTCGCCGTGCACCAGGCGGGCGCTGTGGTCGACGTGCTCGAGGGACGTGGAGAACACGATCTTCGGCATCGGCTTCCAGATGCGCGAGAACTCGCGCTCCACATCGGCCGCGGCTGGATCGTCCTCAGCGGTCGGCCAGTAGCCGGCCATGATCTCGTACATCCGGCGCCCGTAGAGTGCGGCGTCGAGCGAGCGCGTCTGGTCGTTGAACCAGGAGTGGAGCTCCTCGTCGACGCTCGCCCAGGCGAGGCTCTTGTCCGGCGTCTCCACAAAGCCGTCCAGGGAGACGTTGAGGCTGTAGATGAGCTTGCCCATCTAGCTTGCGAGCACCTCGCGCAGCTTGGCGGCGAACGCATCCGGATCACCGCCCCAGCCGGACTCGCTGCTCAGGAAGCCGCCGTGATGGCTCGGGAAGACCACCGGCTGCTGGTCGAGACGCTCGGCGACGGCGTGGGCGCCACGGTTCGCCATCTCGCCCTCCGACTCGGCGCCTGCGGCGATGACGATGCGCGTCGTCGCGGATCGCAACGCGGCGAAGTCCGGCTCGTAATGGGTCGTGCCGATGATGTTCTGGCTCAGCATCACGTCAGTCCGCGTGCCGTCGTCCTCGACCGGCATGCCGAACGCGGCCGGGTCGGGCGCCGGCTGGTCCGCGAACCCGTCGGGAAACTCGCCCCGGTGCCCTGTCACCGCGATGAAGTGCGCCATTCCTGCGCCGAATCCGCGAGCCTGGTAGGTCTGCTGGATCGCGCGGATCGCGGCCTTCGCGGCATCGCGGTCGGGGATCAACGCCGCGAGCGGAGGCTCATGCGCGACGAGTGTCCGCACGTCATCGGGATGCTTCGCGACCAGGGCCAGGGCATTGACTGCGCCGCCGCTGCTGGCGAACAGGTCGACCGGCCCGCCAACCTCCTGGATGATCCGATGGAGGTCGTCGCGGTGCTGCTCGGGATTCGACGGCGTCGTCGGGTCCGTCTTCGTGCTGCGCTCCGCTCCGCGCGGGTCGTAGGTGATGATCGTGCGCTCCGGGAAATGGCTCGCCAGGGTCGCGAAGCCCGATGCGCCCATCGGCGAACCGATGAGGAACAGCGGCGGCTCGGTGCTGGCGTCGTTGCGCCGGACGTCGTAGGTGAGGACGGCCCCCGGCACCTCGAGGGTGCGAGTGGTCGGCTCGGTCATGGTGCTGCCCATCGTGGTGTCTCCTTACGTGCTGCTTCGACCGCTCACGGTCGTGAAACTCATCGGCAAGCCCGGCCCATCACGCCGAATGGACCACGTCCTCCGCGAGGATCGCGTCGATCTGGCCCACGGCTTGGGTCAGCCCCTCCTCCATGCCCATCGCGACGAGCTGCTCCATGGCCTCCACGCTCGGGAAGAGGCTGTCGAGCGTCATCCGGCTGCGACCGTCGCCGATCGCCTCGATGGCAACGCGAGTTGTCGTCGACGGCAGGTCGTTGTTCTCCGACCCGTCGTCGTTCGCGAAGCCATCGCGGAACAGCAGCCGACGCGGAGGCTCCGCCTCGAGCACGTTCCAGAAGCCCTTCGGCTGGTCGCCGGTAGGGCCGGTCATGTGGTATTCGACGCGCGAGCCGACGCGCAGGTCATGCGCCGTGACCGTGGCGGGGTAGGTGGGCGGTCCCCACCATCGCTCGAGCTGGCGGGGATCGGCCCACAGTTGCCAGACGCGCTCGGGCGTGGCGTCGAACTCGGCGGTGAGGGTCATGGTGCGTGCCTCGGGATCCTTGCGGACGGCGGTCACGGTCATTCGTTCGTCTCCTTGATGTCGGTGGTGGCGGCGATGAGATCTGTCATGCGATCGATCCGGCCGCGCCACAGGGCCTCGTACTTGTCGAGCAGGCGGCGTGCCGTCGCCAGCCCGACGGGATTGGTGCGGACGACCTTGCGGCGACCGATGCGCTGCTTCGTCACGAGGCCGGCCCGCTCCAGGATCGCGATGTGCTTCTGCACCGCCGCGAAGCTCATGGGGTAGTGGCCGGCGAGCTCGGCGACGCCCTCCTCGGCGTCGATCGCGCGCCGCACGATGTCGCGCCGCGTGGCATCGGCCAGCGCGGCGAACAGATCGTCGATGGCGCCCGCGCGTTGCATGGATACAACCATACGGTTGTATAAGGCTGGCGTCAACTGGTGCGCGTGCGGCCGGCGCCGGTCCCCGCATCGGCGGCCTTACCGGGAGTGAACTATCGGACACACCGGCTGCATTCCTTGCATGCCGCGTAACCGGAAGCGACGCAATCCGCTCCCTGCGTGGCTCTCGCTTGCACGGGTCGCAAGGTTCGCAAGTGAGTCGCCGATAGCTGCCACGTGCGCAAACCGCGCTGTCCTGGCGCCCGGCCCAGTGCGTATCCTCGAACGATGAAGGTCGCCGTGCGGGACCGATACGGCACCCCCGACGTCGTCGAGCTGAAGGACGTCGAGCGACCCGCGCCGGGGGAGGGCGAGGTCCTCGTCCGCGTGCGGGCGGCATCGGTCAACCGGGCGGACCTCGATGGCCTGACGCCCAAGCCGAACTTCGCCCGCCTCTTCATGGGCATGCGGGCGCCGAGGCCGGCCTACCACCGGGTGGGGCTCGATGTGGCCGGCGTGGTCGAGTCGGTCGGCACCGGTGTCTCCCGCTTCCAACCCGGCGACGCGGTCTTCGCTGACCTGTCCGCGTACGGGCAGGGCGCCTTCGCTGAGTACGTCTGCGCGCCGGAGAAGGCCTTCGAGCCAATGCCCGCCGGCGTGAGCTTCGCGGAGGC
>JBBQMC010000147.1:0-5370 GCA_038328565.1 Candidatus Limnocylindria bacterium
AGCGCATGCCGCGCAGCTCGATCCGCTCGCTCATCGGCGAATGATGGCGTCCGCGACGCGGACGGTGCGCACGATGTGCGCGACGTCGTGGACCCGGACCACGTCCGCGCCCGCGGCGATCGCCAGCGCGACGGTCGCCGCGGTGCCCTCGACCCGGTCGTCGGGGGGCGCGTCGCCGAGCAGCTGGCCGATGAAGCGCTTGCGGCTGGTGCCGACAAGCAGGGGCAGCCCGAGCGCTGACTTCAGCTCCGCCAGACGGTGGAGGATCTCGAGGTTGTGCTCGCCGGTCTTGCCGAAGCCGATGCCCGGGTCGACGAGGATCCGCTTGCGCCGGACGCCGGCTGCGACGGCGGCATCCACCGCATCGGCCAGCCACCCCACGACCTCAGCCACCACGTCGCCGGCGTATTCGGCGACCTCCTTGTTGTGCATCAGCACGAGGTGCGCGCCGGCCTCCGCGGCGGCAACGGCGGTCTCCGGGTCGCGGCGCGCGGCCCACACGTCGTTCACCATCCGCGCGCCGGCGGCGAGTGCCGCGCGCGCAACCGGGCCGTGCTGGGTGTCGATGCTCACGATCGCGCCATCGCCGAATCGGGCGACGAGGGCCTCGACCACCGGCAGCACCGTGCCGCGCTCCTCGTCGACGGTCACCGTCCGCCGCTCCCCGTAAAACTGGTGCGGCCGGCTCGACTCGCCCCCGATGTCGATGAGCTGCGCGCCGGCGGCGACGAACGCCTCCGCCTGGCGGACAGCGGTGGCGATCACCTCGTCGGGCGTTGCGCCCGCTGGCGCGATGCCGTCGCCGCTGAACGAGTCGGGGGTGACGTTGATGATCCCCATCACCCAGGTCCGCTCGCCGAACGTGAGCTCCATCCTCAGCCCGCCTCCCGCTCCCCGGTCAGCGCGCCGCGCAGCGCGCCGACGAGGTAGAGCGATCCTGCCACGACGACCGGCTCGTCGCCTCGACGAAGCTCCGCCGCGCGCGCGAGCGCAGCCAGCGGCTCGTCGACCGCCTCCCCGCCGGGATCGATGCGGCGCCACGCGTGCAGCAGTGCCTCAGGGGCGTACGCCTTCGGGTCGTCGATGGCGGTGAAGACGAAGCGCGGCTCGAGCGGCGCCAGCGCGCGCAGGACACCACCCAGGTCCTTGCCACGCATGGCGCCGAGCACGATCGGCGGCCGCCGCGCGCCGAGCAGCTTCAGCGTGGCGGCAAGGGCGCCAGCACCGGCGGGATTGTGGGCGCCATCGAGGAGGACGCGTCCGTGGCGCCCGTCCACGATGACCTCCATCCGCCCCGGCCAGCGCGCCGCCGCCAGCCCGCGCCGCACGGCCGCCTCGTCGAGCCGGAATGGGCGCTCGCGCCGCACCGCGTCCTGGACGAGCGCGTCGAGAAGCGCGAGCGTCACGGCCGCGTTCGCGGCCTGGTGCGCACCGATGAGCCCGAGCCGGAGGTCGCGAAGCTCTCCGTCCGGCATGCGCGCGTCGACGACGGTGCCTTCCCAGTCGAGGTGGCGCAGGACGGCGCGATATGGCTGCCGGGGGCCGGCGCGGCGCAGCGGGACGTCGAGGGCGGCGCATCGGTCCGTGATCGGGCGCAGCCCGCGGCCGGAGGCCCCGGTGACGGCCAGGTCGCCGCGCTTGATGATCGGGGCCTTCTCGCCGCCGATCGCGGCGAGCGTTCGCCCGAGATGCGCCTCGTGGTCGTGCTGGACGTTGACGATCGCCGCCACGCCGAGGTCCGCGCTGTTCGTGGCATCCAGGCGCCCGCCCATGCCCACCTCGACGAGCGCGAGGTCGGGCCCCGCAGCGGCCAGCTCTGCGTAGGCGGCGGCGGTGAGCACCTCGAACTCGGTCGGCGGGCCGAGCTCCGCCGCCACGTGGTCGACGACGGGCAGGGCGCGCGCGATGGCCGCCGCAAAGCGGGTCGGGCTCAGCGACACGCCGTCGATGGCGATCCGCTCGCGGTAGCTCACGAGATGCGGCTTCGGCATCGTGCCGACCCGCAGGCCGGCATCGGTCAGGACCGAGCGTGCCATCGCCACGACGCTGCCCTTGCCGTTCGTCCCGCCCACGAGCGCGCCACGCAGCGCGCGCTGCGGGTTGCCGAGCTCGGCGAGCAGCCGGTTCACGCGCTCGAGGCCGAGGCTGATCCCGAAGCGCCCCCGGCGCGTGAGCGCCTCGACCGCGGCGGGATAGGTCAGCTCAGTCGCGTTCCGAGTCCTCGGAGAAGACGCAGTCGGTGTACTGGCCGGTGAGGCACAGGTCGTTGACGTAGCCGGAGTCGAGGTGCACCCCGCCGCGCAGCTCGCAGCGGCTCACGACCCCCTCCTGCTTGGTGAGGGTGCGCAGGAGCTGCGGCGCCTGGATCGGCACGCGACCCTTCGCGCCCTGGGTGAGGTAGAAATGCGGGCAGTGATGGCGGCGCGGCTTCGAGTAGCCGAGCGGCACGCCACGGCGTCCCACGTGGACGGTGAGCTCCTGCGCCGGAGCGGCCGCGGCCTGGGGGGCGCCGGCGTAGCGCTTCTCGGCGATGATGCAGCGCCCCGGCTCGCACTCGCGGTCGTTGTAGCAGCAGGCGCGTGCCGGACCGATCCCCTCCACCGCCCACAGCTCCCAGCACGGGCGGCGCAGGATGAAGGCGGGGCACCGATACCGGATCGACAGGTCGCAGTTCTCGACCTCCCAGCACATCTCGCGGCGTTCCGGGCCACGGCGGTCGTCGCCCGCGAACGGATCCGCCAACTGGCGGCGGTCGAAGCCGCTGCGCCGTTCCGTCTTGATGATCATCGGGGCTGCGTCGGGTGGGGCATTGGCGACCGAGTGTAGCGAGTGGGGCCGGCGCGGTGGGTGGCCGGCCGCATCGGTCCTTGCCTCCGATTCAGGCGAGGAAGGGGGCCAGCCGCTCCTCCATCACCTCTTCGGGCATGTAGCCGACGAGGCGGGCCGCCTCCCGACCGTGCTCGAAGACGATGAGGGTCGGGATGCTGAAGATGCTGTAGCGCATCGCAAGGGCCTGGTTCTCGTCGGTGTTGACCTGGGCGACGGTGAGGTGATCGCGATGCTTCTCACCGAGTCGCTCGACCACGGGCGAGACGAGGCGGCAGGGCCCGCACCAGGGTGCCCAGAAGTCGACGAGGACGGGCCGATCTGCGTTGAGGATCTCGGTTTCGAAGGTGCGATCGTCGACCGACATCACGGCGGACATGTTCGTGGCGGGTTCGCTCGATAGGGGCTGCGTAGACGCCGATCGTAGCACCGGCGTCCGGATCCGGGGCGCCGAGCACCCGAATCGCCGGCCAGCGTGCCGCTGTCAGGGGGTCGGCGTGGGCGCGGGCGTGGGGCTCGGCGTCGGGGTGGGGCTGGGCGTGGGGGTCGGCTCGGGGCCCTGGCTGAGCACGATGCTCACCGGCGTGTTCTGGCTGAGCGGTGTCCCGGCGGTTGGATCGGTCCTGATGACCGTCGCCTTCGGCGCGGTGTCGCTGAACTCGAACGTGACCGGCCCCGGGATCAGGTTCGCCCCCAGGAGGTTCTGGTTTGCCGCGTCGAGCGTCTGCCCGATGAGCGGTGGCACCGTCGTCTGTGGCGGTCCGGTCGAGACGTGGACCTTGACCTCGTCGCCCGCGTGGACGGTCTGGCCCGCCGCGGGCTCGGTGGACACGACCCGGCCGCGCTCGACGTCGGCCGACGCCTCGTCCACGCGGACTGGATGCAGCCCTTCGCCGGTCAGGGCGAGGTTGGCCGCGGTGAAGGTCTGGCCCCGATAGTCGTCGAGTGCGAAGCCCGGCGCCGTCGACGGGCTCGCCCCGGGTCGCAGCCCGCCGATGACCTGGGCGCCGAGGAAGCCGATCGTGCCGAGCAGGACGATCCCGAGCAGGACGAGCACCCAGATCCACCACGGCGTCCCGGTGCGTCGCTCGGCGCGATTGGTGGTCATGACCGGCGCGGGAGGCGGCATCGCCGGGCCGCGATCCGCGGGCCGCTGGACGCGGGGCGGGATGTAGACGGTCGGGCTGCCGGCAGGTGGGATCGGCGCGGCTGCGGCGACGCCGGCTGCGGCGACGGCCGCACCCGGCACGGGGCGGGGGACCGCGGCCGGATCGCGCTGGAACTGACGAAGCGCCTCGGCCATTGCGCCGGCATCCGGGTAGCGGTCGTTGGCCTCGCGCGCCAGGGCACGCATGACGATGGCCGTGAGGGCCGGCGGCAGGTCGGGCCGGAAGTCGGTCGGTGGCGGCGGATCCTCGGTCAGGCGCTTGAGCGCGACGCCGGCCGCGGAGTCGCCTTCGAACGGCCGCCTTCCGGCGAGCATCTCGTAGAGCACGATGCCGAGCGAGTACACGTCCGACGCGCCGGTCACCTCGTCGCCGCGGGCCTGCTCCGGGCTGAAGTAGTGGACCGATCCGAGCGTCGTGCCGGTGACGGTCATGCTCGTCTCGCTCACCGCGCGGGCGATGCCGAAGTCGGTGACCTTCACGTCGCCGTCATCGGTGATGAGGATGTTGCCCGGCTTCACGTCCCGATGGACGATCCCTCGCCGATGCGCGGCCTCGAGCGCCGCCGCGACACCGAGCGCCACGCGCACCGCGTCTGCGACCGGCAGCCGCCCGCGCTCGCGGAGCACCGCCGACAGGTCCTCCCCCTCGACGAGCTGCATGACGATGAACTGGGTGGCGGCATCTTCGCCGTCCTGCCCGTAGTCGTAGACGCTGACGATGTTCGGATGGCTGAGCGAGCCGGCCGATCGGGCCTCCTGCTTGAAGCGCCGCGCGAAGCCGGCATCGGTGGAGTACTGCGGGCGCAGGAGCTTGACGGCGACCTCGCGATCGAGCTGCTCGTCGACGGCGCGCCACAGGGTCGCCATCCCGCCCTCGCCGAGCGGCGCGATGAGGCGGTAGCGGCCGTTGATCAGCCGTCCGAGCATCTCCTCCACCCGCGAACCACCTCCGTTCATCGTCGCCCTCCCCGTCGTTGGGTGGGGCGGATCGTACCGCCCACCACCGTCAGTCGCGCAGGTCGAGGCTCCGGATGTAGGCCCGCACCTCGTCCGCGTCGTCCGATTCGAGGGAGATCGCGATGTTCGCCTTGAGCCAACCGATCCGCGTGCCCGCGTCGTGGCGCACACCGTCGAACTGGTAGCCGAAGACCGGCTGCTCGGCGATCAGACCGCGGATGGCATCGGTCAGCTGGATCTCGCCGCCGGCACCGCGCGGCGTCGTCTCCAGCAGGTCGAAGATCTTCGGCGAGAGGACATAGCGGCCGAGGACCGCGAGCTGCGATGGGGCGTCCTCGACGCGCGGCTTCTCGACGAGGTCCCGGATCTCGACGAGCCGGCCCTCCTCGTGGATCGGGTCGACGATCCCGTAGCGCGTG
>JBBQMC010000148.1:0-5358 GCA_038328565.1 Candidatus Limnocylindria bacterium
GCTCATGGTCATCGCCGGGGCGGTGACGTATCGGTTCGGCCTGGAGGACTGATGAAGACCCGCATCCTCGGCGTGGTGGCGCTCGCGGCGCTCGTGGCGGCGAGCATCTACGCGCTGTTCGGCGTCCCGGCCGACCTCAACCAGGGCGACGCGCAGCGGGTGATGTACGTCCATGTGCCATCCGCGTGGCTGGCGTACCTCTCGTTCGGCGTCACGGCGCTGGCCGGCATCGGCTGGCTCTGGAAGCGCGACCTGCGCTTCGACTGGCTGGCGGTCGCCGGCGCCGAGATCGGCGTGATGTTCACCGCCTTCACGCTCTGGGCCGGCGCGATGTGGGGCCGCCCGGTATGGGGCGTCTTCTACCAGTGGGAGGACCCCCGGATCCTGTCCACCACGATCCTGCTCGCCCTCTTCGCCGGCTATCTCCTCATGCGCCGCATGACCGATGACCCGATCCGCCGCGCGAACCGGGCCGCGGTGGTCGGCTTCATCGCCGCGCTCGACATCCCGATCGTCCATTTCAGCGTGGAATGGTGGCGCGGCCTGCACCAGGGCCCGACCATCGGCTCGCCGGGCCGCCTCTTCCACCCCGCCGCGCCGGGCCTGTTCGTGCTCGCCCTGCTCACGATGCTGGGCGCCTTTACGATCGCGTGGGTCTATCTCATGATCCGCCGCTACCAGCTCGCCGCGCTCGAGGCACGGACCGATGAGGCGGCTCGCCGCGGCACGCTGGCCAGCGCGCGGGCCGCCGCTGAAGCCGGCGTCCCCGACGTCGCGCCACGGGCGGGTGAGGCGGCGCGATGAACCCGCTCCCGTTCGTCGTCGGCGCCTACGCCGTCATCCTCGGCGGGGTGGCGGCCTATGCCGGCCTGCTCTGGCGTCGGCTGGCCGCGGCGCGCCGCGCCCTCCGCGAGGCTGGCGACCCAACGGCCCCACGGGACGAGGCGTGAGCCTCGCCCGCCCGGTTCCGCCGCCGGTCCCGGGGCGGAGCCGGCGGCGCTGGCCGCTCTTCGCCGCGGCCGCCGCGGTCGCGGCGGTGATCGCTTACTTCGCCTTCGCCAACGTCGGCAGCGCGCTCGTCTACTACCAGACCCCAACCGAGCTGCGCGCGCGGGGCTCGGAGGCAGCCGGGCAGGCGGTACGCCTCGGCGGGCTCGTCGCGACCGATACGCTCGACTGCGCGAAGGGCGGCGTGCGCTTCACGCTCACCGACGGCACCACCAGCGTGCCCGTGGCGACCCGCAGCGGTGAGACGGCCTTCTGCCCGCGCGAGGGCGTGGGGGTCGTCGTGCAGGGCGTGCTCGACGCCGATGGCACGTTCCGCCCGGACGAGGTGATCGTGAAGCACGACGAGAACTACGTCGCGCCGACCGACGGGGCGCTCCCGTCGCAGGTCATCGATCCCGGACAGTAGGGTCACGCACCGATGCTCCCGACGATCGGCCACGCGGCGATCGTGGTCGCCCTCGCCCTGACGCTCTACGCGGCGGTCGCCTTCGGTTTTGCCGCGCGGCGCGGCGACGCGTCGGCGGCGGCGAGCGGCCGGGCCGCGATGATCGGTGCCTTCGGCCTCGCCGCGCTGGCGAGCGCCACGCTCATGATCTCGCTGCTGGGCCATAACTTCAGCATCGCGTACGTGGCGCGTAACAACGCGACCACGACGCCGCCGTTCTACAGCGTCATCAGCCTGTGGGCGGCCCTGGAGGGCTCGATCCTGTTCTGGGCACTCCTGCTCACCAGCTGGAGCGCGCTCGTCCTCCATCGTTATCGCGACCGGCATGTCGAGCTCATGCCCTGGGTCGGGGTGACGCTGGCGCTCGCGAGCGGCTTCTTCTTCGCGGTCATGACCTGGCCGGGCAACCCGTTCGCGCGCCTGACCCCGGTGCCCGACCAGGGCAACGGCCCGAACGCGCTGCTCCAGAACAACCCGTTCATGGGGCTCCATCCGCCGCTCCTCTACCTCGGCTACACCGGGCTGGCGGTTCCGTTCGCGTTCGGCATCGCGGCCCTCGTGACGGGGCGCATCGGTCCCGAATGGCTCGCCATCGTGCGGCGCTGGACCGTCATCCCCTGGATCTTCCTGACCGCCGGCATCGTGGCCGGGGCGTGGTGGAGCTACGAGGTGCTCGGCTGGGGCGGCTACTGGGCGTGGGATCCGGTCGAGAACGCGGCGCTCATGCCGTGGCTCACCGCCACCGCCTTCCTCCACTCCAGCATGGTCGCCGAGCGGCGCGGCGGGCTGCGGATCTTCACGTTGGTGCTCGTCATCACGACCTACGTGCTGACCCTGCTCGGGACGTTCCTGACGCGCAGCGGGGTGGTCCAGAGCGTCCATGCCTTCACCGCCTCGGCGATCGGGCCATGGTTCGCGGTCGCCATCGTCGCCGCCCTCGTCGGTGGGATCGGCCTGCTGGTGTGGCGCCTGCCGCTCCTCGCGGACCATCGTCCCGCGCCCGAGCTCGCGAGCCGCGAGTCCGCCTTCCTCTTCAACAACGTCCTCTTCCTGGCGGTGACCCTCGTCGTCTGCTTCGGCACGCTGCTGCCGCTCGTCATCGAGGGCGCCACCGGCGGCCGGCTCGGGCTCGGCGCCCCGTACTTCAACGCCCTGAACGCGCCGATCTTCGCCGCGCTGCTCTTCCTCATGGCGATCGGCCCGGCGCTGCCCTGGGGCGGGGCCAGCTGGCGCGCGCTGCGCGACCGATTCGGGCTGCCGACGTTGCTCGCCGCTGCCGGCACGCTCGCAGGAGCCGGGGTCGGCATGCGCGGCATCGCGCAGCTCGGAACGCTGTTCCTGGCGCTCCTCGTGCTCGGCGTGCTCGGCGACGAGGTCGTGCGCGGCACGCGCTCGCGTGGCCGGACGAGGGGCGAGGCGGTGCCGACCGCGGCGTGGCGCCTCGCGACGCGCAACCGCCGCCGCTACGGCGGCTACCTCGTCCACGCCGGCATCTGCGTGATGGGCATCGCGATCGCGGTGAGCGCCACCGGCGCGAGCCAGGCGAGCGCTGCGCTCGAGCCCGGCGCGACGATGACGATCGGTGGTTACCGGATCACGCTCGACCGGGTCGTGGAGGAGCCGCTCCGCGACGACGCGCGCGTGACCGAGCTGCGCGCCGAGCTCCACTACGCCGGCGCGCGCTCCGGCACGGTGACCGCCGCGCTCCGCAGCTACCCGAACTCGACGACCGCCATCGCCACCCCGGGCGTGCGGACCTTCCCGAACGAGGACCTCTACCTCACCCTGCTCCAGGCGGACCCGGGCACGGGCACGGCCACGATCCAGGCGTACCTCAACCCGCTCGTGGCCTGGATCTGGGTCGGTGGCTTCATCGTCGTCGCCGGCGCGGCCTTCGCGGCGTGGCCCGATCGGCGACGGCTCGCCGTTCGCGCGCCCGCACCGGCTGCCACCGAGCCGCTGCCCGCCGCCGCCTCATCGGCCGAGGGTGCCTGATGCGTACCTGGCTGCGCTGGCTCATCCTGCCCGTCCTCGTCCTGCCGATCGGCTGGCTGCTCTTCGCGAACATCGGTGTCGACCCGAGAACGATCCCATCCCAGGTCGTCGGCCAGCGCCTTCCCGCCTTCGACCTGGCAACGCTCGACGGGGGGCGACTGACGGATGCCGACCTCGCCGGCCACCCGGCGGTCGTGAACTTCTGGGCGAGCTGGTGCGGGCCGTGCGTCGACGAGCACCCCGTGCTGCTCGACGCGGCGGCGCGCCTCGGTGACGCGGTCCAGGTCGTTGGCGTCCTGTACCACGACTCGCCCGACGCTGCGACTCGCTGGCTCGGCCGCTACGGCGACGGCGGCTGGCCCGACCTCGCCGATGACGGCGGCCTCGCGCTCGACTTCGGCGTGACCGGGCCGCCGGAGACGTACTTCGTCGATGCCACCGGCGTGATCCGCCACCGCGTGGTCGGGCCGCTCACGACCGCCTCCATGGCCGAAGGGCTCGCGGCGATCGGGGTCGGCGGCTGATGCGTGCCTGGATCTGGCCGCTCGCGGCCGGCGCGCTGCTCGCGGCCACGGCGCTCGTCGCGCTGACCAGCCTCGGGCCGTCGACGCCATCGACGCCGGGCGGGCAGGGCGCCGCGCTCGCCGCCGAGCTGCGGTGTCCCGACTGCCAGGGCCTGTCGGTCGCCGAGTCGCGGACCGCGGCCGCCCAGGCGATCCGGGGCCAGATCGCGGAGCAGCTGGCCGCCGGCCGCTCGCCCGATGAGGTGCGGCAGTCGTTCGTCGACCGCTACGGCGACTGGATCCTGCTCCGGCCCCGTGCGCCGCTGGCGTGGGTCGTGCCGCTCGCACTCATCGCCGTTGCCCTTGGCGGCGTGCTCGCCTGGATCGTCCGGCGCCGATCCGTGCCAGCTGAGGCTCCGCCGGAGGTCGACCCGGAGATGCGGCGCCGGATCGAGGAGGAGGCGGAGGCGCTGGATGCCTGACGCCGCCGAGCTCCTCGTCATCCTCGTCCTGGCCGCGGGAGCCGTGGCGATCGCCGCATGGCCACTCCTGCGTCGCCATCCCGCCGTGGCGGCCGCCGACGACCGCGAGGAGCTCGCGCTGCGCCACCACGTCGCGCTCGACGCGCTGCGCGACGTCGAGGCCGATCAGCGGGCCGGCTCACTGGACGAAACCGCCTATGCCGCGGCCCGGGCCGAGGCTCAGGGAGTCGCCGCCACGACGCTGGCGGCACTCGAGGCCGCACCCGAGCCCCGCATCACGCAGCCGCGGCGTTCGGCAGGGCGCGCGCTCGCCGTCGCGGCCGCGGTGCTGGGCATCGCCGTCGTGGGCGGGGCATTCCTCCCGCCGCCGATCGGGCTCGCGAACCGGACGCTCGACCCGCGTGCCGATCGTCTGGCCGACGCGGCGGCGCGCTTCGCGGCCAACAACCGTGATCCGCAGGCGATCTCCGACCTCGCCGACGCCTATGCGGCGGGCGACACGTTCGCCGATCAGCAGCGCGCCGCCGCGGCGCTCCTCCTGCTCATCAACCTGCAGCCGAAGAACGCGTCGGCCTACGCGCGCCTGGCGACCGCCTACCTGCGCACGGCCGACTACGCCGACGCGACGTCCACCCTCGACGCGCTCGCAGACGCATCGCCCGACTCCGCCGACCTGCCGTTCCTGCGTGGCCTCGTCGCGCGTGCCGAGGGCAACGCGAGCGAGGCGCGGCGGCAGTTCGAGCTGTTCCTGGCGGCCGCACCGGCTGATCCCCGCGCGCCGATGATCCGCGGCCTCCTGGCCGAGCCGAGCACGACCCCGGCCGCGAGCCCCTAGTCGAGGACGCGGGCGAGCGCCGCGCGGAGCTCCTCGAGCTCGTCGCCCGGGATGCGGTCGAGGAAGTGCTCGGCCACGCCGCGGAGATGG
>JBBQMC010000149.1:0-5350 GCA_038328565.1 Candidatus Limnocylindria bacterium
CACCGGCGGCTCCGCGGCCGCGACGGTCGACATCCTCAAGGCGTGGGGCGCGGCGCGCATCAAGCAGGTGTCGCTCATCGCGGCCCCGGAAGGCGTCGCCACCCTGTCCGGCGCGCACCCCGATGTCGACATCCACGTTGCCGCGGTCGACCGCGAGCTCAACGATCGCGGCTACATCGTTCCGGGTCTCGGCGATGCCGGCGATCGCCAGTTCGGCACCTTCGCCGGGCCGTCGTCCGAGCCCGGTCACGGGCCCGACGAAGAGACCGCGGAGGTGGTCCGCCGCTTGCGCCGTGAGCTCAGTCGAGACGCGTAAATTCCGGGCACAAGAAACGCCCCGAAGGAACCGCCGCTGCGAACCGTTGATGCAATCGCCGGTATCGCGTACGGACCGTTGATGTAATCGCCGGTGCCGTTGGCCGCCCCTTCGGGACGACCTCAGAATACTCAGCACCATGGTGGGGCCGCAATCCCCCTTATCCCCGAACTTCGCACCAACTGCCGGGCTTATCCACAGCGCATCCCCAATGTGGACATTGCACCAGCGCTGACGCAGCCTTGATGCGACCGACGCACCCTCGATCCACAGACCGATGACCGACAGACCAACCGTCCTGTTCCTGTGCACCCACAACAGCGCCCGCTCCCAGATGGCCGAGGGCCTGCTGCGCGCGCTGGCGGGCGACCGCTTCGAGGTGCACAGCGCTGGCACCGAGGCGACGCTCGTCCGCCCGGAGGCGATCGCGGTGATGCGCGAGATCGGGATCGACATCGGCGGGCAGGCCAGCAAGACGCTCGCGCGCTACCTCGATGCTGATCTCGCGTGGCTCGTCACGGTGTGCGACCGGGCGCGGGAGGCGTGCCCCGTGATCCCGGGCGTGCGGAACCAGCTGCACTGGAGCATCGAGGACCCGGCAGCCGTCACCGGCGCCGGACGGATGGCCGCCTTCCGTGCGGCGCGCGACGAGCTGCAGCGGCGCATGGGCGGCTTCATCGAGGTGGCGGGGCGGCCGCCGGCTGGCTGACCGCCACGCATCGGTCTAGCAGCAGTCGTTGCAGCAATCAGGATCGCAGCACATTCGGATCACCTCCTTTCGAGGCCGACCCTAGCCCCGATATCGACGCTTGTCAATATTGACCCAGACCGATATACTTCGCGCCGCAATGAAGTCCTCGGACCCCGACGTCCTCCTGCTCGCGGCCCTCGCCGACCCCACCCGCCTCTCGATCGTGCGCCAGCTCGGGGCGGCCGGCCGCACGGGCATGATCTGCGCCTGCGACTTCGTCGAGTGCTGCGACGTCAGCCAGCCGACGATCAGCCACCACCTCAAGGTCCTGCGCGAGGCGGGCGTGGTCACGAGCGAGCGGCGCGGGACGAACATCTACTACGCCCTCAGCCCGGAGGCAGCGGGGCGCTACGCGGCGATCGGCACCACGCTCGCCGGCCTCGTCCCGCTGGAGACGCTACCCTCGCCGGCGTGAGCCGTCCCGTCCCGCTCTGTCCGCACTGCTCAGCCCCCGCCGAGCGGCCGCTCGTCTGCGAGCGCTGCGGCTGGCGCTGGCACGCCAATCCGCTGCCCGCGGCCGGGACGCTCATCGAGCGCAGCGGCCCCAGCGGCGAGACCGAAGTCCTCCTCCTGCGCCGCGCGGTCGATCCGGGCCGCGGGGCGTGGGACCTTCCGGCCGGATACCTCGAGCCGGGCGAGTCGGTCGAGGAGGCTGCCCGCCGCGAGACCGCCGAGGAGGCCGGGTTCGAGGTTGAGCTGGTCGAGCTCGTCGGCGTCTACACGTCCCGCGCCGGGAACGCGGTGAGCACCATCTACCTCGCCCGTCCGGCGTCGTCCGACGCGACGGTGCGGCCCGATGCGGAGTCGTCCGACCACGCCTGGGTGTCCCGCGCCGACGTTCCGACCTGGCTGCCGCGGATGGCGTTCCGGTCGATGGCGACCGCACTCGCCGACTGGGCCGAGGGGCGTCGCGGCGTGCCCCGCGACTGGTAGGCGCCGGGCTCACGCCGAGCGCGCTGCGGTACACTCGGCCGACTGCACCCACGCATCCCGCTCGGAGATTCGATGCCCGATTCCCGCGACCGCGTCAGTGTCGCCATCACCGGCGCCGCCGGGCAGATCGGCTACGCGCTCCTCTTCCGCATCGCGTCGGGCCAGATGTTCGGTCCCGGCACGCGGGTCGAGCTGCGACTGCTCGAGCTGGACGCGGCGCTGCCGGCCCTCGCCGGGGTCGTCATGGAGCTCGAGGACTGCGCCTTTCCGCTGCTCGAGGGCGTCGTCACCACCAGTGACGCGACGGAGGCGTTCCGCGGCGCGAACTGGTCCCTGCTCGTGGGCGCCGTGCCGCGCAAGCAGGGCATGGAGCGCAAGGACCTGCTCACGATCAACGGTGGCATCTTCACCACCCAGGGCGAGGCGATCGGGCGCCACGCCGCCGGCGACGCGCGCGTGCTCGTGGTCGGGAACCCATGCAACACGAACGCGCTCATCGGCTCGAGCGCCGCCGCGCGCCACGGCATGCGCCGCGACCAATGGTTCGCGATGACGATGCTCGACGAGAACCGCGGCCGCACCCAGCTGGCGGCGAAGGCCGGCGTGCAGGTCGGCGACGTGCGCGGGCTCGCCATCTGGGGCAACCACAGCTCGACCCAGTTCCCGGACTTCTACCACGCCACCGTCGCCGGGCGGCCGGCGACCGACGTCATCGACGAGGCCTGGCTGCAGGGCGACTTCATGACGACGGTCCAGCAGCGCGGCGCCGCCATCATCGCCGCGCGCGGCCAGTCGAGCGCCGCCAGCGCCGCCAACGCGATCGTCGGCACCGTTCGCAACATCACCCAGCCGACCGGCGAGGTGTTCAGCGCTGCCATCCCAGCGCCGGCCCGGGGCGCGTACGGCGTGCCCGAAGGGCTCGTCTTCGGCTACCCGCTGCGCGCGAGCCGCCCCGGTGCCGTCGAGATCGTGCAGGGCATCTCACACGGGGAGTGGGCGGCCACCAAGGTCGAGGCCACGACGAACGAGCTCCTCGAGGAGCGCGCGGCGGTCACGGAGCTCATCGGCGCATGAACGAGGTGGAGACCCCGACGGCGACCGAGGCCGCGACGCTGCGATGGCAGGATCGTGAGGTCGCGCTGCCCGCCGTCACCGGCACCGACGGCGACGATGCGATCGACATCGGGAAGCTGCGCGCCGAGGCCGGCCTCATCACCTATGACCCCGGCTATGGGAACACCGGCGCCTGTCAGAGCGCCATCACCTTCCTCGACGGCGAGCAGGGCATCCTCCGCTACCGCGGCTACCCGATCGAGCAGCTCGCCGAGCACTCGACCTTCCTCGAAGTCGCATACCTGCTGATCTGGGGCGAGCTGCCGTCCCGTGCGCAGCTGGATGGCTTCGTGGCCGAGGTCACGCATCACACCCTCATCCGCGAGGAGATGCGCCACTTCTTCGACTCGTTCCCGACCGATGCGCATCCGATGGCGGTGCTCGCCGCGGGCACGGTCGGCATGAGCACGTTCTATCCGGACTCGCAGAACATCTTCGACCCGGCCGCGGTCGAGATCACGATCAACCGATTGATCGCCAAGCTGCCGACCCTCGCCGCCTGGTCGTTCAAGAAGGCGATCGGACAGCCGTACGTCTACCCGCGCAACGACCTCGGCTACGCCGCGAACCTGCTCCACATGATGTTCGCCGTCCCGACCGAGCCGTACGAGGTGGACCCGAAGGTCGCCCAGGCGCTCGACCTGCTGCTCATCCTCCACGCTGACCACGAGCAGAACTGTTCGACGTCGACCGTCCGCCTGGTCGGCAGCGCGCACACGAACCTCTACGCCAGCATCAGCGCCGGCATCTCCGCCCTCTGGGGCCCGCTCCACGGCGGTGCGAACGAGGCGGTGATCAACACCCTCGAGCGCATCGTCGACGACGGCGGTGACGTGAAGAAATGGGTCGAGCGCGCGAAGGATCCGAACCACGCGTTCCGGCTGGCCGGCTTCGGGCACCGCGTCTACAAGAACTTCGACCCACGGGCCAAGATCATCAAGCGCGCCGCCGAGCAGGTACTCGCCGCGACCGGCGCTGACGATCAGCTCTTCGAGGTGGCACTCCAGCTCGAGGAGGTCGCCCTCTCGGACGATTACTTCATCGAGCGCAAGCTCTACCCCAACGTGGACTTCTACTCCGGCCTCATCTACCGTGCCATCGGCTTTCCGAAGAACATGTTCACGAACTGCTTCGCCATCGGGCGCCTTCCCGGTTGGATCGCGCAGTGGCAGGAAATGCTGGTGGCCAGGGAGACGAAGATCGGGCGCCCGCGGCAGGTCTACATCGGCGCGACCGAGCGCGACTATGTGAGCATCGGTCAACGTTGATGGCGCTCGCCACATGCGGCTGACCGTCCTCGGTCGCAGCCCCGCTCGGCCGAATCCGGGAGAGGCGTGCGCCGGCTATCTCGTCGACGGTGGCGGGGCGCGCGTGCTGCTCGACATCGGTCCCGGCGTGGTCGCCCAGATGCTGCTCGCCACCTCGCCCGACGCCCTCGACGCGGTGATCGTGAGCCACATGCACACCGACCACTACCTCGACCTCGTCACGCTGCGCTACGCGTATCCGTGGCTGGAGGAGGCGAAGCAGCGCCTGAAGGTCATCGTCCCGCCCGGCTCCACCGACCAGCTCGCCGACCTCGCCCGCGGCGCCGGCTACCCGGACTTCTTCGCCCGCAGCTTCGACTTCGTGGAGCACGACGGCGAGCGGCCGTTCGAGATCGGCGGGCTGCGGTTCGAGCCTTATCCGATGCAGCACTTCGTCCCGACCTGGGGATTCCGGATCCACGCGCGCGGCGCGGACGAGGACGTCGCCAAGACCTTCGCCTACTCGGCCGACACCGCGCCGACCGACGCGGTCTGGGGCCTCGTCGACGGCGCCGACCTCCTCCTCTGCGAGGCCGCCCTCCGCTCGCTGGCTGAAGATGCGCGGCCACCGGAGCCGCGTGGTCACCTGCTGCCGAGCGAGGCCGGCGAGATCGCGACCCGCGGCAGCGTGCGCAAGCTGATCCTCACCCACCTACCGGTCATCGACCACGACGGCTGGGCGCGCGATCAGGCGGCGACGACGTATGAGGGACCGCTCGAGGTGGCCGAGCCGCAGCGGAGCTACGAGATCTAGCCCCGCCTCACTCCAATCGTGCGCGGGCGATCCAGCGGTCCGCTCCCCACGTCGCCAGCGCCCAGACCTGGCTGACGAGCACGGCGAGCGCGCCGGCGAGCAGGGCGGCGAGGATCGCGCCGCCGGACGGGAGCGCGCCGGCAAGCACCATGGCCGCGATGACCACCACCGCGGCC
>JBBQMC010000150.1:0-5292 GCA_038328565.1 Candidatus Limnocylindria bacterium
ATTCCGAACCAGGTGCCGAGGCGGCCGAAACCGCAGATCACCGCGTCGACGACGAGCAGGACGCCGTGCTTGCGGCACATGTCCGCGACCGCCTCCAGGTAGCCGTCCGGCGGGTGCAGCACTCCTCCGGCGCCGATGACCGGCTCGATGAAGAACGCCGCCACGTGGTCTGGGCCGATCAGGTCGATCTCGCGGCGCAGCGCCTCGACGGAGTCGTGGGGAATCACGGAGACCTGGCTGTGCAGCGGACCCCAGCCGTCGCGGTTGCCCGAGATGCCGGCCAGACTCGTCCCGAACCCGTGCGTCCCGTGGTACGCGTTGGTTCGGCTGATGAGGTGCGTGCGCTCGGATGACCCGGTGACGTGCCAGAACCGGCGCGCGAGCTTCGCGGCCGTCTCGATCGCGTCGGCGCCGCCGCTGCAGAGGAAGACGGAAGCATCGTGCAACGGCGACAGCCGTGAGAGGCGGTCGGCGAGCTCGAGCGCGGGACGGTTCGCCAGGTCGTTGAAGATCGAGTACGTCTCCAACCGCTCCATCTGGCGGTAGACCGCGTCACGGATCTCCGGCCGGCCGTGACCAATGTTCGCGTACCAGAGGCTCGCCGTGGCGTCGAAGTAGCGGCGCCCGTCCTCGTCGTAGATCCAGACGTCCTCGCCCCGATCGACGACGAACTGCCGGCCGGCCACGGCGGCCATGTCGGCGAAGGGGTGCCAGAGACGCGGTACGGCCACGACTCACAACGTCGCACCGCGCCGTACGCGCTGGCTACTGTGGGATCTCCAGTGGCGCCGCGCGATGTTTGGGAGAAGGACGATTCTCCCCGCTCTCGGCGCCGTGGAGACTCGCTCTCATGAGCACGTTCGAGGAAGCATCGCGGGACGCCACGACCGGAGCAGGGGACGGATCCTTCTTCGCTCGGCAGGCCACAGGTCTCGTCCGCGAGGGCAAGGCCTATGACGCATTCATCTACAACGTCATGTGGTCGGGTGGCGCGCTGACGCTCGCCTTCATGTACCTGCTCGTGCCGACCCTCTACCCGGCCGCCAACCTGCCGATCACGGTGTTGATCGCCGCGACGCTGGGCATCGGCGGCGCGTTCCTGTACGCGCTCCTCACGACCCTCATGCCCCGCACGGGCGGCGACTACGTCTTCGTGAGCCGCACCATCCACCCGTTCCTCGGCTTCGCCGCCAACTTCAGCTACGTGTTCTGGAACATGGTGGTCGTCGGCGTCTACGCGACGTTCATGTCCACCTACGGGGCCGGCGCGCTCCTCCGCATGCTCGTCGGCTACGGCGCCAGCGACAGCCTGCTCTCGACCGCTGACTGGTTCGCGTCGGACTGGGGCGTCTTCATCACCGGCGTAGTGATGACCCTGGTGGCGGCGGCGACCTTCATCCTCGGCGGCACCCAGTTCTTCTTCCGCCTCCAGCAGGGGACGTTCGTGCTGTACATCATCGGTGCGTTCCTGCTGGTGGTGCTCGTTGGCCTGTTCACGTCGCACGCCTCGTTCCTCGGCTCGTTCAACGAGTACGCCCAGAACCTGGGCACCTCGCAGGGCGCGGCCAACGTCGCCGCGGGAGCGAAGAAGGCGGGTTATTCGAATACGGGGTACACGGCCCACGACACGATCAAGGCGGTGAGCGTGGCGTGGTTCATCTTCGGCTTCATCTACTCGAGCAACTACTTCGCCGGGGAGATCAAGACCGGTCGGCGAACCCAGTTCTACGCGATTCCCGGCGCCGTGGCTGCTGTGGTGCTGCTGCTCCTGATCACTATCCCGTCTTTCCAGCACATGGCCGGTCGCGACTTCATCAACCAGCTCGGCACGGCCGACCCCGCCGCCTACGGCTTCGCCGCCGGCGCGCCGGCTTATCCGGAAATCGCCGCGATCGGTTCGGGCAGCCCCATTCTCGGCTTCATCATCATCGTCGGCTTCGTCGGCGGCATCGTCGCCTGGCTGCCAATGACGATGATGCTCGCCAGCCGCTGCTTCCTCGCGTGGTCATTCGACAAGGTGATGCCGGAGAAGTTGTCTGACGTCGACGAGCGGACCCACTCGCCGATCATCGCGGTGCTGATCGTTGCCCTGCTCTACATCCTCAGCATCGCGGCGTATGCGTTCACAGACTGGTTCACGACGCTCACCGTGCTCTTCCCGGAGACGCTGACGCTGCTTGTGGTCGCGGTCGCCGGCGCGATCCTCCCCTACCGTCGGCGCGAGCTCTATGAGTCGTCGGCGCGGGCGCGACGCGTGGCGGGGCTGCCGGTGCTGACCGTCGTCGGGATCCTCGCCTTCGTCGGCTTCCTCATCGCCGAGATCATCCTGCTCACCGACCCGGGCTCCGGCACGAGCATCACGGACAATCCGCGGATCGTGCTGATCTCCCTGGGCATTTTCTTCGGGGTGGGACCGCTGATCTACTTCGGCTCGCGAGCCTGGCGACGGTCCCAGGGGATCGACCTCGACCTCGCCTACGCGGAAATCCCGCCCGAGTAGCGTGTGCTGCGAATCCTGTTCGCCACGGACTTCCACGGCGCGGAGGTCTGCTTCCGGAAGCTGTTCAATCTTGCGCCGCGGGCCAAGGCGGACGTGATCGTGATCGGCGGTGACCTGTGCGGCAAGGGCCTCGTTCCGCTCGTCGAGCGGAACGGGTCCTTCAGCGGCGAGTTCCTCGGGACACCGTTCGACGTCCCGGCGGGCGAGCAGACCGAGGCAATCGAGAAGAGGGTCCGGTTCAACGGCTTCTACCCCCATCGGTGCACACCCGATGAGATCGAGCGCCTGCGCAGCGAGCCCGAGCACCTCGCAGCGGTCATGGATGGCGCGCTCGTGGCGACCGTCGAGCGCTGGATGACGGTGGCGGACGAGAAGCTCGCGGGCACCGGGGCGATCTGCGTGAGCATCCCCGGCAACGACGACGAGCTGGTCATCGACGCCGCGCTCGACGCCGCCACCCGGGTGCAGAACTGCGACGGCCGACTGCTCGACTTCGGCGAGTTCCAGATGGTCGGATTCGGCGCCAGTAACCCAACGCCGTGGAACAGCCCGCGGGAGTTTCCCGAGGAGGAGATCGAGCGGCGACTCCAAGCGGCCGTCGACGGGCTCGACCCCGACCGTCCGTTGCTGGCCAACATCCACGTTCCGCCGTTCCGCTCCACGCTCGACGATGCCCCGCTGGTCGACGAGCAGCTGCGGCCGGTCATCAAGGGCGGCAACCCGGTCGCGGGGCCTGTCGGGTCGCACGCCGTGCGGTCCTTCATCGAGCGCTACCAGCCGCTGGTCTCCCTCCACGGCCACATCCACGAATCGCGCGGCGCGAGCCGCATCGGCGGCACGCTCGCCATCAATCCCGGCAGCGATTACTCGTCGGGGACGCTGCAGGCGGTGATCGTGTCCGTGGACCTGCGCAAGCGCAAGGTCAAGGGACATCAGTTCATCTCCGGCTGAGCCGGACCGCGGCGCGGATACGATCAGATCGAGGCTCATGACGACGCAGAACCTGACGCTCGGAGCGCTGCTTGACCAGGAGGAGCTGAGCCTCCGGCTCGTCGTCGGAAACGACGACTGGCGCACGCGGGTCGTGCGCGGCGTCCACGGCACCGAGGTCGAGCGCCCGACGCGCTGGCTGAGCCCTGGCTGGGTGATGCTGACCACTGGGATGCGCTTCGGCGAGGACGAGGATGTGATGGGTGAGCTCGTGGCCGAGCTGGCCGAGTCCGAGCTGTCCGCGCTGGGCTTCGGAACCGGGATGACGTTCGACACGATCCCCGAGCCGTTGATCGAGGCGGCCCGCCGCCACGAGTTCCCTCTCTTCGAGGTCCCGTACGCCACGCCGTTCAACGAGGTCAGCGCGTTCGCGGCGCGCTCCTCGCTGAACCGGGACTTCCACGTCCTCCGGCGCACCGTCTCCATGCAGAACTACCTGATGGAGTCCTTGGATGGGGCGTCCCCGGAGGAGGAGCTCATCCGCCGGCTTGGCGCGGTCCTGGACAGCGACATCGCGCTCTATCGGCCCGACGGCCAGCTCGAGAGCCTGTTCCGCCGCGGCCAGCGCCCGAACCTGGCCCCCGAGCCCGACTGGGCTGCCGACATCTGGGCCGAGGTGTGCCGCAGGCCGCCCGTGCTCCAACGCTTCTCGATGGGCGACGCGCGTGTCGTGTCCTCGCCGGTCGAGGCCGATGGGCGCATCCATCACTGGCTCGTGGTCGTCGGCGGCTTCCAGGCGTCCGAGCAGCTGGCGCAGCCGGTCGTCGAAGCGGCCGGCCGCCTGCTCGCCGTGATGGCCAACGCTCGCAGGATCGGCGCCTCCGAGGAGCGGGAGATCCGGCGGGCCTTCGTCGCCGACCTCGCCACGGCGCACCCGACGAAGCTCGCGGCACTGGGCGAGCGCGCGGCCAGCCTCGGGCTCACCTTCTCCGCTCCCATCCGGGCCGTGCAGCTCGCGGTGCCCGGCCCGCAGTCCAGCGACCCAAACTGGCGGCCCGCGCAGCGGCTCGAGCGCATGCTGGCGGGCACGCACCAGCACTTCGTCATCACCGAGCATGACGGCCGGATCGTCTGCCTGGCCGAGGGCGACGATGATGTCCTGTCGGCGGCGCTTGACACCGTCGAGCCGCTGCTCGGCGGCGCCGCGATCGGCGTCGGCCGCGCCGCGGGGTCGGTGGAGGAACTGGCGTGCTCGCTCAACGACGCGGCGCTGGCCCTCGCCCAGCTGGCCGTGGCGGAGGACGGCCGCACCACACTCTGGTTCGAGGACTTCGACGTTGTCGGCTGCCTGGTGAGCGGCGCGCCGGAGGAAGCCGTGAGGGCTCGGGTCGACCTGCTGCTCGGAGCGATCCAGGCCAAGCCCCGACTCTACGAGACGCTTCAGTGCTTCCTCGACTGCGACCTCGACGTCGGCCGCAGCGCGGACGCGTTGCACCTGCACCCCAACTCCATGCGGTACCGGCTCACCCGCATCGAGGAGCGGATTGGCGCGTCGCTGCGGCGTCCGGCCACGATCGCGAACCTTTACGTGGCGACGATGCTCGACGCAACGCAGCGGGACAACAGCCGCTCGGAGCGATAGTCGCGCGGTGAACGTCCTAGTGGTGAACGCGAGCCCGCGTCGCGATGGGAATTCGGCACACCTCGCCTTCGCCTCGGCAGAGGGCGCGCGCGAAGCCGGCCACGTCGCCACCCTGGTCCATCTCGATGATCATCTGCAGCATTTCTCCGTGACTGCCGGCGCTGCCGAGACGAACACGGACGTTGTACGATCGAGGACGGCTACGAGCGGCTCCTCCGCG
>JBBQMC010000151.1:0-5253 GCA_038328565.1 Candidatus Limnocylindria bacterium
GGTCATTCGTCGGCCGCAGCCGGTGGCTCCAGGTGGTCCTGGGCGTCGTGCTCGGCGGGACGCTCGGCAACTTCATCGACCGCGTGCGGTTCGGCTACGTCACCGACTGGATCTCGGTCGGCATCGGCTCGACGCGCTGGCCGACGTTCAACGTCGCGGACTCGGGCGTGGTGGTCGGGATCATCCTGCTCGTCGTCGTCCTCACCTTCTTCACCGACCAGCAGCAGCAGGGCCACGCCCCCACGTGACGCCGCCGCCGCCCGTCACGCGCGTCGTCGAGGGAGCAGCCGAGCGCGGTCGGGTCGACCTCGCGGTGGCGCGGGTGGCATCGATCAGTCGGGCCCACGCCCAGCGGCTCATCGGCGATGGGCGCGCATTGGTCGACGGCCACCGGGCTCGGTCCAGCGACCGCCTCGTCGGCGGCGAGCGGATCACCGTCGAGCTCACGCCGCAGGTGGACCGCACCATCGTCCCGGAGCAGATCCCGCTGACCATCGCCTACGAGGACGACACGATGCTCGTCGTCGACAAGCCGGCAGGGCTCGTCGTCCATCCCAGCGCCGGGCATGCGAGCGGGACGCTCGTCCACGCCCTGCTCGGGCGGGCGGAGGCGCGTGGCGAGCGGCTCGGCGGAATCGCCGGCGTCGAGCGGCCGGGGATCGTCCATCGGCTCGACAAGGACACCTCCGGCCTGCTTCTCGTCGCGAAGACCGACGCGGCGCAGGCGAGCCTCATGCAGCAGTTCGGCGAGCGGGCGATCGGGAAGGAATACCTCGCCCTCGTGCACGGCGATGCGCCGGCAACGCGCGGCCGGGTCGAGGCGCCCATCGGCCGCGATCCCCGTGACCGGCAGCGGATGGCGGTCGTCGCGGATGGGCGCGATGCGGCGACCGGCTACGAGGTCCTCGCCGCCGGGGAGGGCTATACGCTCCTCGCGCTCCACCCCTTCACCGGGCGCACCCACCAGATCCGCGCCCACCTCGCGTACCTTCGGCTGCCGATCGCCGGCGACCTGCGTTACGGGGGCGGGGTCGGGCCGGGCGGCCTGGCGCGCCAGTTCCTCCATGCGGCGCGGCTGACCCTGGCGCGTCCGATCGACGGCGCGGAGCTGCGAGCGTGGAGCGAGCTGCCGGCGGACCTGGCCACCTCGCTCGAGGTGATCGGGCTCGGGAGCGAGCGCCTGCCGGCGGGGGTTGGGGCGTCGGTCGATGGGGTCGAGGAGAAGGAGGCGCCATGAGCGACGAGCCGCCGATGGACGAGGACCGCGTGGGACCGCCCGACGCGGCGCCGAGCAAGAAGATGACGTTCCCGAACCCGATGCTCGTCGTCATCAGCGGGCCGTCGGGGGTGGGGAAGAGCACGATCGTGGCGGTGTTGGCCCACGATCATCCGCAGGTCGTGCCGATCGTCACCGCCACCACCCGCGAGCGCCGCGAGGACGAGGTCGACAAGGTCCATTACCACTTCCTGCCGGTCAGCGAGTTCGAGGCGCTCCGCGCGGCCGACGGCCTCCTCGAGTCGGCGAACGTCCATGGCAACTGGTACGGCACCCCGATCTGGCAGGTCCGCGGCATTCTCGCCGCCGGCCGCGACGCCATCCTGACCATCGACCCGCAGGGCGCACGCGCGGTTCGCGCTCGAGTCCCGGATGCGCTGCTCATCTTCGTCATGCCGCCCTCGATGGAGGACCTCGAGGAGCGGCTCGCCGGCCGCGGGTCGGAGGATCCGGACAGCCTCGCCCGCCGGAAGCGCGACGCGGAGCGCTGGATGGCCCACACCGAGGACTACGACCACGTCGTCGTCAACGAGACCGATCACCCTGAAGAGGCGGCCGAGCAGATCTGGGAGATCATCCAGGCCGAGGCGCGCCGCGAGCCGCCGCGCGCGATTCGCGTCTGAGCGAACAGGTGACCGGCCGCCCGGTGCGCGTCGCGGTCGACGCCCTCGCCGACCGACCGGAGCGCACCTTCACCTACCTCCTGCCCGATGCCCTCGGCCCGGCCGAGCCGGGCTCGCTCGTCCTCGTGCCCTACGGCCGCCGCCTCGCCCTCGGCTACCTCCTTCCCGGGTCGGCCGAGACCGATGGCGATGTCGCGGTGCTGCGCGACATCGAGGCGATCGTCTCCGAGCCGATGCTCACCCCCGACCTGCTGGCCCTCGCCGAGGAGATCGCCGCCTACTACCGCGCCCCGGTCGGCACCACGCTCGCCTCGATGCTGCCGCCGGGGCTCGAGTCGCGCGTGAAGCGCACGTGGCAGATCATGGATGCCGAGGCGCTGCCGCCTGAGCTCCACGGTCTCGCCGACGCGGCGGGTCGGATCGAACACGCGCCGCTCCTGCGGCACGCGCCGCGTCGCGGCCGCGAGGCGTGGCTCGAGCGGCTGCGCCGCTCCGGAGCGGTCCGCGCGGCGTGGACGCTGCGTCCGCCCGAGGTCGGTGAGCGACGAGTGCGAACGCTGCGCCGCGCGGCCGGCGACGTTGCCGGACCACGGCGCGCACCACTCCAGGCCGCGCTGCTCGCGGCGATCTCCGACGGCGAGCGAACGTTCACCGAGCTCGCGGACGAGCTTGCCATGGATGCGGGCCGGCTGCTGGCGCCGGCGCGCCGCCTCGTGGATCGCGGCGCCGCCGAGCTCGGCTGGCGGGCCGAGGAGCGCGACGCGCTGGGGCATCGGGTACGTCGTGTCCCTGCCGAGCATGCGCTTGCCACGGAGCAGGCTGCCGCGGTCGACGCCATCGCCGGCATGCAGGCGCGAGGGGAACTGCTGCTCGAGGGCGTCGCCGCGGCCGGCAAGACCGACGTCTACCTCGCCGCGCTCGCCGCGGTCCTGGCCGCTGGTGGAACCGCGATCCTCCTCGTGCCGGAGCTGTCCGGCGTCACGCAGCTCGTCGACCGGGTGACCGCGATGGTGGGCGACGCGGTGGCGCCCCTCCATTCGGGCATGTCGGCGGGGGAACGACATGACGCGTGGTGGCGCATCCTGCGCGGCGAGGCTCGCGTCGTCGTCGGCACCCGCTCCGCCGTGATGGCCCCCCTCGCGGACCTCCGCCTGATCGTGGTCGACGAGGTGCACGATGGGGCGTACAAGTCAGACCGCACGCCACGCCTCGACGCGCGGTGGGTGGCGCGGCGGCGTGCGCACCTCACCGGCGCCCGGGTCGTCGAGGGTACGGCGACCCCGGATGTCGTGACCGTCTCGCGGGCGCGCGGCGGGATGGTCGAGCGCGTCCACCTTCGGGAACGGCGTGTGGGGGCGGCGCCGAGCGTCGAGATTGTCGACCTGCGTGAGGAGCTCGCCGGCGGCAATCGCTCCATCTTCAGCGGCCGCCTGGCCGAGGCGCTCGCTGCGCTGCGCCCTGGCAGCGAGCAGGCGATCCTCCTCATCAACCGCCGCGGCGCGGCGACCTTCGTCCTGTGCCGCGACTGCGGCGAGAGCGTCCGCTGCCCGGACTGCGACCTGCCATACGTGTTCCACCTCGCCGGTGGACGGCTCCGCTGCCATCACTGTGGGCGAACGGCGGACCCGCCGGAGGCCTGCCCGCGCTGCGGCTCGCGCCGCATCCGGTACTTCGGGGCCGGGACGCAGCGTGTCGAGGCAGAGCTCCGCGCGCGCTTCCCGCGCCTCCGCGTCAGTCGGCTCGACTCGGACGTCCTCGCCGCGGGGCGTGGCTACGAGACGGTGTACGACGACTTCGCGGCCGGGAAGTTCGACGTGCTCGTCGGCACGCAGCTGGCGGCGAAGGGGCTCGACCTGCCGAGCGTCGTCCTGTCCGCGGTCATCGCCGCCGACGTGACGCTCAACCTGCCCGACTACCTGGCCCCGGAGCGCACGTTCCAGCTGCTGGCGCAGGTCGCTGGCCGGGCCGGCCGTGGACCGATGCCGGGGCGCGTCGTCATCCAGACCTACGCGCCCACTCACTACGCGGTGCGTGCCGCGGCCGCCATGGACGTCGACGCCTTCGCCGACGAGGAGTTGCCCCGCCGCCGCCTGCTCGGCTACCCGCCGGCCTCGGTCCTCGCCCGCCTGCTCGTCGCGGATGCGGACCGCGGGCGCGCCGAGTCGCGGGGCCGCGAGGCGGCCGAGGCCGTCTCGATCCCCGGCGTCGAGGCGCTCGGCCCGCTGCCGGCCTACGTGCCGCGCCGCGCAGGACGCTGGCGGATGCAGGTCGTCGTGCGGGCCGAGGATGCCGCTGCTCGTGCCGCGGCGCTCGAGCGCGTGCCCCCGGGCGTGGCGATCGACGTCGACCCGGAGTCCCTGCTCTAGGGCGGAGCCATCGGTACAATGCCCCCGCATGGTCGTCCGCGAGATCCTCACCGCCGAAGCTCCCATCCTGCGCGAGAAGACGAAGAAGGTCTCCTCGTTCGATGCGAGCCTCCATCGCCTGCTCGACGACATGCTCGAGACGATGCGCGACGCGCCCGGGATCGGTCTCGCCGCCAATCAGGTCGGCATCCCGCTCCAGGTGGCGGTGATCGAGCTGGAGGACACGGTCCATGAGCTCGTGAATCCGCAGATCGTCAGGGCCTCCGGCGAGGTGATCGACTGGGAGGGGTGCCTGTCGATACCGGGCTTCGTGGCCGAGGTGACTCGCCACCAGAAGGTGACCGTGAAGGCGAAGGACCGCCACCGCAGGGAGTTCCGCATCAGGGGCGAGGACCTGCTGGCGCGAGCGCTCCAGCACGAGATCGACCATTTGAACGGCGTCCTCTACATCGACTACCTCGAGAGCCTCGAGGAGCTCGTCCGCGTCAGTGAGCACGCCGACGAGGTCAACGAAGAGACCGCCGCCGGCATCTGATCAGACCGATGTCGCCCGCCGCGTGAGTCGAATCGGGCGCGTCGCCTTCATCGGGACCGGGGCCTTCGGCGTGCCGCTCCTCGAGCGCCTGCCCGCCCTCGCGGACGACCTGCTCGTCATCAGTCAGCCCGACCGGCCCGCCGGTCGCGGGATGCGCGACCGTCCGTCCCCGGTCAGCGGATGGGCGCGCGATGCGGACGTGCGTCTCGCCACGCCACGCCGCCTGCGCTCGGAGGAGGGACGCGCCGTCCTGCGCGATTGGCGTCCAGACGGGCTCCTGCTCGTCGCCTACGGCCAGCACGTGCCCGACGACCTGCTCGCGCTTGCGCCACGACCGCCGCTCAACGTCCACCCGTTGCTCCTGCCGCGGCACCGCGGCGCTGCACCGGTGGCCGCCACGATCCTTGCCGGCGACCCCGAGGGCGGGGTGACGCTCATGGTCATGGAGCAGCG
>JBBQMC010000152.1:0-5205 GCA_038328565.1 Candidatus Limnocylindria bacterium
ACCCCCGCGACCACGAAGGCAGCGGCCAGCAGCGCGTTGCCAGCGCGCACGCCGCGGGCCGAGACCGACGACACGGTGACGCCGGTACGGACCACGACCCCCGCCTCGGTGAGCATGTCGCGGACGCGCGCGGCGAGGGCCGTCCCGAGCGCGCCGCCCCACAGGGTCGGCGCGAGCTCAACGATCGTGGGCCGCAGCCCGCGCGCTGCGAGCGCGGACGCCACCTCCAGGCCGATGAAGCCGCCGCCCACCACCACCACCTCGCCGCCCGGGGCGGCAAGGATCGCAGCTTCGAGGCGGCGGACGTCGGCGACGGTTCGGAGGGTGAGCGCCGCCTCGCCTCCGGGGACCGGCAGCCGCCGCGCCACCGCGCCCGTCGCGAGCAGGCAGCGCTCGAAGGCGATCTCGTTGCCGTCGTCGAGCGTCGCGCGGCGCGCGTCCGAATCGAGCGCAACGGCGAGAGTGCCCAGGCGCAGCTGGACCCGCTGCCGCTCGTACCAGGCCGCGGACTCGGCGAGGAGCAGGTCGTCAGGGAGCGGCTCCGGGCTGAGGAGCAGCTCCTTGCTCAGCGGCGGCCGGTTGTAGGGCGGCAGCGTCTCCTCGCCAACGAGGAGGATCGTGCCGTCGAACCCGCCGCGCCGAAGGCCGCGGGCGGCTCGCGCCGCCGCCACCCCGCCGCCGACGATGAGCAGGTCAGCATGCTGCGGCTGCGACATCGGCCTCCGCGTGCTCGTCCATGGGGCCGAGTCTAGCGGCTCGTCGGTCGCGGTCCGCGCGCGGCCCAGGGCAACCCAGAAGCGTTGACACCCCGGTCCGGGTGCCGCTACCGTCGGCGCGACACCTCCATCCGAGCAGGCGAAAGGAGCGACCCGATGACGACCCGATCGGCGACCCGCGTCCGCCTGCAGCCGACCGCCCACTGAGCGGTCCCTCGCGGCCCACGAGCCCGCGAGCGCGGCGGACGCTCTCACCGCCACCTTCGACCCTCGCTGATCGCGGCGTCCCCCGCCGCGTCGGCTCAGATGGAGAGCTCACCACCTTGCAGACCGGAATGGTGCTGCGCGCGCGCAGCGGCTTCTACACCATCCTCACCGACGACGGCGCGACGATCGAGTCGCACATCCGCGGCCGGGTCAAGAAGGACCGCCAGGCATCCGAGCTCGCGGTCATCGGCGACCGGGTCACGATCGCCGCCATGCCCGACGGCACCGGCATGATCGAGCAGGTCGAGCCGCGCCGCACGAAGTTCAGCCGCCGGCAGCCCGGCCCGCGCGGGGTGTGGCGCGAGGACCTCCTTGTCGCCAACGTCGACCAGGTCCTCGTCGTCTTCGCCGTCGCGGACCCGCCACCCCACCTCCGCCTCGTCGACCGCTTCCTCGTCGTCGCCGAGGTCAACGAGGTCAGTCCCGTCCTCGTCGCGAACAAGGTCGACCTCGTCGGTGAGGAGGCGGCACGGGCCACGTTCGGCGAGTACGAGCGCATCGGCTACGCGGTCCACTACGTGTCGGCAAAGGGCGGCATCGGCATCGACGGACTTCGCGAGCGGCTCGCGGGACGCGTCAGCGTCGTGACCGGGCCGTCCGGGGTGGGCAAGTCCACGCTCCTCAACGCGGTCCAGCCGGGGCTCCACCTCGCCACGGGCGAGGTGAGCGAGGTCCTGCACAAGGGGCGCCACACCACGGTGTCGGCCGAGTTGATCCCGGTCGAGTCCGCATCGGGCGGCTGGGTCGCTGACACGCCCGGGCTACGCGAGCTCGGCCTGTTCGAGATCCCTCGCGAGCTGATCGCATGGGGCTTCCCGGAGATGCGCCCCTTCCTCGGCGCCTGCGCATTCAACGACTGCACCCACCTCCACGAGCCGCGCTGTACCGTGCGGGCCGCCGTCCAGCGACACGAGATCGCCGACGCGCGTTACGAGTCGTACCGGCGCCTCGTCGCGAGCGAGGACTGAGCGCTCCTGTAACGCCGAGCCCCTCGTGCGGCGTCTCGGGGACGACCCCAGCAGGGCGATGCGGGCACCACGGCACCGCGGGGGCCGCAGCAGGAGCTCGAACCCATGTCCAGGCGCACGATCCTCGTCGCAGCCGCCGCGCTGTCCATCGGCCTCATCCCGGCCGCCGCCGCCGCCGCCCCACCGGATGGCTACCGGGTCATCAGCTATCGGCACGCCGACGGCGGCGCGTCAAGCGTCGACGGCTGCATCGGTACCGAGGTCTACGTCGGCAGCACCGACGCGAAATACGGAGGCCGGCCGGGACAGGTGGTCAAGCAGGCCGGACCCACCGACGTGCTCGTCATCGTGTCCGACCTGTGCGCGGCACCGGTCGGGAAGGGCTATCCGAAGCTGGCCCTGTGGCAGGGGCAGGCGATGGTCGGCCTGAGCAGCAACGCCCAGTTCACGAGCGCCTCGGTCGACGCGATGATCCCGGTGACCGATGACGTCTCTGGCGCGATCGGTACCGCGCACCTCGTCATGACCTGGACCTCGACCGGCCGCGCCACGAAGGACCCGACCCACCTCCACGTCCGCTTCCCGGGGATGGCGGTCGTCAACAGCCACGACAACGACACGATGGTCGATGCCACCGCGTCTGGCTCGGTGACGATCGGTGCATGGTCTGCGCAGGTTTGGACCACCGACGCGCACCTGTCGAGCGTCAAGGCCGGGTGCCAGGTCATCATCCACCCCGGTGCTGGGGAGCCCGACATCGGCTGCATCTGACTTCCCGTCCACGACAGACCGATGGCCCCGGCATTGCGTCGGGGCCATCGTGGTGCCTGGACAGCCGCGCCCCCTACAGGATGTGGCGCGCCTGGAATGCGGCCCGCGCCAGGTTGGCGGTGCTCGTCCCGTACTTCGCCTGCACCTGCGCCACGATCCGCGTCGCGAGCGACGGCATGGTCGGGCCGGTGACACCGAACTGGGCGAGCAGGATGGCCGTGTTCGCCTTCGTCGGGCCGATCGCCTTGCGCATATCCCACAGCGCCTGCGACCAGATCATCCCGTCGTAGTGGACCTCGCCGATGCGATCGGTCCGGTAGTCGAGGTTCGTGTCGAGCCGCCGCAGGCAGTGCGGGACCGAGCGCGTGTAGGAGGTCGAGTCCCAGTCCGCGACGCACGCCTCGTCCGGGGTGGGCGAGATGATGTCGCTGACGTTCGCGGCCCAGTAGTCGCCGAAGCCCTCGCTGATCGCACCCGCGTCGCCGCCGTTGAAGAAGGTGGCCGACTGGCTGAAGTGGATCTGGTGCCCGTATTCGTGGAGGATGACCTCCGCGTCCTCGGCATCGTCCACGCCGCCCTTGCCGAACCGCATCTCGTCCTTCGGATGATCGGTTGCGAAGCTGTTGTCCACGCCCCACTGGTTGATCCGAACCGCCTGGGCGTCCTTGTTGATCCCCGGGTAGGTCGAGCCGAAGCCGAGCGACTGGATGTAGCGCTGCGAGGCGGTGACCCAGTAGTAGGCCATCACCTGCTCGAAGCGGTCATCGTGGCGACCGTACGAGAAGACGCCGCTCGGCTGGTAGGCCGGGGCCCCGGTCTCCGATGTGATGCACGCCCAGCGACCGCAGAGGAAGCCGGTGCCGTCGAGGTCGGTGAGGATGACCCATCGGTAGGCCGGCTGGAGCGCGGCATAGTCCGCGTCCTTCTGGTCGGTGAGCGACTGGTTCTGGAGCGTCGCGACCGGGTTCGGCAGGAAGACGCGCGCGGTGGCGGTGGAGCCGATGCCGGCCGGCTGCTTGGCCGCAGCCAGGGCCGGGATCGTCAGCAGCAGGGCGATGGCGAGCAGCGCGAGCAGCGGTCGCGCTCGAAGGCGGTTCATGCGATGGAATTCCTCTCTCTTGATCCGGTACCTTGTCCTAACGGACCGATGCCGACGCGGTTACGCCGCGTCCGGTGCGTTCGTGCACCGACCGAATGTCATTGCGGTGCCGATGCGAGGCGCAGTGCCACCGCCAGCGTTGCATCCGCGAATGTCGTTGCGCGGTGCAGGTCGACATTGTCGATCGTGTCACACGGCAGGTGATAACAGGCATCCGTCGCCGCTCCCGCGGTTCCACCTGCGAGACGCGCCTCGTCGGCGGTCTTGACCTCGGTGGCGCCGGAGAAGAGACCACCGGTCGGGATCCCGTTCTGCGCAAACCAGTAGTGGTCGGACGACCCGCCGAGCGCCTGGCGCTCGGTCGGCAGGCCGTGCTGCGCGAACCAGACCTCGTAGTCGATCGTGACGGCGCCCGATCCGCGCGGCCCCTGCGCGTCCTCGTACACGAACGTCACCCCGTTCGGCGAGCCGACCATGTCGAGGTTCAGGTAGGCCACGATCCGTGCCCGCTCCGCGGCCGCGAGTCCGCGCACGTACGCGCCCGAGCCGAGGAGGCCGAACTCCTCGCCGCCCCAGAACGCGATCCGCACGGTGGTCCCGTCCGGCACGCCCACGCGCGCCACGCCGCGCGCGACCTCGAGCAGGGCGGCAACCCCGGAGCCGTTGTCGTTGATGCCCGGCCCGTCGACCACCGAGTCGAGATGGGCGCCGAGCATCACGACCCGGTTCCCGTCCCCGAGGCTCGCGACCACGTTGCGCAGCGTCCCCGGCTTCCGCTCCGTGCTCACCGCGAGATGCGCCACGTGACCCGCCGCGTCCGTCAGCGCGCGGCCCGCCTCTGCGGTGACGGCCACCGCCAGGATGTCGATGCCCTCCGGCGAAATCAGGGTCGGCCGGAGGATCGTGCCGGGCCCGCGATCCGGGTACACGAAGAGGAGCGCGGCCGCGCCGTGCGCTTCCGCGTTTTCGACCTGCTGGCGCCGCAGGCAGCCACCCTTCGTGGTGACCGCGATCACACCGGACGGGACGTTGGCGAAGTCGCCGCCGTCGCAACCGCTCGCCGCGAGGAGCGCCACCGGCCCACGGACGTCGCCGCCGGCCGAGTAGATGAGGGCGTGCAGCTCGTCGGGGCCGTGGAACGTGGCACCGTCGACCTCGAGCACCGACCCCGGCAGCTCGCGGAACGTGGTGAGCGGCTCCTCCGGCATCTCGACCGAGAGCCCAAGGCCACGCAGCTGGTCGGCGGCCCAATCGACGGATGCATCGTAGCCGGGCGTGCCGACGGTACGGACGCCGTCGTGGTCGTCGGCGATCCCCTGGAGGGCGGCGAGGCTCGCATGCATCCGTCCCGCGTTGGCGGCGATGTCGAGCGGTGGGAACTGCT
>JBBQMC010000153.1:0-5140 GCA_038328565.1 Candidatus Limnocylindria bacterium
CGGCATGGGCAGGCGCCATCGGTGTCGTGCTGCTGCTCGTCATCGTGGCGTTCGCGGTGCTCGGCAGCCTCACCTTCTTCGGCTGGCTCTTCGGCAGCGTCCTCGGGAGCCGCTGAGGCCGCGTGAGCGAGCCGGTCGCCAACCTGCCGCCCACGAGCGGGATCATCGCCATGCGGATCTCGCTCGAGTTCGGTGGCGCGGACGAGTTCGTCAAGACCCTCGAGCGCGCGCTCGCACGCGGCGGCGAGCGCGGGGCCACGGTGGTGGCCCTGCTCGACCGCGGTGACCTCGCGATCCACATCCCGCGCGAGGACGGCCCGAGCTGGAACACGGTGCCGCTCGTCCACGTCCACCGCGGCCGCGGCGCGACCCCCGAGCAATGGGGGACCGCCAACGCCATCCTCGAGAAGCTGGAGCGCTACCGCTGACCATGCGTGTCTACATCTCCGTCGACATGGAGGGGATCGCCGGCGTCACCCATCCCCACCAGGTCTCGTTCGATGCGATACACCCCGATCGGACCGACTACGACCGCTCGCGGTCCCTCATGGCCGGGGAGGCGAATGCGGCGGTGGCAGCGGCGTTCGATGCCGGCGCTGACGAGGTCGTCGTCAACGACAGCCATTGGCAGATGCGGAACCTGCGGGCCGAGGAGAGGGACCCGCGGGCGCGGCTCCTCATCGGCGACAAGCCCTTCAGCATGACCCAGGGCATCGGCCGCGACGAGGCCTTCGATGCCGCCGCCTTCATCGGCTACCACGCCGGAGCGGGGAACGCGACCGGCATCATCGGGCATACCTATTCGAACGTCGTGCTCGAGGCGCCAATCAACGGCACGCCCCACAACGAGACCGGTCTCAACGCGATGCGCCTCGGCGCGCATGGCGTGCCGGTCGTCCTCGTTGCGGGCGACGATGCGCTGGCGGCCGAGGTCGAGGGCCTCCTGCCGTGGGCCGAGCGGGTCGTCGTCAAGCGCGCCCACGCCGCCCTTGTGGCCGACTCGCTCTCACCCGGGCGGGCGGGCGCCGCGATCGGGGCTGGCGTGCGGTCGGCGCTCGCGCGCCTCGGTGCGATGGAGCCCTACCGCGTCGAGTCGCCTGTGCGCGTCGAGGTCGATCTGCGGCTGCCGATCATGGCCGACTACTGCGCGGTCATCCCGGGCGTCGAGCGTTGTGCCGCGCGTAGCGTCACCGCGACCGCGGAGGATGCCGAGACGGCGTTCCGCTATTTCATCGCCATCATGCGCATGGCCCAGGTGCCGGCGAGCTGACCGGGTAGACCGATGCGCAGGACGAGCCTCGACCGAGCTCCCGCCGGCGATCGGCTGGCACCGATGACCGCCGAGCAGCAACGTGCGCTGCGCTCGATGATGGGCCGCTTCGCCACCGGTGTCTCGGTCGTGGCCGCCCGCCACGGGCCGCTGCTCGCCGGGATGACCGCCAACGCGATCGCCACGATCAGCATCGATCCGCCGCTCCTGATGGCCAGCGTCAACCGACGCACCGAGACGCACGAGGCGATCGTCGGCAGCCACGCGTTCGCGGTCTCGGTGCTGTCGGAGGCACAGCAGGCGCTCGCCGAGTGCTTCGCCCAGCCGATCACCGCCGACAAGGTGCGCCGCTTCTGCGACGCGCCGTGGCACGAGGCGGAGACCGGCTCACCGATCCTCGACGGGGCGATCGCGTTCTTCGACTGCCGCGTCTCGGCGCGGCACGACGGTGGGACGCACGCGATGTTCGTGGGCGAGATCGTCGCCGGCAGCTACGACACCGCGATGGAGCCGCTCATCTGGTTCGGCAGCCGGTACCGGCGGCTGGCGGCCGGCGAGGAGGAGCGATGACCGGCATCCCGGCCTGGGACCGGCTGCGGGCGCCGGATCGCCGGCAGCTCGAGGTTGCGCCGCTCGAGCGCGTCGACGTCGACGAGCTGCTCGTCGAGGACGGCGACCTGGCGGCCTTTGGCGGCGCGACCGTCTTCGACGCCTGGCGACGGGACGATGCGGTCGTCGTTCGCGCGGCGCGCATCGACGAGGGCAGGGTGACGCCCATCCTGATCACGGCGGCGTCGATCGAGATCCGGGGCTCGGACGGGCGCCTCGAGGCGCTCCTCGGCGCGGAGCGCGCGGTCGCGGCTGCCGGTGAGCTCGAGCACCTCGCCTGCGCCTGCCGTGGGATCAGCGCCGATGCGGTCTACCGCGCCATCGGCTTCGGCTGGTCGACGACCGATCAGCTGAAGCGCGCGACGCGCGTGGCGTTCGGCGAATGCCAGGGCCGCCGCTGCGTGCCGTGGCTGGCGGCGCGGCTCGAGCTCGATCCGCTTGACCCGCGAGCGCGGCTCACCCCGCGCCCACCGCTCGTTCCCGTTCCGGTCGCCGTGCTCGCGGCCTACGCCGGCGACGGCTCCTCCGACGAGGCCTGAGCCGCCTCCGACGGCAGCAACTGCTCGACGAAGTCGACGAACTCCCGAAAGTCGAACGGCTTGCGGATGACCGGCGCGAGGTCCGCGAGGCGCTGGGCGTCCTCGTCGCCGACTGCGGTGCAGAACAGGATCGGGATGTCGCGATACTGCGGCCGCTCGCGGAGCGAGCGCACGACCTGGGCGCCGTCCTCGTCGGGCAGCATCTGGTCGAGGATGAGCAGCTTCGGCTGCTCGCCCGCCACGAGGCGCGTGTAGAGCGCCTCGGCGTCGCCGAAGCCCTCCGCGGTGTGACCGATCTCCTCGAGCACCGCGACCATCGCGGTGCGGATCAGCGGCTCGTCGTCGACGATCCAGACCGATGCAGCCATGTTCCTCCTTTGGGCAGCCCGTTCGGAGCGCGCAAGCGGTCGTCAGGCGCCAATCGCCTCGAGCGCAGTCCCGATCGTCGTCACCGCCAGCTCAACCTCGTCGTCGGTCGTCACGAGCGGCGGGATGATCCGAACCACCTGCCCATACGTGCCGCAGCTCAGGAGCAGCAGGTTCCGCGCCAGCGCCTCGGCGAGGAGCGCCTTCGCGAGGTCCGGGCGCGGCGTGAGGCGCGGCCCCTCCGCCAGCTCGATCGCGACCATCGCCCCGCGGCCGCGCACCTCGGCGACCGCCGGGTGCCCGTCGGCCACGCCGCGCAGTCCGGCCAGCAGCCGCTCGCCGACCTGGGCGGCCCGATCGACGAGATGCTCGTCGTCGATCACGTCGAGCGTCGCCAGCGCGGCGGCGCAGGCGACGACGTTGCCGCCGTACGTGCCGCCGTGCGCGCCCGGCGCGAAGCGCTCGAGCAGGTCCTGCCGCGCGAGGATCCCGGAGAGCGGCAGCCCGGACGCGATGCCCTTCGCCATGATCACGATGTCGGGGGTGGCATCGGTCCATTCGGTCGCGAAGAACCGGCTGGTGCGCGCGAAGCCGGTCTGCACCTCGTCGACGGCGAGCAGGATGCCGTGGCGATCGGCCACGTCGCGCAGCGCGCCCAGAAAGCCGTCGGGCGGCATCACGTACCCGCCCTCGCCGAGGATCGGCTCCACGATGAACGCGGCCACGTCGTCGGGGTAGACGAGGGTGGCGAACAGCTCGTCGAGGGCCTCGAGGGTCGTGGCCAGCGCCGCCTCCTCACCGCCCATGCGGAGCGGGTAGGGAAACGGCACGAAGTGGACGCCGCCGAGGAGCGGCTCGAAATGGCCGCGGTACTTCACCCCGGAGCTCGTGAGCGCCATCGCGCCGTGGGTGCGGCCGTGGAAGCCGCCGCGGAACGCCACGACGTTCGTCCGATGGGTCGCCATCTTCGCGAGCTTCACGGCCGCCTCGACGGCCTCGGCGCCCGAGTTCGACAGGAAGAGGCCGTACGCGGCGCTGCGATCCGGGTTCGGGAAGCGACGCGGCAGCCGATCGTGGAGCTCCAGCCCGGGCTGGTGATAGACGATGTTCTGCTGGAGGTGGATGCCGCGCGCCGCCTGGGCCGCGATGGCGGCCGCGACCTTCGGGTGGGCGTGGCCGGTGTTCGTGACCCCGATGCCGCTCGTGTAGTCGAGGTAGCGGGCCCCGTCGACGGTCTCGAGCCACGAGCCCTCGCCGCGCGCGACGACGAGGTCGGTGTAGCGCGCCCAGACGGACGGCACGCCGTCGCGGAGCGCGTTCCAATCGGTCAGAAGGTCGGTGGCGTGTTGATCCATAGCAGGCGCGTCTCCTCGCCGGCGGTGTTGCGCCAGCGGTGCGGCAGGGTGGAGGGAAAGGTCAGCGCGTCCCCGACGCGCAGGTCGTGGCACTCGTCAACGCCGATCCAGACGGTCACCGTGCCGGCCAGGACGTAGAGGAACTCCTCCCCGTCGTGGGCGTACGCGCCGTCGCTGGTGGCGCCCGGCTCGAGGACGAAGAGCTGCGGCTCGAGCTGGCCGGGACGCAGCGCGAGCTGCTCGATGCGCACCCCCTCGCCCAGCGTGGTGACCGATCGCTCGTCGCGGCGGACGACGCGGCCGGAGGCGTGAGGGCTGACGAGCTCGACGAGGGTCGTGTCATAGGCGCGGGTGATGCGCTGGAGGGCGGCCACGCTAGGGTTCGCGCTGCCGCGCTCGATGGCCGACAGGTGGCTCGCCGACACGCCGCAGCGATCGGCGGCGTCGCGCAGGGCGAGGCCGTGCGACTCGCGCAGATGCCGCAGCCGGGCGCCATCGATCCGGGAGGCCGATCCGCCAGCCCGGGCGAGCAGACGCCGGACGCCCGGCCCGTTTACGAGCTCGACGCGACGCATGCGGCGCACCGCGCGGAGGCGCGCGACGTCGTCGGGGCTGTAGAGGCGATAGCCGCTCTCGGAGCGCTGCGGGCGAACGAGGCCCTCCCGCTCCCAGCGTCGCAACGCGGAGGGCGACACCCCGACCGCGTCCGCCGCCTGGCCGATGTGGAGGCCGCTCATGGCGTGGCGGCCACCGGCCGCTGCTGCCGCCGCTGCGCCCAGACCTGGACGGCGATGAAGAGGAAGGCGGTGACGAAGATCAGCGTGCCGAGCACGTTGACCTCGGGCGGCACGCCGAGCCGGCTGACCCCGAAGACCCAGAGCGGGAAGGTGCGGGTCGAGCCGGAGACGAATGAGGTGATGACGTAGTCGTCGATCGACAGGGCGAAGGCGAGCAGGGCGCCGGCGAGGATGCCGGGGAAGATGAGCGGGAACGTCACCTTG
>JBBQMC010000154.1:0-5085 GCA_038328565.1 Candidatus Limnocylindria bacterium
CCTTCGCGATCGTCGAGGCGCTCATCCCCGTGGTCGGCCCCGTGCCGCCGGCCACGGTGCTGAACAGCCGCCTCGTCCTCGACACGGTCGGCGTGCCGATCGAGGTGCTGCGCTCGATCGTCGGCCTGGCAATGGCGATCGGCGTCGTGCGCAGCCTCGAGCTCTTCGAGCAGGAGACCGATCGCCGGCTCGCGGAGGCGCGCCGGCGTGAGCTCCTCGCCAGCGAGCGCGACCGGATCGGCCGCGACCTCCACGACGGCATCGTGCAGTCGATTTATGCCGCCGGCCTGCAGCTCGAAGCGGTCGCGTCGCACGTCGGCGAGCGCATCACCGGCCCCGCCGCCGAGGAGCTCGAGGTCGGCGGACGAGTCGTCATGGGCGAGCTCAACCGCATCTCCGGCGAGATCCGGCGCACGATCTTCGACCTGCGCAGTGCCGGCCTGGACACGCGGGACCCGGAGCGCCTCGTCGCCGAGGTCGCCGATGAGCTGCGTGCCCACGGCCTGCTCGAGATCAGCCTCCGCGTCGACGGACCCTGGCGCGTGGAGCTCACCGACGCCCAGGCCGACGAGCTGCGGCACATCGTGCGCGAGGCGCTGAGCAACGTCCTCCGTCACGCCGGCGCGCAACGGGTCGCGCTCACCCTCCGCCTCGCCGCCGACGAGATGACGCTCGAGGTTCGGGACGACGGGATCGGGTTCGACGTGGCCGCGGTGGAGGCGACCGACAACGACGCGGCGCAGGGATTGCGCAACCTGCGCCGCCGCGCCGAGCTGCTCGGCGCGCGCCTCGTGACCAGGAGCGCGCCCGGACGCGGCACGCGGCTCTCGCTTACCATGCCGGTCGCGGCTTCGCGCCGCGAACCATGACGAACGCCATCGGCGGGAGCCGCGCCGCGCCAACGGCTCCGATCCGGATCCTCATCGCCGACGACCATGAGGTGGTGCGCATCGGCCTCGCCGCCCTGCTCGGCCGCCAGGATGGGTTCGAGGTCGTCGGGGAGGCGAGCTCCGGACTCGAGGCGATCAGCGCCGCCGAGCGTCTTCGGCCTGACGTCGTGGTGCTCGACATCCGGATGCCGAACGGCTCCGGGACCGATGCCTGCCGCGAGATCACCCGTCGCCTGCCCGGCACACCGGTCGTCATGCTCACCAGCTACGCCGATGCCGACGCCCTGTTCGAGGCGATCGACGCGGGGGCGAGCGGCTACGTCCTGAAGCGCATCGGCTCGGACGAGCTCGTCGCCGCCGTGCGCGCCGTGGCCGCCGGTGAGTCGAAGCTCGACGGCGCGGTGACGGGCACCGTCCTCGCGCGGCTGCGCGAGACTGCAAGCGACGAGGAGGCCGGGGCCTTCGCCGAGCTGACCGAACAGGAGCGGCGCGTGCTCGCCGAGGTCGCGAGCGGAGCCTCGAACCGCGAGATCGGGGCACGGCTCGAGCTGGCGGAGAAGACCGTGCGCAACTATGTCTCGAACATCCTCGCCAAGCTCGCCCTCGCCAGCCGCGCCGAGGCCGCCGGCTACGCCATCCGCCATCGGCTTCGCGAGCTCGCCGCCGATCCCGGTCGCCATGCGCAGTGATGGACGCCCGCTCGGGCGGGCGCTGGCGCTCGGTCTTGCCACGGTCGCGCTCGCCGCCTGCGGCCTCCTGCCCTCGTCGAGTCCCACGCCGCTCGCCACGCCCTCGGCGTCCCCGTCGCCCTCGCCCACGCCCAAGCCGAGCGTACCCGCGACGACCAGCAGCGCACCGTCGCCGACGCCGGAGCCCAGCCTGTCGCTCGACCTCCCGCCGAGCACCGATCCGCGGCAGGTCGCGATCACCGTGACGCCCGCGCTCACCAACGCCGGCGGCCGCATCACGGTCTCGCTCACGAACCGGAGCACGAGTCGCATCGACGAGGTCGTCCTCCGCTGGCCGACGGCGCTGGCCGCCACCGTCTTCCTCGCCCCGTTCCAGCCGAGCGAGGACCGGATCCGCGAGGGCGGCCCGCCACTGACGGCGTCGACCCGCTGGACGAAATGGGTGGAGGGGCCGGGCGAGCGTGGCGAGCCCGCCGGCACGACCTCGCTGGGCTACGGGCCGATGGACCCTGGCATGACGCTCGAGATCCCGCTCTTCGCCACCCGCCACGCGGCCGGCCCCGTCGCCTTCGACCTCCAGGTGCTCGCCGGCGAGGCGCTCCTCACCGGCCCGGACGGCCACCCCGCCGAGGTGCGCGTGAGCGCCCCGTGACCCGCTTCCATCCTTTTCTGCCGCCATGGAGCGAGCTCGATCCGGAGCTCCACGCCCGGCTGTCGGCCGCCATCGACCCGGAGCGGCGGTTGCTGGCTGCGCTCGAGCGCATCGTTCCCCTCGGCGGCAAGCGGGTCGCCGACGTCGGCACGGGGATCGGCCACTACCCCCTCCTCCTGGCGCGTCGCACGGGACGCACGTATGGAATCGAGGACGACCCCGCGCTCCTCGACGAGGCACGGCGTCGTGTGGCAGCCTCCCACCAGCCGAACCTGCGCATCGTTGCCGGCTCGGCCGCCGCGTTGCCGCTCCGGGACGGCGCGGTCGACGTCGTGCTCACCGGCCTCGTCGCGGCGGACGACGACTCGCTGCCGGCCGTCGCCGAGGCGATGCGCGTGCTGCGGCCCGGCGGCCGCCTCGTCGTCATCGGTCACTACGGCCGGGACGACGTCGCCGCCCTGCTCGAGCCGGAGGTGATGCGGCATGCGCTGGACGCCACCCAGCGGCGCACCGGCTGGTGGCTGCGCCACGGCTTCAAGATCAAGGTCGTCCATGCCCGCCTCGACCTCGGCGACGAGGCGACGGCGCACGAGCTGCTTCCGCGCCTCTACGGAGATCGCGGGCGCGCCTACCTGATGGGGCCGCACCGCTCGTCGCTTGAGCTGAAGCTGGCGCTCTTCCATCGCGCGCGCGGGGTGCCGGCAGGTTCCGGGTCGGAGGCGGCAATCCGCTCCTGAAACGGTGACGGAAAGGGCCTTGCGCGCCTCGCGCGGTCGCCCTATGATCCTCGCGTCCGAAGGCCAGGCTCTTCTCCCCCCGGAGCCTGGCCTTCGGCGTTGTCCAGCCCCAAACGGCGGCCAGCGAGCGCCTCGGTGCGATAATGGCCGCCGCACCAGATCCCGCGAGCCGCGCCGCGCCGCGCGCCGCGATCCGAGGACGCACCGCACCGGAGGCGATCGATCGCATGGCCACCACCACGCCCCGCATGAAGATCACGTACGCCACGCTGTCGGCCGACAACGAGGAGCTCCAGGCCGCCTACGACGCGGCCGTCGGCGACGCGCGGGCCATGCTCGGCCGGACCTACCCGATGCTCATCGGCGACGAGGAGCGAGCCGGCACTGCGACGTTCGAGGATCGCTCGCCGATCGATGCCGACCTCGTGGTCAGCCGCTTTCCGGTCGGAACGCGGGAGGATGCGCGGGACGCCATCGCCGCCGCCCACGCCGCCTTCCCGGCCTGGCGCAACCTCGGCTGGCGGAAGCGCCTCGAGATGCTGCGGCGCGCCGCCGACCTCATCAGCGAGCGCCAGTTCCTCTACGCGGCGCTCATGAGCTTCGAGGTCGGCAAGAACCGCCTCGAGGCACTCGGCGACGTCGAGGAGACCGCCGACCTCATCCGCTACTACGGCGACACGATGGAGCGCCACGATGGGTTCGTGCAGCCGATGGGCTCGCTCTCGCCGGAGGAGCACACCCGGAGCGTGCTGAAGCCGCACGGCGTGTGGGCGGTCATCAGCCCCTTCAACTTCCCGATGGCGCTCTCCGGCGGGCCGGCGGCCGGCGCACTGCTGGCCGGCAACACCGTCGTCATGAAGCCCTCGTCGGACGCGCCCCTCATGGCGTACCTCTTCTGCGGCGTGCTGCGCGAGGTCGGGGTGCCGGCCGGCGTCGTCAACCTCGTCACCGGCCCGGGCGACACGGTCGGCGCCGAGCTCGAGGAGAACCCCGACATCGGCGGCATGGTCTTCACCGGCAGCTACGAGGTCGGGATGCGGCTCTACAGGGGCTTCACCCGCGACTACCCCCGTCCGATCATCACCGAGATGGGCGGCAAGAACCCCGCCATCGTCACGCGCCACGCCGACCTCGACATGGCTGCGGAGGGCGTCATGCGCTCGGCGTTCGGGTTCGACGGCCAGAAGTGCAGCGCCAACTCGCGCGTCTACGTGGAGCGGGAGGTCGCGGACGCGTTCCTCGAGAAGCTTGCGGTCAAGGCGAAGGCGGTGCGCGTCGGCGACCCGACGCGGCGCGAGAACTGGATGGGACCGGTCATCAACGAGCGCGCGCTCCGCACGTTCAGCGATGCGGTCGACGAGGCGAAGCGCGACGGCGGCCGGATCGTCGCCGGCGGCGAGGTGCTCAGCGACGCGGACACCGAGCGCGGCTACTTCCCCACCCCCACCGTCGTCGCCGACCTGCCGGTCAGCCACCGCCTCTTCCGCGACGAGCTGTTCGTGCCGCTCGTGGTCGTGGGCGAGGTCGACTCGCTCGACGAGGCGCTGGAGCAGGCGAACGGCAGCGACTACGGCCTCACCGCCGGCATCTTCACCGACGACCCGCACGAGGCGAAGCGCTTCCTCGACGGCATCCAGGCCGGGGTCGTGTACGTCAACCGCCGCGCCGGCGCCACCACCGGTGCCTGGCCCGGCATCCAGAGCTTCGGCGGCTGGAAGGGGTCCGGCAGCTCCGGCAAGAACGGGCTCGGCCCGTACTACGTCCAGCAGTTCCTGCGCGAGCAGTCGCAGACGGTCATGGGGAACGAGCCACCCGACGCATAGCTGGAGGATCGGCGATGAGCAGGAACGGGCATGCGGCCACGAGTCCTGATGATCCGGCGCTCGAGCCGCTGCTGGTCGACGAGGCCGCGGCCGTCGACCCCTCTGGCTGGTTCGCCGTCGAGCTCCGCTACACCTACCTCCTCGGCGACGACGAGGTGCCGTACCTCGTCGAGGATCGCGTGATCCTCGTCGACGGCGACGATGAGGAGACGGCGCTCGGCCGCGCCGTGGAGACGGCTCCGGAGTACGAGGACGACTTCGAGACCGAGGATGGCGCCACCGGCCAGATCCGCT
>JBBQMC010000155.1:0-5068 GCA_038328565.1 Candidatus Limnocylindria bacterium
GTCGGCGCGGTCTGGGACGACGGTGACTTCTACATGGTGATCGGGCCGGGCACGCGCAAGGGGCGCAACCTGACCGCCAAGCCCGCCTGCACGCTGGCCTGCCAACTGACAGGGCTCGACCTCGTCTTCGAGGGTGAGGCAGTCCGGGTGACCGATACCCCGACCCTGGAACGGCTCGCGGCGCGGTATCGCGACGTGGGTTGGCCGGCGGAGGTCGAGGGCGATGCATTCACCGCTCCGTACAGCGCGCCGAGCGCCGGCCCGCCGCCGTGGAACGTCTACCGATTCACGTTCCACACCGTGTTCGGCGTCGGCACCGCCGAGCCGCACGGTGCGACACGCTGGCGGTTCGACCGCTGACCACGGAAGGGATCGGTCAACCGGAGAGCTCGTAGAAGCGGAGCATCTCTGGCGTCGGGTCGTCGAGGCGGCGGATGGACGTGAAGCCGGCCGCGGAGGCGTAGCGGCGCATCGTGTCCTCGCGAATGACCGTGCCGGTCGCGGCGCTCTGCGGATCGGTCATGGCCGCCGGCAGGCAGGTGAAGATACTGAACCCGTAGAAGATGCGCTCGACCTCGTCGCCCGGCGCGATGAAGGCGTCGCGTGTCTTCTCGTCGGCAACCAGTGCGATCCCGCCGGGCTTGAGCATCTGACGCACGGCAGCCAGGGCCTTGACCGGCCGCGCCAGGTCGTGGATCGCCTCGACGATGACCGCCAGGTCGTACTGGCCGGTCGCCGCTGGATCGCCAGCATCCCGGACCGCGAACGTGACGCGGTCGCCGACACCGGCGCGAGCGGCGTTCTCCCTGGCGAGCGCAATCGACGACGGATCGAGGTCGAAGCCCTCCACGGTCACGTTCGGGTAGGCGGAGGCGATGGCGATGGCCGCCCAGCCGACCCCGCACGCCACGTCGGCCACGCGCGCCGGCGGGTCGGCGCTCAGCCGCGCGTGGATCTCCGGCATCGCAGGCAGCATCTCAGTCCCGAACGAGCCCACGAGCCAGGGCCGGTTGAAGTCGCCCTGGGCCTGGATCATGTCCTCGCCATAGTCCGCCCAGTCGACGCCGCCACCGGACCGATACGCCTCCAGCAGCTGGGGGAGCACCTTCGCGCAGGCCACGACCGAACGGGCGAGCGGGGCGATCGAGTAGGGGCTGTCCGGGTCGAGCAGTGGCGCCGCGTGGCCCTCGGGCAGCGAGTAGCGGCGCGCTTCGGCTGCGGCGCCGGCCTCGTCCACGTCGAGCAGGCCGGTGACGGCCTGCTGCTCGAGCCATTCCCGGGCATAGCGGGCATCGATCCCGGCGCGCTCCGCCAGCTGGGTGGGCGTGGCCGCGCCGTCGTCGCGGAGGGATCGGTACAGACCAAGCCGATCGCCGACGTAGACGCTCATGACATCGAACATGCCGATGCTCTGCTCGAAGAGGCGTCCGACAAGCGCGTCGGCGGTCTTCTCGGGGACGATCTCGGAGGACATGGACGCGGCGACCTCGTGCGGGGAAGTTGCGGGACGGTAGCTCACCGCGCCTGGTGATTGCACGAGTCGTCAGCTCGAGGCGCTACGGTCCTCGATTTCCCAGGCGTGGTCCATGGCGTGCTGCGCGGTGCGGCGGACGAGGAACTGGATCGGCCAGCGGAGGGCGAGGCGGCCTTCCGCGTTGTAGGTGCGAATCGCGTCGAGGTAGCGGTGCCGAATGGCGGCGAGCCGTCTCGGCGTCAGGCGAACATCGTCCGGCTCGCGGATCCCGACCTTGCGCCACCACTGATAGCGCTCGGAGCCATAGACATGAGGGATGATCTCGTCGCGATCTCGACCGCCGCCTCGCGGCCCCTTCGCGAGCGCGTTCGGCGCGTGCGCGACGGCATCGTCGAAGCGGTCCCAGGTTGCCTGGAGGAGCTTCAGCCGTCGCTCGAGGTCCTGGGCCGAGAGGACCTCGGCCTCGACTTTCGAGGGGACGTGGGGCACGCCCCACCAATCGGTCGACGTGTTGCCCGCCACGCGCTCGACGACGTTGGGGTCGCCGACTCTCGCGAACGCGGTGGCGAGCCCGGCGCGCTTCGCGACGTCAGCGTAGCGGGGGAGATAGGCGGTGAGCTTCGCGATCGCCTCGTCCTCGGACGTGCCCCATCGGTCCAGGCCGGGCCAATCCTGGGCGCCGGCAGCGAAGCGGCGTCGCTTCGGCCCCAGCTCGAGGATCACGCGCAGCGCATCGGTCACGCAAGCAGCCTAGCGGGAGCACCTGACACTCCGTGGCAGTCTTGCGCTGCTGTGTTGCGCCGGCGGCAAATAATCGGGATCGAAGGCGCGCCAAACCCCGGTGATTTGCCCCCGCCGCAAGGAATGAGGGTCGGCGGCGCCGTTCCAGGGGTTCGGTCCCGAAGTATTGCCCCGGGTGCAACGCGGTCGAGGCGGCGGCGGATCAGCCGCGCGGCTCGAGGATGACCACCGCGGTCTCCCCCGGTCGACGCGCGGCCCAGGCCTCGAAATGCTCGCCGTTGTACTCGCCCCAGCGCGCCCACAGGCGGGGCCGCTCCTCGGCGGTCGCCACGCGACTGCGAACGGGAAGCCATCCCTTGCCGGCCACCTTCACGACCGTGTCCGGCCGCGCCTGGAGGTTGAGCCACCAGGCGGGCTCCGGCGCACCCCAGCCGTTCATCGCCAGGGTGACGAGGTTCGGGCCGTCCTCGAAGTAGCCGAGGATCGCGACGCGCTGCTTGCCGCTCTTCCGGCCGACCGTCTTCAGCCGCATCATGCCCCACGCCTGCTCGGTCGCCGGCTTCAGACCGATGCGTCCGCCGGTGACGTTGTAGATGGCCCGATGGATGACCCACGCGGAGCGGATGAACCAGCGTGGGAAGAACGGAGCCGGCTTCGTGGTCTCCGGGGCCGCGGCCTCGACCGATGGGGTGGTGGACATGCTGCTCGACCTGCCTTCTGTACATACGGTGTAAACTTAGGTCGTAAGTTAGTACATACGACGTAAGCATGTCAAGCATTCGAACGCAAGAGCGGGCTAGAGTGAGCGCGTGACGGCGCGGACCCAACTTTCCAGCACGCGACGGGAGCCGCTGAACCGTGAGCGGGTGCTGAGCGCCGCCATCGATCTCGCGGATCGCGAGGGGATCGACGCCCTCAGCATGCGCCGCCTGGGCCAGGAGGTGGGCGTAGAGGCGATGTCCCTCTACAACCACGTGGGCGGCAAGGAGGACCTCCTCGACGGGATGGTCGACGCGATCCTCGGCGAGATCGAGCCCGCGCCCGAAACGGGCCCGTGGAAGACAGCGGCACGCAACCGGATCCTGTCGGCGCGGCGCACGATGCTGCGCCATCCGTGGGCATCGGCCGTGATCGTCTCGCGCACGCAGGCGAGCCAGGCGATCATGCGGTACATGGACTCGATGGCCGGCATCCTCCGCCGTGGCGGCTTCACCGTCGACCTTCTGCACCACGGCTTCCACGCCCTCGGCAGCCGTGTCCTGGGCTTCAGCCAGGAGCTCTTCGACGACAGCTCGAGCGTTTCAGCGGGCGACGAGATGAAGGCGGTCATGCTCGCCCAGATGGCGACCCAGTACCCCCACATCACCGAGATCGTCCGGCAGGTGCTGCACGACGACGCGACGGTGGTCGGCACCGGCTGCGATGACCAGTGGGAGTTCGAGTTTGCCCTGGACCTGCTGCTGGATGGCCTCGAGCGGCTGCGGGACGCGTCAGCGGAGCAATGACGCCGTCAGGCCGTCCCGCACGCGGCCCACGGACGCGGTGGCTTTGGCGCTGTCCGACAGTACGGACATGGCCGCGAGATAAGAGTTCGCCGGTCGGTTCGACTACTTGTTGGCGAGCGTGTTCGACGCGAAGACCGGCGCAAAGACGCCGAGCAGCATCGAGGCGATGAGAGCCATAACGCCGGCCGCCGCCTGGTTGAACCATGAGAAGGCGCCGAGGGGCGACGCGGGGAGCGCGGCTGCCCACACGGCATAGGCGATCGCGGCGGCGACCATCTCCCATTTCGGCCAGGCGGCGAGCGAGGCCGGAAGCGGCCGGTTTGCCTGGCGAGCCCTTGCCGCGTAGAGGCCCCACACCACGACGGGCGCGTAGGATGAGGAAGGCGACGTAGAGCGCCAGCGGCGTGGCTGCTGATCTGCCCGCGGACGTCTCCGTCACGCCGAACGTCGCCAGGATCGCGATGTAGACGGTGAGGACCTCGGTCGGGATGTAGGCCGCGATGGCTGAGATGGCCGACGATGCCGTTGTCGCCGTCTCACGCTTCTGGCCCTTCTCCTCGGCCACGCGGTCGAGGTTCGGGAGACCCTCATCGGTCTTACCGACGTCCTTGCGCCGGGCAAACGCCATGTCGGCCATGCTGCTGACGCTCATCGTCATGGCGCCTTGATCGCCGACACGACGCGCGCGTCGTACTTCGGCTCGCCGGCTGCGACCTTCGGCACGAGCTGCGAGCGGCGCACGTACAGCAGCTCCCGGGGTGCGGTCGCGGAATTCTGGAAGCGGAGCAGCCGCCACTCGCCGTCCGCCGAGGCCGCGACGGTCTGGAGCTTCACCTCCACCGTGAAGTGCTTCTCGAGACCGATGCCCGGGCCATCGGTGAAAAAGCGCGTTCCGGCGGGGACCGTCCAGCGCTCGTAGCGCTCGCGCAGGGGGAGCGGCATGAAGTCCTCCTCATCGGTCTGGTTCTGTTCCAGCAACGGCCAGGGATCCTGGCGCCTGCCGTCGAAGCTGATGTCGAAATGGAGATGCGGTCCGGTGACCATGCCGGTGTGGCCGAGCGAACCGATGAGGTCGCCACGGCTCACCGGCTGGTGGAGCTCGATCAGGACGTCGCGGAGATGGGCGTAACCGCTGCTCCAGTGGGCGTCGTGCTGGATGCGGACGATGTTGGCCCGATGGAGATCAGCAACGTGAGGCACGACCGTGCCGTCGGCGATGGCGATGATCGGATCGCCGCGCAGGCCGCCGTTGTCGATGTCGAGGCCGTCGTGCTTCGGGGGCTTGCCCGGCGGCCCAGGCTTGAACGGCTGGGTGACGACGAACCGTGTCACCGGGTCGGGATGCCCC
>JBBQMC010000156.1:0-4993 GCA_038328565.1 Candidatus Limnocylindria bacterium
GCTCAACGGCAGGCCGGTCACGATCGCCGGCCCCTCGGACGCGATCGACCGCGGGATCAGCATGGTGCATCAGCACTTCATGCTCGTCCCTGTGCTGTCGGTTGCGGAGAACATCCTCCTCGGCGACGAGCCGATGGCGAACCCGATCTTCCTCGACCGGACCGCTGCGCACACCCGCATCCGGGAGCTCGGCCGCCGCTTCGGCTTCGAGGTGGACCCCGACGCCAAGGTCGGCTCACTGTCCGTCGGCTGGCAGCAGCGGGTCGAGATCCTCAAGGCCCTCTACCGCCAGGCCGAGGTGCTCGTCCTCGACGAGCCAACCGCAGTCCTCACCCCGCAGGAGACGCGGGAGATCTTCACCGTCCTCCGCCAGCTCACAACGGAGCTCAGCACGGCGATCGTCTTCATCAGCCACAAGCTCAACGAGGTCCTCGAGATCGCGGACCGCATCACGGTCATCCGTCGCGGCCGGGTCGTTGGCACCCGGGTGCCACGGGAGACGAACGAGGATGACCTGGCGGAGCTGATGGTCGGTCGTGATGTGCAGCTCACGGTCGACCGCGGCGAGAGCCATCCCGGCGATTCCGCCCTGAAGGTGAGCGGACTCGTCGTGAAGGACGCACGCAGCCAGGAGGTGGTCCATGGCATCGGCTTCGACGTCCGCCAGGGCGAGATCTTCGGCATCGCCGGGGTGGCGGGCAACGGCCAGGACGAGCTCGTCGAGTCGCTGCTCGGCCTGCGTCGCGCCGCGAGCGGCAAGGTCGTCCTCATGGGGCGCGACGTGACCGGGGCGTCACCCCGCCTGCTCCACCAGCGGGGTGTCGGCTTCGTGCCGGCGGACCGCCACCGCTACGGGCTCGTGCTCAGCTTCCCGCTCACCGACAACCTCGTGCTGAACGACTACTACCACCCGCCGTACGCACGCGGCATGGTTCGCGACGAGGCGGCGATCGAGCGCTATGCGGCGACTGCGATCGAGGAGTACGACGTGCGGACGCCATCGGCGGCCGTCCTCGCCGGCGCGCTCTCCGGCGGGAACCAGCAGAAGGTCGTCGTGGCGCGCGAGTTCGACGGCGAGCTGGTCCTCCTCGTCCTCGACCAGCCCACGCGTGGCCTCGACGTCGGCAGCATCGAGTTCATCCATCGCCAGGTCATCGACCGCCGCAACAAGGGGTGCGCCGTGCTGCTCGTGTCGGCGGAGCTCGACGAGGTGCTCGAGCTCTCGGACCGGATCGGGGTGATGTACCGCGGCGAGATCGTCGCCGTCGTGGATGCGCGGACCACCAACCGCGAGGAGGTCGGCCTGCTCATGGCGACGGGTGGCCTGTCACGCGAGGGAGCGGCGACCACCACGGCTCCGGAGGACGCGAAATGACCGACGGTCCCACGACCTCCGATTCCCTGCGGGCCAGCGCACCGCAACAGGCCGCGGTGCCCGACGCGCCCCGGCGCCAATCCGCGGCAGCGAGGACGCGGAGCCTCGTGCTGATCCCCGCACTCGCCATCGTGCTCGCGCTCGTCGTCGGGGCGGTGATCATGATCGCATCGAGCCCGCTCGTGCGGGGACACCTCGACCCCGGGCTCCCGCTCACCGCCTACTGGGCGCTCGTCGTCGGCTCCTTCGGCTCGTTGAACGCGATCGTCAGCACCATGGCGCAGGCCGCGCCGCTCGTGCTCGCCGGCCTTGCCATCGGCCTCGGCTTCAAGGCGGGCCTGTTCAACATCGGCGCCCAGGGCCAGTTCCTCATCGGTGCGCTGGCCGCAGCCGCAGCCGGCGTCGCCACCGCCGGCCTGCCGCCGATCGTCGCGATCCCGGCGACCGTGCTCGCGGGCGCGATCGCCGGGCTGGCGTATGGCTTCATCCCCGGCTTCCTCAAGGCGTTCACCGGCGCCCACGAGGTGGTGACCACGATCATGCTCAACTACGTCGCGATCCAGATCATCGCCTACGCGGCCTCCGGGCCGTTGCGCGGCGCGCACGCCACGTTCGCCCGGACAGAGACCATCACGACCGCCACCCTGCCGATCCTCATCGGTCGTGACGGGCATCTCGGCATCCTCCTTGCCCTCGTCGCGGTCCCGATCATCGCCTGGCTCCTGTTCCGCAGCACGCTCGGCTTCGAGATCCGGACGGTGGGTGCGAACCCGGACGCGGCACGCTATGCGGGCATGGGCGCTCGCTCGCTCATCGTTCTGACGATGGCGATCTCCGGCCTCCTCGCCGGCCTCGCGGGCACGATCGAGGTGCTCGGCAAGGTGCACCACCTGCCGGCGGCGTACGCCACCTCGGTCGGATTCGACGCCATCGCCGTCGCACTCCTCGGCCGCGCCCACCCGGTCGGCATCCTGCTCGCCGCGATCCTCTTCGGCGCGATGCGGGCGGGATCGGGGCTCATGCAGATCCAGGCCGGCATCCCGGTCCAGATGATCAACGTCCTCCAGGCGGTCATCCTCTTCTTCCTCGCCGCCGAGCTCCTCGTGCGCGCCGTCTTCCGCGTCCGCATGGCGGGGGCCGGGGTGTCGGAGATTCAGACCGTCACCCGTTCGTATGGCGAGCAGGTCGCCAAGTGATCGACGGCCTGTACGGGATCCCCGTCGTCGGGATCCTCTTCCAGTTCATCGGCTACCTCATCAGCGTGATGCCGATCATCGCGCCGACCATCGTGAGCGCGGCGACGCCGATCGCCCTCGGCTCGCTGTGCGGATTCATGAACGAGCGCTCCGGCGTGGTCAACATCGGCATCGAGGGCATGATGCTCACGGCCGCGTTCGTGGCCTGGTGGACGGCGTCGCTGACCGCGCAGCTCCTCCATGCCCAACCAGGTCTGCTCGGCGCCACACCGGCCCTGCTCATCGGCCTCGCGGCGGCGATCGTGGCTGCGATGCTCGTCTCCCTGGTCCACGCGTGGCTCTCGATCACGGTGCGCGCCGACCAGATCATCTCCGGGACCATCATCAACATCTTCGCGGTCGGCATCACCGGGTACCTCAACCTGTTGATCAGCCAGTCCGCGCCCCCGTCTGCCGGCCAGTTCGCCGCCTGGCAGCCGCCGGCCTGGCTCACCGATCTGCCCGGGGTCGGCTGGCTCTTCAACGCGCTGCTCGCCCGTGGCCCCATCGGCCTTTCGCTCCTCGTCTCGGTGATCCTCCTCCAGGTCCTCCTCTTCCGCTCGCGCTGGGGCCTGCGCACGCGGGCCGTCGGCGAGCACCCCGAGGCGGCCGAGACGGTGGGGATCGACGTCATCGCGCTGCGGTACCGGAACGTCATCCTCGGCGGCGTCTTCGCCGGTCTCGCCGGCGCCTACCTGACCATCGAGTTCGGCAACTCGTTCCAGGGGGAGATGACGAACGGGCGCGGGTTCATCGCCCTCGCCGCCCTGATCTTCGGCCGCTGGACCCCGGTCGGGGCGTTCGGGGCGGCGATCCTGTTCACGGCGTCGGAGGGGATCCAGCGCGCCGTGCGCTTCGGACCGCCGGAGGGTGCGCTCGGCAGCTTCCTCGCGGCCGTGCCATCACAGGTCTACAGCGCCGTGCCGTACCTCATCACGATCATCATCCTCGCCGGTGTCGTCGGACGGAGCATGGCGCCGGCGGCGGTGGGACGGCCATTCACGCGCGAGAAGCGCGAGAAGCGCGCCGGGCCGCAACCGCGGACCGACGCCGAGAAGCCGACCCCAACCGCCTGAGCGAGCTACCGATCAAGCGGCGACGCGGGGATGCTGCGCCGGCGGCACGCCGAGCAGGTCGACCGGAAGCCCGGCGGCGGCGAGATCCGCCACGACCGGCGCGTGGTCGTAGTCGACGCTCCGGAAGCCGACCACGATGTCACCGCCGACGTAGATGACCGCGTAGCGCGCCCGGGCGTCGCCGTCGCCGCCACAGCCCACCGAGCCGGCCGCAACGAAGTGCGCCGGTCCCACCACCCGGTGGAACGACTCGTGGGTATGGCCGAAGCAGAAGAGGTCGTCGCCCTCATCGGCGGCGATGCGCGCGAAGGCCCGTGATGGGCGGTTCGCCCACAGGTATTCGCCCTGCCGGACGGTCGAGCCATGGAAGACGAGCGCGCTCCGATCCTCCGCCGGGAGGCGCAGCGTCATGGGCAGCGAGCGGAGCCAGCGGCGGTGCTCATCGGTGACCTGTTCGCGCGTCCAGGCCAGCGAGGCCAGGCCGGCGGCCTCGGTGTCCGAGCTCGGCCACAGCGTGCCGGGCTGGTCGCGATCCATGCCCACCGCCTCGTCCCAGTTGCCCTGGACGACGGGGATCCCGAGACGCTGGAGCTCGGCGCAGACCTCGTTCGGGTGCGGCCCGCGCCCGACGACGTCGCCGAGGCACCATAGCTCGTCGCACCCGATCCGCGCGGCATCGTCAACGACCGCGCGCAGGGCAGGCAGGTTCGCGTGGAGATCGGAGATGACCGCGATGCGCATGGCGCATTCTGGTCAGCGAGCGGGAGCGCGGACAATCCCCCGATGGTCGCGCCGCGGCCGGACGATCCGCCGCCGGTTTCGATCAGGCCGCGCCGACCCCCGCGAAGGGCGCGGCCACGACGCTCACGCGTCCGGCAACGGTCCGCGCGAGTTCGCGGAGCGCCTCTGTGGCTCGCGAATCGCCGCCGCCCGGATACTGGGGCGAGGTGATCGGCACGCCGGCATCGCCACCCGTCCGCACGCCCGGCTCGAGCGGGATGCGGCCGAGCACGTCGAGCTCGAGCTCGCGCGCGATCTTCTCCCCGCCGCCGGAGCCGAAGATGTCGTGCTCCTCGTTGCAGTTCGGGCAGATGAAGCCCGACATGTTCTCCACCACGCCAAGGGTCCGCACGTTCACCTTGGTGAACATCGCGATCGCCTTGCGCGCGTCCGCCAGCGACACCTCCTGGGGCGTGGTGACGACGACCGCCCCCGTCAGCGGGATGAGCTGGCTGAGGCTGAGCGCCGCGTCGCCGGTGCCGGGCGGAAGGTCGACGACGAGGTAGTCGAGCTCTCCCCATTCCACG
>JBBQMC010000157.1:0-4970 GCA_038328565.1 Candidatus Limnocylindria bacterium
TGGCGCGTTCATGCTCATCAACACCGGCGAGGAGGCGGTGCCGTCCAAGAACGGGCTGCTCACCACGGTGGCGTGGGGCTATGACGGGAAGGTCACGTACGCCCTCGAGGGATCGGTCTTCATCGCCGGCGCGGCGGTGCAGTGGATCCGCGACGGGCTGCGGGTGATCACGAACTCCGCCGACGTGGAGAAGCTTGCCGGCAAGGTCGCCGACACCGAGGGCGTCTACATGGTGCCCGCCTTCGTCGGCCTCGGAGCGCCGTACTGGGACCAGTACGCGCGCGGCGTGATCGTGGGCCTCACCCGCGGATCGACCATCGAGCACATCGCGAAGGCGACGGTCGACTCGATGGCCTACCAGACCCGCGAGGTGCTCGAGGCGATGCAGGCCGACTCCGGCGTGAAGCTCTCCGAGCTCAAGGTCGATGGCGGTGCGGTCGTGAACAACGACCTCATGCAGTTCCAGGCCGACATCCTCGGCGTGCCGGTGGAGCGGCCGCAGGTCGCGGAGACGACGGCGCTCGGGGCCGCCTACCTCGCCGGCCTGGCGGTGGGCTTCTGGAAGGACACCGGCGACGTGGCGAGCAACTGGGCCCTCGATCGTCGCTTCGAGCCCCAGATGGACGCGGACAAGCGCGAGAAGCTGTTCAAGGGCTGGAAGAAGGCGGTCCAGCGAGCGCTCGACTGGGAAGAGCACTAGGATCGGACCGATGGGGGCGGCGCCCGCGCCGCCCCACCTACGCCACGCAGGGGCCCTGGTGACGCATGCCCGATGAGCCGGTGGGGATCGTGGTCGTCTCGCACTCGGCCGCGGTCGCGGAGGCGACGGTCGACCTCGTCCGTCAGCTCGCCAATCTGGACCCCGACGGCCCGCGGCTCGTCGCCGCCGGCGGGATGGCCGACGGCAGCATCGGTACCGATGCGGCGCGCATCGCGGCCGCGATCGCGCGCGCCGACGCCGGCGCGGGGGCCGTGATCCTCGCCGATCTGGGCGGCGCCGTGCTGGCGACGCAGCTCGCCCTCGAGGAGCTGGTGCCGCGCGACGTCGCCGCCCGGGTGCGCCTCTCCGGCGGGCCGGTCGTCGAGGGCGCCTTCATCGCCGCGGTCCAGGCGAGCGCCGGGGACCGCGTCGACGGCGTGGCCGCCGCGGCCGACGACGCGGCCGGGATGGACAAGCTCGGGACGCGCTCGTGACCGGCCTGCCGGGCGCGGCCGTCCTCGTGCTCCTTGGCTACCTGCTCGGCGCGCTGCCGTTCGGCCTCATCCTTGGCCGGCTGATGCGGGGGATCGACATCCGCGACTTCGGCTCGCATCGCACGGGGGCGACGAATGCGCTCCGCACCCTCGGTGCGCGTGCGGCCGCCACCGTCTTCGTCCTCGACGTCGGCAAGGGCGTGGCCGCCGTGCTCCTCGCCTACGCGCTCTACGCCGCCGGGCCCGCGGGCAGCGCGCCGTGGGTCGCCGCCGCGGCCGGCTTCGCGGCCATCGTTGGCCACATCTGGTCCGTCTTCATCCGCTTCACCGGCGGGCGCGGGGTCGCGACCTCGACCGGCGCGCTCGGCGCGCTCGCGCCGCTCGCGGTGCTGATCCTGGCCCCGATCGTCCTGTTCGTCGTCTGGCGCTGGCGCTTCGTGTCGGCAGGCTCGGTCGCCGGCTCGCTGCTGGCGCCGATCGTCGTGGCGCTCCTCGCCGCCGTCGGCCTCGCGCCGTGGGCCGGCGTCGCCTACGCGTTGGCCGCCGGCCTGCTCGTGACGTGGGCGCACAGCGACAATATCGGCCGCCTGCGAAATGGCACCGAGCGACGCATCGGTCAGAAGGAGGAGCTCACGCGTGGCTGACCCGGCACTCGACTCCAAGCCCGTCGCCGTGCGGCCGGCGCGAATCAGCTCCGCCCCGAACCTGCTCGGCGTGGCGCGCATCCTCGCGACGCCGGTCGTGTGTGCGCTCGTCCTCATCGCCGCGCCGGGGACCGGCCTGGCGGCCTTCGTCGTCTTCGCGCTCGCGTCCCTCACCGACTGGGCGGACGGGTGGCTCGCCCGTCGCCGGGACGAGGTCTCGCCGCTCGGCGTCTTCATGGACCTCACCGCGGACAAGGTCCTCGTCGCGGGCGTGCTCGTCGCCATGGTCGAGGTGGGCTTGCTGCCGACGTGGATGGTGGCCACGATCATCATCCGCGAGCTCGTGATCTCGGGCGTCCGCCAGGTGGCGGCAGCGGCGAACGTCGTCATCCCCGCCCGCGCGCTGGGCAAGGGCAAGACCGCGACGACCCTGGCCGGCATGGCGATCCTGCTCCTCGGCTGGGACGGCGCGACCGGCGGACCGATCGCCGCCACCGGCGCCGGCCCGACGCTCGAGATCGCCGGCCTGTGGATCATGGTCGTGGCGACGGTGCTCACCGTTGTCTCCGGCTGGGACTACCTGCGCGGCGCGCTGCCCATCCTGCGGGGCGGTCGAACGTGACCCGCGCGCCGGCTCGCTCCGAGGTCGACGTCCTCGTCGTCGGCGGGGGCGCGACCGGCGCCGGCATCCTTCGGGACCTGGCGATGCGGGGCATTCGCTCGCTCCTCGTCGAGCGCGGCGACTTCGCGTCGGGCACGAGCGGTCGCTACCACGGCCTGCTCCACTCCGGTGCGCGCTACGTCGAGAGCGACCCGCTCTCCGCCCGCCATTGCGCCGCCGAGAACGCGATCCTGCGGCGCATCGCGCCCGCCGCGCTCGAGCTGACCGGCGGCTACTTCGTCGCCACCCCGGACGGCCCGGACGACTACCTTGACCGCTTCCCCGCGGCGTGCGCGGCGGCGGGCATCGAGGCCGAGGCGGTGGCGCTCGACGACCTCTTCGCCGCCGAGCCCCTCCTCAACCGCCGGATCCGCGCCGCTTACCGCGTCCCCGACGCGTCGCTCGAGCCGTGGGAGCTCGTCGACGCGAACCTCGCCAGCGCCCGGGAGCATGGCGCGGAGGCGTGGCGCTACCACGAGCTGGTGGACGTCGAGCGTGCGGTCGACGGAGCGGTCGCGGCGGCGGTCCTGCTCGACCGCCATACCGGCGAGCGGCGCACCATCGCCTGCCGCGCCATCGTGTCCGCCGCCGGGGCATGGGCCGGCGAGGTGGCCCGGATCGCGGGAGCCGAGCTCGCGATGAGCCCGGGCAAGGGCTCGATGCTCATCCTCTCGCGGCGGCTGACCGCCACCGTCGTCAACCGCCTTGCCCCGCCTGGCGACGGCGACATCATCGTGCCGGTCCATACCGTCTGCATCCTCGGCACGACCGACATCTCCGTACCGGACCCCGACGAGGTTCGTGTTACACGCGGGGAGGTCGACGCGCTGCTCGCCGATGGGGAGCGGCTCGTGCCCGGGCTCGGCGGCGCGCGCGTCCTGCGCGCCTACGCCGGCGCGCGTCCGCTCTACGACGCCGCGGACATCGAAGGGGGCGAGCATCATGACGACTCGCGCGAGATCAGCCGCGCACACCACGTCATCGACCACGGCCGGCGCGACGGGGTCGGGGGGCTGTGGAGCATCGTCGGCGGCAAGCTGACGACGTATCGGCTCATGGCGGCGCAGACGGTCGACCGCGTGGCGGCCTCACTGGGCGTCGACGCGCCGTGCCGCACCGCGGACGAGGAGCTGCCCCGGCCCGCGCATGGCCGGCCGTACTGGCTCGGCGACCGATTCGCGACGCACGAGGCGACCGGCGGCGGGGACGCGGAGCTGGTCTGCGAGTGCGAGATGGTCACCCGTGACCGATTGGCTGCCGCGCTCGACGAGCGGGGTGATTCCTCGCTCGACGACCTGCGCCGAACGACCCGGCTCGGGATGGGGCCATGCCAGGGGGCGTTCTGCATGATCCGCGCGACTGCGCTGCTCGCGAGCCGTCACGCCGCCGGGGAGCTGCCGACGGGCGCCCCCGACCCGAACGCTGCGCTGCTCCAGTTCCTCGCCGAGCGGACGCGCGGCACGCGGCCGATCGCGTGGGGCGACCAGTTGGCCGAGCTCGCGCTCACGGCGGGGATCTTCCGTGGCACGCTGGCCGTCGACGGGCTGCGGGACGACGGAACGACCGATGGCGCGGGCTGACGTCGCCGTCATCGGCGGTGGGCTCGCCGGGCTCAGCTGCGGCATCGCGCTCGCCGAGCGCGGCGCGAGCGTCTTCGTCGCCGCCAAGGGGATGGCCGCGACACACTGGACGCACGGCGGACTGGACATCGCCGCGCCCCCCGGCACGCGGAATGCGCGCGAGGGCCTGGCGCGCCTCGCGGCGGACGGGTCGCACCCGCTCGCGCGCCTGGGGCTGACGCTGCCGGCCGCGCTCGACGAGCACCTCGCGCGCCTCGCCGACGCCGGCCTCCCATATGCCGGCCACCTCGACGCAGCGTTCGTCCAGGTCCCGACCGCGATCGGGACGCTCCGTGCCGCGTCCGTGCTGCCCGCCGCGCAGGCCCCGCTCCTCGAGCCGTGGCGCGGCATGGGGCTCCTCCTCGTCGGGATCCGACGCTTCCGCGACGCGTGGCCGGGCCTCGCGGCGCAGAACCTCCGCGGCCGTCCCTGGCCGGGCGGCCCGCAACGGATCGAGGCGCGAGAGGTGGAGCTGGCCGGTCTCGAGGATCTCCACAACCTCAATGCGCTGACCCTCGCCCGCCAGTTCGACGACCCGGCATGGCGGCACGCGGCGCTGCGGTCCATCGCCGCGGCGATCCCGCCCGGCGGCTGGCGGGTCGGCCTGCCGGCGGTGCTCGGCCTCGCCGACCACCGCGCCGCCTTCGCCGAGGCGACGGTGGCGCTCGGCGGTCCGCCGTTCGAGATGGTGAGCGTGCCGCCGTCCGTGCCGGGGCTGCGGCTCTACGAGGCACTCCGCCGGGGGCTGCTCGCGGCCGGCGGCCGCCTCCAGTGGGGATTCCCGGTGGTGGAGGTCGAGCGCGACGGCGACCGCATCATCGCCGTCCACACCGAGGGCGCATCGCGCACGCT
>JBBQMC010000158.1:0-4916 GCA_038328565.1 Candidatus Limnocylindria bacterium
TCGGCCGCCATGGCCTCTACGTCCTCGAGCTGACCGATGCCCTCGACATGACGGTCGACACGTTCATCTGCGGCATGCTGCACGGCGAGACCGATACGAGCGGCTACCCGGAGTACAACGCCATCGTCGGCGGGCTGGCAAGCCACTTCGACGAGCTGTCGGGCGAGCTCATCGTGCGTGCCGTCGTCGGCTGGGGTGGCAAGGGCCTGCGCGGCGACACCGAGCGCATCGGTCAGAAGCTCATGTCGAGCCTCTACCAGCAGGTGGTCGCATCGGGCTACAGCCTGGGCGCCGCCGATCAGGCGCGCCTGCCCCAGGCAGGGATGCGCACGGGCATGGTCTGCGCGCACTGCGGCTTCGAGGCCCAGACCGCGGGCGCGTTCTACTGCCCGAAGTGCGGCATGCGGATGCTGCGTTCCGGCTGATCGCGCTTGACCCGCGGGTCCACCTGCGGGTCAGTACCTTCGGCGGTCGTGGTCCCGCCCAGGTCCCATTGTCGGCCTGAGGGGTGCGGACGACACTGGTGCGGTCCGGCGCGTGGGTGATGCGCCGGGAGCACCGAAGGGAGTTCCATGAGCCGTCCCACCGTCCTGCTCGCCGTGACCGCGGAGGTCGATGATTATCGGTCCGCGCTCGCAACCGCGGGCTTCGACGTCCTGTCGGCGGACGCCGCGACCGAGTCGTTGAGCGCCGATCTGGCGATCATCGATTGCGACCTGCCTGACGCGGAGTTCGGACGGATCCACGGCCTGATCCAGGGGACGCGGGCGTCGACCCTCCTCCTCCTCGGCGAGCGACTCCCCGAGTTGCCCTCGACCGCGGACGGCCGCGACGATATCGCCGTCAAGCCGCTGCCTGCCGATGCCCTCATCTACCGCCTCCAGGCGATGCTCATCCGGTCCGGCCGCACGCTGCCCGAGGAGTCGGGCGCCTGGGCCGAGGTGACGGAAGGAACCGAGAACATCGGGACCGGGCAGGTCGTCAGCGTCTTCGCCCCGAAGGGCGGCGTCGGCAAGACGACGATCTCCGTCAACCTCGCCGTGGCGCTGCGGGAGCAGACCCACGCAAGCGTGCTCCTCTTCGACGCCGACGTCGGCGTCGGCAACGTCACCGCCATCCTCGACGCACCGGCCACGCTCGGCCTCGCCGACCTCGCCGACAGCCCGCCCGAGGAATGGACCGATGCCGCCTTCGAGCACGTCACCACCACGCATGCGCCGACCGGCCTCCGCGTCCTGACGTGGGGCAGCGATCCGAGCGAGTCGGAGCGCGTCACCGTCGACCTGCTCCTCGCCGCGCTTCGCTGGGCGCGCTCCCAGCACACCTGGGTCATCGTCGACAACCATCCGGGCTACGCCGACCGCACGATGGTGATGCTCACCCTCGCCAACGAGATCCTGCTCATCGTCACGCCCGAGATGGGCTCGATCCGCAACAGCTCGCAGTTCATGGAGCTCGCCCGTCAGCTCGGCCTCGCCGAGGGCGTCCGGGTGGTCGTGAACCGGGCGAACCACGGCATCAGCGTCGCCGACATCGGTGCCGCGCTGAAGATGCCGGTGGCCGCGACGATCGTCTCGAGCGGCCCGAAGGCCGTGATCGCCGCGAACGAGGGGACGCCGGTGATCACGAAGTTCCCGCGCGAGAGGATCGCGACCGACATGTACCAGCTCGCGCGGGTGGTGACTCGCCAGCCGGCGGTCGCCCCGGCGGCGACGACGCGGCGCTGGTGGCCGCGCTTCGCGTCCCGCACCTCGAACGCCTGAGCACCTCACGGTTCCGCGCTGCCGCGGCAGCGTTGCAGGCGTCCGATCCGGCTGCGATCATCCGCCCGTGCCGACCTACGACTACCAGTGCCGCTCGTGCGGCCACACCGTCGAGGTCATCCACGCGATGACCGCGGACGGCCCCACCGCCTGCGAGGTGTGTGGCGGCCCGTTGCGCCGCGTGCTGTTCCCGGCCGGCATCATCTTCAAGGGCTCGGGGTTCTACCGGAACGACGCGCGGGCCCCGAAAGCCGACACGACGTCTCCGACGACGCGGCCCACCTCCGACGGCTCATCCGCCGCGCCAGCAACCTCGGGCGGCGAGGGCAGCAGCGGCAGCACCGCGAGCTCGACCGAGACACCGGCACCCTCGAAGCCGGCGCCGTCCACGGGTCCCGACTGAGCGCCGAGCCTCCGCGCAGGGATTCCTAGGCGGGCTGCGCCTGCCGCGTGCCGCAGCGTCGGCAGAACCGCGCACTCGCGGACAGGGAGAGGCCGCATTGGCCACAGCTCTGCACGCCGACCGCGCTCATCGCGCCGGCCACCTCGCGCGCCGACGCGTCCCAGAAGGCGTTGGGAGCCTGCGCGCGGCTGTGGATCGGGCTCGCCGCGGCGCCGCTGGAGCGGTAGGGGATGACGTTCGGCCGCGCCGCCTGAACGCTGCCCTGGCCGGGGTCGTCGAGACCCAGCAGATCGAGCTGCGCGCGTCGCGCCGCCGCCATCGGATCCTCGGCGGCCAGCGGCGGGACGGCGGCGGGCGCCGGCGGAGCGGGCGGCTCCGACTGCGGGAGATGCAGGATCGTGTCCCCGATGGGTCGCAGCGTCCGGATCGCGGGCGGCTCGGCCGGTGCCGGCTCGGCAGCTTCAGCGGCGGCCACGGGTTCCAGTTCGGCTTCCGGCTCGAGCTCGTCGGCCTGCGCCGCGACCGGCTCCGGCTCGCGCGCGTCGGGCACCGCTGCGACCGGGGTGGGCGGCACCTCGGGCTCGGGCTCAACCGACGGCGCCCACGCGGCGACCCGCTCGGGCTCCGCCTCGACGGACGGCGCCCACGCGGCGAGCGGCTCGGGCTCCGGCTCCTGCTCGATGGGCTGGGCGGCCTCGGCCTCCACCGGCTCAGGCAGCAGCTCGAAGGCATGGTCGTCGTCCCAACCCAGGACGGTGAGATGCGGCGGCGCAGCCTCCGGTGTATCCGCCTCAGCCGCGATCGGCTCGGGCGTCGGCTCGGGCTGCGCCCACACTGGATCGGCCGCCGGCTCCGACGCGGCGACCGGCTCCGGCTGGAAGGCGGGCACGGTCCACGGCTCCGGCTGCGCAGGGGGCTCGATGACGGGCTCGACGGGCGCCTCCGCGGCGACCGGCTCGACCTCGGGCTCAGGCTCGGGCTCGGGCGTAGGCTCCGCCTCCGGCCACACGGGCTCCGGCGGCAGCTGGCCGTTCGCGTCATCCACCGGAAGGTCGCTTGTCGGCCATGCATCGATACCCAGCCGGCGACCAGGGTCGTCGCTCGCGAGCTCGGCGACCGGCCCGACCTCGGCGACGGGCTGATGGCCGGCGGCGAACGACGCTTCGAAGCGCTCGAGCAGGTCATCGGTGCCGGCGACCGGTGCGCAGCTGCGGCACCGGCCGGCGGCGTCGTTCCAGCAGTTCGTGCACGCGTACTGGCGACAGTCGATGCAGAAGTTGAACGCGGCGTGGAACGCTTCGAGATGGGCGGAAGCGAGCTCATCCTCCTCGGAGCGCATCGCGTCGCCGACCGAGTCGGAGAGGGCGTCCTGGCTCATGATGTAGTTCTTGAGCCCGGTCACCAGGCCGCGCGTCTTGCGCAGCGGATTCAGCCGCGTCGGCGCCGTGAACTCATAGCGCGTTCCGCAGCGTTCGCAAAAGGATTCAGTGAGCGCTTCGGCCATCCGGATTCCACATGTTCCCGCTTCGTGGGAGCGTCGGGGGCGACAGTATAGACGTGGTCCGAGCGGCTTCCCATCCCGCCCCTGGTACCTTCGGGATCGCCGTTCGTACCTCGGCGCGAGCGCTGCGGCGAGCTCGCGAAGGACCGATGCCGCCGCCGCCGGGGCCACGGGTGACCTGCTAGCATCCGGCGCGATGGGCATCTTCTCGCGCGTGGAGGCCTTCCTGCAGCGGCTGCTCGAGGCCCCGGCGGGACGCCTTGGCGCCAGGATCCAACCGGTGACGCTGGCGAAGCGCATCGAGCGCTCGATGGACACGAACAAGTCGTTTCGCGACCAGGGGATCCTCGTCCCGAACCACTACGACCTCCATCTCAACCCCGCCGACTTCGCGACCTTCGAGTCGTACCGCGCCTCCCTCGAGGACGACCTCGGTCATGGTGCCCTCGCGCACGCGCGCCGCGAGCGCTACGAGATGGTGGCCCGGCCGCGCGTGCGGATCACCGCCGACAACCACGTCCCGCGCGGCGACGTGCGGGTTGCCGCCAACGTCGTCGACGAGCGCGGTGGGAAGGTCGTCGAGGATCGCCCGCAGCCCGCTTCCGGCGACACGATGGTCTTCTCGCGGCCCGATCCGGCGGCCGCCCCCGAGTCGGCTCGGCGCGCGTACCTCCTCGTCAGCACCGACGGCCAGCCGGCGGTGCAGTTCGACCTGGGCGGCGCGTTGATCGGGATCGGCCGCGCGAGTGACAACGACGTCATCCTCGACGACCCCCTCGTCAGCCGCCACCACTGCCAGCTGAAGCTCCAGCACGGCGCCTACGGCTTTGCCGACCTCGGCAGCCGCAACGGCTCGTTCGTGAACGGCCACCCGGTCACCGAGATCGCGCTCGGCCCGGGCGACGTCATCCGCGTCGGAGCCACGACGGTCGAGTTCCAGGTGCGTGGATGAGCGGTGACCTGCTGCGCGTCATCCTCCTGGCGCTCCAGCTCGGCTTCGTCGCGCTCCTCTACCTGATCCTGTTCGGCTTCGCCCGCTCGCTGCTCCGCGACCTGCGCAGCGCGGAGGCGCAGCAGCTGGCGAGCCGCGTCGGCATCGGCCGGCTGTCGGTCCTCGAGTCACCGGACGACGAGCCGCCAGCCGGCACCACCATCGCGCTCGGGCCGATCAACTCGCTCGGCCGCAACGTGAACAACACGATCTACGTCGAGGACGACTTCGCCAGCGCGAACCACGCGATGCTCACGT
>JBBQMC010000159.1:0-4812 GCA_038328565.1 Candidatus Limnocylindria bacterium
CGGTCGATTGTCGACGCCGGCCGGGCAGCCAGGTCGGCATGACGGCGACGACCAGAAGCGCGATCGCGATGGGCAGGTTCGAGCGGTGGCGCATCGGTCCGGCCGCCTCAGGCCTTCCGCCGACGGATCTCGTCGGTCAGCTTCGGCACGATCTGGAACAGGTCCCCCACCACGAAGAGGTCGGCGAACTCACCGATCGGCGCGTCGGGGTCCTTATTGATCGCCACCACATGCTCCGCGGTCTGCATGCCGACCCGGTGCTGGATCGCGCCGCTGATCCCGGCCCCAAGGTAGAGGGCGGGCTTGACGACCTTTCCGGTCTGACCGATCTGGAGCTGGTACGGCACCCAGCCCGCGTCGGCGGCGGCCCGGCTTGCGCCGACCGCGCCACCGAGGGCTGCCGCCAGCTCGTTGAGCTGGGCGAATCCGTCCGCGCTGCCGACGCCGCGCCCGCCGGCGACGATGACCGTCGCCTCCTCGAGGTTGACGACCTTGGCCTCTGCCTCGTGGCTCTCCGCGATCGTGGCCTTCGCGAAGGGGTGGTCGACGGCCGGCGCCTCGCTCACCTCCGCGGTCCCGCTTCCGCCCTCGGCGGGCGTGAACGTATTCGCCAGGACCAGGACGACCGCGGGCTGCGGGGCGCCGTCAGCCGGCCGCGAGGTGGTGACCACGCTGCCCTGGAGCGTGGCCTGCTCGGTCTCGACCGCGCCGTCGACGACGCGCGCGGCTCGAACCGGGCCGAAGGCCGGCAGGTCGCACAGGCCGACGAGCGCGGCGGCGAGGTCGCGCCCGTTCGGGGTCGCCGGGGCGAGGACTGCGAGCGGCTCCGCGGCCCGCACGGCCTCGGCCGCAGCCGGACCCAAGCCGATCGCCGGAGCCGCGGCGCTGCCCAGGACGATCGCGCGCGCGACGCCATGGGCGCCCAGGCCAGCCGCGCCTTCGGCCGCTCCCGGGCCATAGGCGAGCGCGACGGCGCTGCCGCCGCTCGCGCCGGCCATCTCGGCGGCACCGGCCGCAAGCTCCAGCGCCGAGCGCTGCGGTGCGCCGCCGGCGAACTCGGCGAAGAAGAAGATGTCGTTGCTCATGCCGTCCTCGCCTAGATCAGCTTCCGGGCGGCGAGCCAGTCGGCGATCTTCACCGCCGCCTCGTCGCCACTGACGTTCTCGATCCGCTCCGTCGGCGGCTTCGCCTCTGGCGGTCGCGCCTCCATCACCTTCGTGAGCGCCGCGCCGTGGAGGTCATCGGCGCTCAGGCCCAGGTCGGAGAGCGACCACGTCTCGAGCGGCTTGCGCTTGGCGGCCATGATGCCCTTCAGGCTCGCATAGCGTGGCTCTCCCACCTGGTCGGTGACGCTCGCCACCACGGGCAGCGGCGCCTCGATCCAGTCGAAGCCGGTGGCCGAGAGGCGCCGGATCCGCGCCTTGCCGTCCGCGATCGCCAGCTCGGCGCCGTAGCTCAGCAGCGGCAGGTTGCGGCGCGCGGCCACCGCTCCCGGCACGAGCGAGCCGCGGGCGTCGTCGGAGGCCATGCCCATGAGCGCGATGTCGGGTGCGAGCTTGTCGAGGGCCGCGGCGAGCACGCGCGCCGTCGCCCACTCGTCGGCACCGGCGAGCGCGGGATCGGTGACGAGGGTCGCGTCATCGCCGCCCATCGCCAGCGCGCGGCGAAGCGCCTCGCCCGCATGCTCGGGGCCCATCGAGAGGTAGCCGACCGAGTCGGCCGCGCCCGCGTCGAGGAGGCGCAGGGCCTGCTCGATGGCGTACTCGTCGAGCGGGTTGATGATCGCCTCGGCGCTGGCGCGGTCGAGGCGCAGGTCATCGGTATAGCGCTTGTCGGCGGTGGTGGCCGGGACCTGCTTGATGCAGACGACGATCTTCACGGTGAGTGGTGGTGCTCCGTGCGGGGAAGATGCGATGGCCTAGCGTGCGCTCACCCCGGCGCGAGCCAGGAGCTGGCGCGCCACGATGAGTCGCTGGATCTGCTGCGTTCCCTCGTAGAGCTGGGTGATCTTCGCATCGCGCATCATCCGTTCCACGGGGTACTCGGTGATATAGCCGTACCCGCCCAGGACCTGGACGGCGTCGGTGGTGACCTGCATCGCGACGTCGCCGGCAAACAGCTTGGCGCTGCTCGTCCAGTACGGCAGGTCGGCGGCATCCGCCTCGATCGCCGCCGCGGCCGCGTACGTCAGCTGGCGCGCGGCCTCGGTGTGGGTCGCCATGTCGGCCAGCATGAACTGGATGCCCTGGAAATCGGTGACCCGCTGCCCGAACTGCTTGCGCTCCTTCGCGTAGCCGATCGCGGCGTCGAGCGCGCCCTGCGCGATCCCCACCGCCTGGGCCGCGATCGCCAGTCGCGATCGGTCGAGGGTGCCCATCGCGATCTTGAAGCCGTCACCCTCCGCCCCGAGCAGGTTGGCCGCCGGCACGCGCACGTCATCGAAGGTCAGCTCGGCGGTCGGCGAGCCGCGGATCCCCATCTTGTGCTCGACCCGCGGGGCGGCGAAGCCGGGAGTATCGGTCTCGACGATGAACGCGCTCATCCCCTTCCGGCCGCCGGCCGCCGGATCGGTCAGCGCGAAGACGGTCAGCACCTTCGCCACCGAGCCGTGGGTGATGAAGCGCTTGCTGCCGTTCAGGACATACGCATCGCCGTCGCGGGTCGCCCGCATCTTGTTGCTGGCCACGTCGCTCCCAGCCGCCGCCTCGGTGAGCGCGAAGGCGATGAGCCACTCGCCGCTGGCGAGGCGCGGGAAATAGCGCGCCTGCTGCTCCGCGGAGCCGGCGAGCACGATCGGCAGCGCGCCGAGCTTCTGGACGATGGGGATGAGGCTGGTGGTCGCGTCGGCGCGCGCGAGCTCCTCCACGAGGATGACCTGGCTCAGCTGGTCGAGCGCCGTCCCGCCATGCTCCTCGCCGAACGAGGTGCCGAGCAGGTCCTGTTGGGCGAGCAGCTCCTTGAGGTCCCATGGGAACTCCGCATCGGCGTCGATCGCCGCGGCTCGCGGCGCGATGCGCTCCTCGGCCAGCTCGCGCACCATCGCACGCAGCTCGAGGTGCTCATCGGTCAGGCGATACGTCACGCGCGGTCCCTTCGGGTCGATTCGGAGCGTGCGAGGCACGTCGCGGGCCAGCGCCGGCGCGACACCCCCGAGTCTAGCCGATGCCTCGCCACGACCGCGTGGCCTCTGGATCAGGCCTGGTCCGGAGGACGGTTCGTCGGCGGCTCCGAGGGCGGGCTAGGCGCGTCCTGCGGCGGCGGTGCCGTCGGCGTGACGGACGCCACCGGCGACCAGGCCACAGGCACCGCCGGCTCCGGCCGATGCTCGAGCTGGAGCTGCACCCCGCCGGTGAAGCTCGCGATCAGGTTGTAGACGAGCGCGCTCAGGGCACCCGCGATCCAGCCGATGGCGCCGTAGATGAACGGCAGGATGAGGAAGAACCCGACTGCACCGCCGGCCGGGATGTTGAAGTAGCGGGAGACGGTCAGCTGCTGCGCCGGCAGGACGACGAGGAGCAGGAGCACGACGACGAAGAGCGTCATCACGAACGCGATGGCGGCGACGATGTTCGCGAGCGAGACGATACCGATGCGGCGGACGCGGGTCATGCGCGAATCCCTCCTGATGTGCGCCGCTGCCGCGATCGGTTCGCGGGATCCGCTGGCGCAGGTCAAGTCTAGGCGCCAGGGCGCGGCTAGCCCTCGCGCGGGCCCTGCACTTCGACCTGGCCATCGGTGATGCGCGCGGCGTAGCTCACCTGGCGGGAGGACGCGGGGCCGTGCTCCACCGCCCCGTCCCGGAGCCGGAAGACCGATCCGTGCCACGGGCACTCGATGCCGTCGCCGCGCAGCTTCCCGCCAGAGAGCGGCCCGCCGGCATGGGAGCAGGTGTCCTTCAGGGCGTGGACGACGTCACCGCGGCGCACCAGGACGAGGGTCGTGGTGCCGAGGGTCGCCTTCATGGGCGTGGCCTCGGCCAGCTCGGCGGCGGGCAGCACGGCGGTGAACTCCTTCGCGCGCTTTCCCTTGCTGAATGCGTTGGCGTTCACCATGTAGCCGTACTTGAAGACCACGTGGCCGCCGATGTACGCCCCGACGCTCACCACGAGGTAGCCGATGAGCAGGGTCCAGAAGGCGGCGTCGTGGGCGTTGCCCAGTCGCTGGACGAGCGAGACCGCGAAGAGGATGGTGGCGACGATGTTGATCAGACCGTGGAAGCCGGCCACGTCGCGCTCCGCGCTGCTCGGCGGCGTGTCCTTGTAGTCGGTGAGCCCGGACAGGATGGCGCCGAGCGCCGAGAGGACGGCGAGGCCGAGCACCCACGTGGTCGCGATGGAAAGGCCGTCGACCCCGAAGACAAGGCGGAGGAGGTCGAGCAGCAGCGCGGACGTCGTGGCGCCCACGACGACGTCGACGAGGACGGCGTGGAGCGAATGGCCGAGCCAGGTGCCGTTCAGCAGGTCCTGCAGCAGCTTGCCGGGGGCGCCGAGCACCCGGTACGTGGTGTCGACTGCGTTCGCGATCCCGTTCGAGAGGCCGCGGAACGGTCGTGCCCAGCGCTCGATCATCAGCCGGCGACCTCGGCCGCGAAGTCGCGGAAGACGGCGATGTGGCGGTCGATCTCCTCGTCGGAGTGCTGGACCGACAGCGTCCACTGGTCGTCAGGCCCCGGCGGCAGGAGGATGCCGCGGTTCACGAGATAGAAGAAGAACGCCGTCCACAGCTCCGTGTCGAGACCGATGAAGTCGCGGTAGTTCGTCACCCGCTCCGGGGTGAACATGATGCAGCCCTTCGGCCCGACGTTGATCGCAT
>JBBQMC010000160.1:0-4796 GCA_038328565.1 Candidatus Limnocylindria bacterium
GTCGCGACCTGCCGGACGAGACCAGCCGGGGCGCGTGGGCGGAGGGGATGGCGCGCGCGGGCGCCATCGGTCAGTCGTGCGAGCTGGACCTGGACTTCGAGCGCTATCGGTTTCCGGGCTTCACGGTCCCCGAGGGCGAGACGCCGTTCTCCTATCTCTACCAGCTTGCCCACGTTGGCTTACGCGTCCGGTATCGCCCGATCACCAAGCGCGCGCTCAACCAGCTGGCGCACGAGCTCGACATCATCGATCGCACGAACCTGTCCGAGTTCTTCCTCATCGTCTGGGACCTCATGGAGTTCGCGCGGCGGGGCAAGATTATCGGCCAGGGGCGGGGGAGCGCCGGCGACTCGATCGTCGCCTACTGCCTGGGCATCACCAAGGTCGACCCGATCGCCCACAAGCTCCTCTTCGAGCGCTTCATCAACGAGGCGCGCGCGCTGCCCGACATCGACATCGACTTCGACGTCAACCGTCGCGAGGAGGTGATCCAGTACCTCTACGACACGTACGGCGCCGATCACGCCGCCATGGTCTGCACCGTCATCACCTACCGCGCCCGCAGCGCGGTGCGCGAGGTGGCGAAGGCGCTCGGCTTCCCGCCCGAGTCGATCGACCGCCTGGCCAAGGCGCTCGACACGCGCGACGCGACCGACGTCGCCCGTGACCTCGCCCTCGACGGCAGCTTCGCCTGGCTGTTCGATGAGCTCGGCGTTGAGATGGGGGAGGCGGCCATCCCGCCGGGGCGTGACGGACGGGCCGATCCGGGGCTCGTGACGCGCAGCTCCGACTCGTCGTGGAACCACCGGCCACGACCGGTCCTCGATCCCGGCGCGGCCCCTCGCCCGGTGAGCGAGGGCGGCTGGTACCCACCGCGGAAGGCGCGCGTGCTCGACGCCTCGGTGACGAGCGTGAAGCACGAGTCGGAGATGACGAAACGCTACGCGCGGAGCGGGGAGCTCTCCGGTGGCGAGCTCCTGCTGCCGACGCCGCGCGACAACGGCACGCCGGGACCGTCGAGCGGGCGACCGACGGTCGTGCGCATCGACCCGGAGAGCGGCATGACGATCGAGGAGCGCCGCCGTCCCAAGGTCGTGCCGGAGCCGGCCGGGCCCGGCGAGGTCGGTGAGCCGGAGCCAACCACGCCTGCCCGGCTGAACCGCTGGCAGTGGCTCCTCACCCTGTGCGCGGAGATCGATGGCTTCCCGCGGCACCTCGGCATCCACGTCGGTGGGATGCTCGTCACCCGCACCCCGCTCATCGACCTCGTCCCGATCGAGCGTGCCACGATGCCGGGCCGCGTCGTCACGCAGTACGACAAGGAGGACGTCGAGGCGCTCGGCCTCGTGAAGATCGACCTGCTCAGCCTCCGCACGCTGGGCGTGGTGAGCGACGCGCTCGACCGGATCGAGCGCGACACCGGTCGCCGGATCGACCTCGACAGCCTCCCGCACGACGACCCGGAGGTGTATCGGTCCATCTCGAGCGCCGACACGGTCGGCATGTTCCAGGTCGAGAGCCGCGCCCAGATGCAGTCGCTGCCGAAGGCGCGCCCGGAGCGCTTCGAGGACCTCGTCGTCCAGGTCGCGATCATCCGCCCCGGTCCGGTGCAGGGCAACGCCGTGCACCCCTACCTGCGGCGGCGGGCCGGCGAGGAGGAGGTCACCTACGCCCATCCGAGCCTGAAGCCGATCCTCGAGGACACGCTCGGCGTGATCCTCTACCAGGAGCAGGTGATGCAGGTCGCGATCGACGTTTGCGGGTACAGCGCCACCGAGGCCGACATCTTCCGCAAGGCGATGGGCTCGCACCGCTCCCACGCCAAGATGCAGGCCGAGCGCGGCCGCTTCGTCGGCGGCGCCATGCGGACCGGCCTCACCGAGGAGGACGCGGAGGCGCTCTTCCAGAAGTGCTCGGCCTTCGCCGAGTTCGGCTTCGCGCGTGCCCACGCGGCGGCGTTCGCGAAGATCACGTACGACACCGCCTGGCTGAAGTGCTACTACCCGGCCCACTACACCGCCGGCGTGCTGAACAACCAGCCGATGGGCTTCTACTCGCCGGCGGTCGTCGTCAACGACGCGAAGCGCCACGGGATCGCCGTCCTGCCGGTCGACGTGAACGAGTCCACCTGGGAGCACGACACGCGGCCCGTGCCGTCTGTTTCACCCGGTGGAGCTAACGGCGAAGCAAAGACCGATGAATGGCGCTCTTTCGCCGATCCTTCCAACCCACGCAACGAACGGCGAAGTTCAGGGCCTTCACGGCGAAGGTCGAGCCGTTCCTTGTCCGATACCTCCACCCCACGGAACGCACACCAGGCAGCGGCGGGCCCACGGAACGCATACCACGCATCGGCGCGTTGGGCCATCCGGCTCGGGCTGCGCCAGGTGAAGGGGATCGACGAGTCGGCGCGCGAGGCGCTCGAGCGCGAGCGCGCCATCGGTCCGTACACCGGCATCCGCGACTTCGTGGCCCGCACCGGGCTCGGCGAGCAGGTCGTCGAGCGGCTCATCAGCATCGGTGCCTTCGACTGGACCGATGTACCCCGCCGCGAGCTCCTCTGGCAGTTGCGCACCACCCTCCCCGACGCGGATCCCGCGCGTCCCGCGCTCGGCCTGACCGATGACGCCCAGCGTGCGCTGGGTGCCTCTTTACCACCGATGAGCGTCGCCGAGCGGGTCGCCGCCGACTACCGCGAGACCGGCGTCTCCCCGAACCTCCACGCCGTCGAGCTGTTCCGCGAGCGCCTCGCGGCGCGTGGTGCGATCACGATCGCGGCGGCGGCCGGGCGCCGTGACCGGTCGCAGATCCGGCTCGCCGGGCTCGCGGTATCGGTCCAGCATCCGATGACGGCGAAGAACTTCGTCTTCATCGCCCTGGAGGACGAGACGGGGATGATCAACGTCACCCTGCGGCCGCAGGTCTACACCGCGAACCGCGCCCTCCTCCACCGCTCGCCGCTGCTCGTCATCGACGGCCGGCTCCAGGTCGAGGGCGCCGTGCTCAACGTCATCGCCCGCCGTCTCCACACCGTCGACGAGCTGCTCGACCAGCAGCCGGGCCAGCTGCTGCTTGCGAAGCAGCAGCGCATGTTCCGCTGACGAACGCCTAGCATCCGCGTCGATGGCCACGCCGGACGACCTCGGGGAGCAGATCCGCGCCTTCGCCCTTGGCCTGCCGAAGGCGTGGGAGGACCATCCGTGGGGCGACACCGTCGTCAAGGTCGGGAAGAAGGTCTTCGTCTTCCTGGGCGTGCCCGACGACGGCGGTCCGGTGCACCTCACCGTCAAGCTCCGCGACTCGCACGAGGAGGCCTCGTCGATGCCGTGGGTGAAGCCCGCCGGATACGGCCTCGACCGCGGCGGCTGGGTGAGCTGCGCGGTTCCCGCCGACGCTCCCCTCGACCTCGTCACTGGCTGGATCGAGGAGAGCTACCGGATCGTCGCCCCGAAGAAGCTCGTCGCGGTGCTCGACGGCAGGAGGGAACCATGAGCGCGCTGCGAAGCGCGCTGCGCCCCGAGGACGGCGTCCTCGCCGGGTGGCTCGCGGTCGTCGCGCCGGGGCTGAGCGCAATCACCAGCCCCGAGGTGACCGAGGGGCCGCTCGCCGGGCTCGCGATCGTCATCGCCACCCTGCTGGTCATCGTCTGCCTCGCCACCCGGCCGCCGGACCAGCCCGGCGTCCGGATCTCGAACGAGGGCGATCACGCGCCGCGCTGGATCATCGCCGGCCCCCTCGTCGGCGCGGTCGCGCTCGTCAGCGCGACCGGCTTCGATCACCTCGGCATCGATGGCTTCGACCTCGGCGCGATCGTGTTCATCGGCGCGGGCATCGCGATCGTCGCGAACCGATGGCTGCCGGTCCTCGCGCCCGAATGGCGGCGGCTCCTCGTCCTGCCGTTCACGCTCGTCGCCGGCTCGTTCTTCGCCGATTTCTCGGCCAACGTCCTCGACGCGCTGCGGCCATCGGACCTCGCGAACATGACCAGCCAGACCGATGCGGGCTTCGCGGCCTTCGTCCTCGTCATGCTCATCGGTGGCCTCGCCACGTTCTACGCGATGCTCGTCGTCGCCCCGCGCGAGCTCGCCGATCCCGAGGACGCCGGCTTCCGCTGGGTGGTCCGTTTCGGGCTCTTCCTTCTCGCGTCGCTCGTCGGGATCGGCTGGCTCAGCCTCCTCGCCTGAGGGCACATGGTGCCGACGCGCACCGGCCGGCGGAACCGATCGGCGGAGCGCCGCGTCCAAAGGGGTGCTGCGCAGCATCGAATCCATCCCGAACACGGAGACCGATCCGATGCGACGACTCCTCGCCCCGCTGCTCGCTGCGGGCATTTCCATCCTCGTGCTCGCCGGCCCGGCTGCGGCATGCGGCGGGCTCATCGGGCCGAACGGCGCGGTGAACCTCCTGCGCACCACGACGTTCGCCGGCTACCACGCCGGCGTCGAGCACTATGTCACCGCCTTCGAATTCGCCGGCGGCGGCGGTGCGTTCGGCAGCATCGTCCCGCTGCCCGGCATCCCGAGCGCCGTCGAGCGTGGCGGTGACTGGACCCTCCAGCGCCTCGTGCGCGAGACGAGCCCAATCGTCGCCTTCGATGCCGCCGGCGGACGCCTGGCGGCACCCAACGCGGAGGTCCTGCTCCAGACGCGGATCGACGCCCTCGACATCACGATCCTGCGCGGCGGCGGCGCCGAGGTGGGGGCCTGGGCGACGGACCACGGCTTCCGATTGCCGCCGGATGCCCCGGAGGTCCTCGACTTCTACGCCAACCGCTCGCCGATCTTCATGGCGGCCAG
>JBBQMC010000161.1:0-4695 GCA_038328565.1 Candidatus Limnocylindria bacterium
GGGCGGCCAGCACTTCCTGAGCGCCTCGAACCCCGATGACGTCAACCCGGCGACGGCCGAGTTCATCAACCGCTGGAGGTAGCAGCGACGCGGCAAGTCGGCGTGTGATCTTCACCGGTTCGGGTTCGGGTTCTGGGTCGAGTCGACCCAGACGTTCTGCCACGCCAACCACGGCACCTACACGGGCATGAATACGCCCGAGGAGATCTACCAGAGGCACGCATGCCCGCTTCGCCCGCAGGTACTAGGCGCGCGCGTCGCCGCGGGCGACTGGGCCGACGCCGCGCTCCAGCTCAACGGCTTGAACAAGGACGACATCAAGTGCCTGGGCCACATGATCACCCACGACGAGCGCAGCGCGATCATGCGGGCGGCCTACAGGGCGATGCCCGCCTGGTTGGATCGCGTGGTGGACGACCTCGCCGAGGTCGACACCTAAGGGAGACAGAGCCGGTCACTTGGTCGCTGGCTCGAGGACGTTAAGGGGACAGCCCTGATATTCCCCCACTTCCCACACACCGCGAGGCATGAGGTCGACACGCGATGACATTTGTGCTCCACGTCGCCACAGCCGGGTCCGAAACGGCTGACGGTTCTGAAGCCAGCCCGTTCCGGACGATCAGCCGTGCTGCCGCCATCGCGCGGCCAGGCGACACGGTCCTCGTCCACGGCGGTGAATACCGCGAGTGGGTCTCGCCGCGATGCGGCGGGCTCAGCGACCAGCGGCGGATCACCTATCAGGCGGCCGCCGGCGAGCACGTCGTCATCAAGGGCTCGGAAGCGGTGACCGGATGGGAGCCCGCCGGCGGAACCGTGTGGAAGGCGGCCGTTCCCAACTTGCTGTTCGGCGCCTTCAACCCCTTCGCCGAGGAGATCGAGGGCGACTGGATCGTCTATGCCGAGAAGCTGTCGCCGCGAAAGCACCTCGGCGACGTGTACCTCAACGGGCAGAGCTTCTACGAGGCGCTCAGCCTGCCGGAGGTGTCGGATCCGCCGCTGCGGACGGAGGTGCTCGACGACTGGACGGGGACGACCGACCGGATCCGCAACCCCGAGCAGACCCGGTACGTCTGGTACGCCGACGTGGGCGCTGACGAGACCACGATCTGGGCGAACTTCCAGGGCGCCGACCCGAATCGGGAACTCGTCGAGATCAACGTGCGCCGGTCCGTCTTCCAGCCCGCCGAGCACCACATCGACTACATCACCGTGCGCGGCTTCGAGCTCGCGCACGCTGCCAGTCCCTGGGCTCCGCCGACCGCGGACCAGCCCGGCCTCATCGGCCCGAACTGGGCGAAGGGCTGGATCATCGAGGACAACGTCATCCACGACGCGAAGTGCTCCGCCGTCTCCCTCGGCAAGGAAGCCTCGACGGGCCACAACTACGCGACGCTGCGCCGCGACAAGCCCGGCTACCAGTACCAGCTCGAGTCGGTGTTCGCCGCCCGCCAGATCGGCTGGGACCGGGAACACGTCGGCTCACACATCGTCCGCCGCAACACGATCTATGACTGCGGCCAGAACGGCATCGTCGGCCACCTCGGCTGCGTGTTCTCGACGATCGAGGACAACCACATCTACAACATCGCCCTCAAGCGCGAGTTCTACGGCTACGAGATCGCCGGCATCAAGCTTCACGCGGCGATCGACGTCGTCATCCGCCACAACCGCATCCACGACTGCTCACTCGGGACCTGGCTGGACTGGCAGACGCAAGGCACCCGCGTCTCGCGGAACCTCTTCTACGCCAACAACCGCGACCTCTTCATCGAGGTGAGCCACGGACCCCACCTCGTCGATCACAACGTCCTCGCCTCGCCCGTATCGCTGGAACTGCTCAGCCAGGGTGGCGCGTTCGTCAACAACCTCGTGTGCGGAACCGTATGGCTCGAACCCGTCGTGGAGCGACCGACGCCCTACCACGTGCCCCACAGCACCCAGGTCGCCGGCTACGCCGCGATCCTCGGAGGCGACGACCGCCACATCGGCAACGTCTTCCTCCGCGGCGACGCCGGCTCGGCCTACGGGCCGACCGCAAGCAGAGGACAGAGTGCGGCCTACGGCACCGCCGGGTACGACGGGCACCCGGCGTCGCTGGCCGACTACATGGCCCAGGTCGACGACCCCTCCCGCGGCGACCACGAACGATTCAGCGGCGTCAAGCAACCGGTCTGGATCCGCGACAACCTCTACGCCGCAGGCGCCGATCCGTACGAGGCGGAGCGTGATCGGATCGTCCTCGACGACGTGAAGGTCGGCGTCGTCGATGACGGTGTCGAGGTCTACCTCGAGACGCAGCTGCCAGAGGCATTCGACCAGGCGCGCATCGGGCTCATCACCGGAAGCGACCTCGGGCGCGTCCGGTTCGTGGACGCGGAGTTCGAGGAACGCGACGGGAGCCCGGCAAGACTTGACACCGACCTCGTCGGCGGCCGCAAGACCGACGAGCACGGCTACCCCGCCGGACCGATCGCCACGCTCGCATCAGGCACCTCACGCACCCGCGTGTGGTGACGCTGGACAGAGCCGAGCACGCCCTGGCCGTCACCGGCGTCGGCTTCCGCTACGCCCAGGGCGACTACTTCGGCGCGCCGCCGGACCCCGACGAGGCCGTCCGGCGGCTCGGCGGGGACCCCATAGCCGGCCCCCGCCGCAAGCAGCCCGTCCGCCGCTAGGCCTGGAGCAGGATCTTGATCGCGCCGTCCTGCTTCTTCTGGAACGTCTCGTAGGCCTGCGGCGCCGAGTCGAGCGGCAGCCGGTGGGTGGCGAAGCCCTCGACGCCGAGGACGTCCTCGTCCTCGAGCAGCGGCATGATGTCGTCGATCCAGCGCTTGACGTTGGCCTGGCCCATGCGCAGGTTGATCTGCTTGTCGAACATCGTGAGCATCGGCAGCGGGTCCACCATGCCGCCATAGACGCCGGAGAGCGAGATCGTGCCGCCGCGGCGGACGGAGCCGATCGCCGCGTTGATGACGCTGAGGCGGTCGACGCCGACCTTCTCCATCATCTTCGCCGCGATCGCGTCGGGGATCAGCCCCACGAGCTGCTGCGCTGCCTTGCCGAACGGCGCGCCGTGGGCCTCCATGCCGACCGCGTCGATGATCGAGTCCGGGCCGCGGCCGTCGGTCAGCCCGCGCAGCGTCTCTCCGATGTCGTCGTGGTCGGAGATGTCGAGCACCTCGATCCCGTTCTCGCGCGCGCGCCTGATGCGCTCGGGCACGAGGTCGATGCCGATGACCTTCCCGACGCCGCGGTGCTTGGCGATGCGCGTCGACATGTCGCCGATCGGGCCGAGGCCGAAGACCGCGACCGAGCCGCCGTCGGGGATGTTGGCGTACTCGACCGCCTGCCAGGCGGTGGGGAGAACGTCGGAGAGGTAGACGAAGCGATCGTCCGGCGGGCCCTCGGGCACCTTGATCGGCCCGTAGTGCGCTTGCGGGACGCGCAGGAACTCGGCCTGTCCGCCGGGCACCTCGCCGTAGAGCTTCGTGTAGCCGAACAGCGCGGCGCCCATTCCCTGCTCGGTGACCTGGGTGGTCTCGCACTGCGACTGCAGTCCGTGGTCGCACATGAAGCAGTGGCCGCAGGAGATGTTGAACGGGATCACGACGCGATCGCCCTTGGCGATGTGCGTGACCTCCGAGCCGACCTCCTCGACGATCCCCATCGGCTCGTGGCCGAGGATGTCGCCCTCGCCCATGAACGGGCCGAGGACCTCGTAGAGATGCAGGTCCGAGCCGCAGATGCCGGTCGAGGTGATGCGCACGATCGCATCGGTGGGCTCTTCGATGATCGGGTCCGGGACGGTGTCCACGCGAACGTCCCGCTTGCCGTGCCAGGCGACGGCCTTCATGTCGGCTCCTCAGGTTCGGGTCAAGGTCGCTGAGGCCCTACCCGAGCGCTGAGCGGGAAACGCGAGGCTGCGTCAGCCCTCTGTCTCGGCCCAGCGCTGGGCGCGGGCCAGGATCTGCGCCACCACGGCGCCCTTGGCGTCGGAGTAGTCGTTCGTCGCCTCCCAGTCCTGGCGCGCCAGCTCCCGCTTGGTGTTCTCGTAGAGGCGGCGGTCCTCGGGTGACCGGCGCAGCCAGTCGCGGAAGAGCAGGCGGATGCGCGCCGCCTCGCTGCCGTCCGTGAAGACGTGGACGTGGACGTCCTGCTCGGGCGTGCGGTACATCCGGTGCCCCTCCTGGCGCACGCGGACGGCGAAGCCGTGGGCCTCGAGCGCGGGGCCGTAGGCGGCCTCGTCGTCGACATCCTCGACCCCGACGAGGACGTCGACGATCCCCTTCGCGCCGAGGCCGGGCACGGACGTCGAGCCGAAGTGCTCGATCCGCAGCGCCCTGGGCCCCAGCGCCTCGGCCAGCGAGGCCTGGACCTGCTCGAAGCGAGCGGTCCACGCCGGGTCGTAGCGCTCGATGACGATCTCGCGTTTCTCCGGCCCCCCGATGAAGACGGCGTCGTCCACGCGCGCAGTCTCTTCGCCCGGAGGGGCCAGGGCAAGTCCTGTCTTCCAGATAACGGTCAGGCGAGCCGGACCCGCGCCAGCAGCGCGGTCATCGCGCCGTCCCACATCGCGCCCGCCCGGTCGGCCAGGCGATGCAGCGGGCGCCGCACGACCGGGATCCAGAACACGAGCGCCGCCGCGCTGCCGAGCAGGGCACCGGCCACGACGTCGCTGGGGTAGTGCACCCCGAC
>JBBQMC010000162.1:0-4670 GCA_038328565.1 Candidatus Limnocylindria bacterium
CGTGGCGGCGTCGTTCGTGATGATCCTGGACTCGACCGTGTCGGTGACGCCGATGCGCGCCTGTGCGATGGCGATCTGGTCCGCCAACGGACCAAAGCTCAATCCGAGCAGCAGGACGAACCCGATCACCGCCGCCACGCCGACGAGGCGCCGGTGCACGACCGCCAGGCCAGCGATGGCGACCCCTGCACCCAGCCAGCTGCCGCGTGAGAGCGAGAGGACGACCGCCAGTCCGGCGAGCATGCCGAAGCCGAGCAGCGCGGCGCGGCGCCGGACCGACGGTGACTGCGATGCGACATGGATCGCCAGGATCGCAAACAGGACGAGGGTGACGGTGAACGGCCCCGGCCCGCCAACGGTGCCGGTCGTGCGCTCCCCGGCGCGACCGAGCCACGCCGTCGGCAAGAGGCTCGGCGCGACCCAGGTGAGGATCCCGATCGTCGACTGCACCGCGATGGTCACGAGGCCCACGGCCGTGAGCGCAACGAGCTCGCGCCCGCGAGGGGCGAGCGCCCGAATGAGCCAGAAGATCATGACCGGGACGATCAGCTTGTCGTAGAACGCGATCACCGTTCGCGCCGGGTTGCCGGAGACGACCCACGCGTTCGCGAGCCCGAGGGCAAGGAAGCCGAGCACCGCGAGATCGATCCAGCCGATGCGCAGCTCCCATCGACGCCAGCCCATGCGGGCATGCATCGCGGCGAGGATGAGGCAGACCGGGATCGCGATCCGATGCACCGCCCAGATGGCCGGCGGCGCCGTCTCCGCCACGGACAGCCGCACGAAGTACGGGACGACGAGCACCCAGAGCAGCACGCCGGCGAAGGGGTTGCGCACGAGCACGGCGATGATCGGCAAGGCGAAGGCGACCCCGATCGCCATCTCCATCTGGCTGGTCGTGACGAGGTAGGCGATCGCGACCCCGAGCACGATCCCCACCGCCAGCAGCCCCCAGCGGACGACCGAGTCGGAGAAGGGACGGCCGAGCCGCAGCGAGGCGATCGGCGGGCGCTCGGCGAGGTCGACGGGGCTGGTCACGGTCGCGACATTGTCGTGATCCGGCGTGGCATCGTCCAGCGACGGGTGGTGTCAGGCGGCATCGGCGACCTGCGCGATCGGATCGGTCCCGGCCAGCGCGCGGCGGGCGAGCTCCACCTTCATCCGTGCCTCGCTGCGCAACGCGTCACTCGGCCGCTCGGCGTCACGGCCGAGGCAGACGGCGGCGCGGCGCAGGCTCAAAAAGGCAAGCACGGTGGGGATCGAGCGGAGCTCGAGGTCGCTGAGCGGGGAACGCGCCCGATAGCCCTCCATGAACGCCGCCATGGATCGACGCCGGCCCACCGGGATCGGTCGCACGAAGCGCGGCAGGGCGGTGGCGAGGTCCGCGATGCGCCAGTCGAGCCGTGCCAGCTCGAAGTCGACGATGAGGATCGGGCCCGCAGGGCGGACGAGGAGGTTGTACGGCCCGAAATCGCCGTGGATCCCGGTGCGCGGCAGCGCGAGGCCGCGGAGCTCGGCGTCGACCTCGGTGAGACGGCCGCGGATCTCGGTCGCGAGGTCGCGCGCAGCGCCGGTGGATGCGGCCCCGGTGAGGCGGTCGAGCAGCGCGAGGTACCAGGCGTGCCCGCGGGCACGCGGGCCGGCATGGTCGGTGGAGCCGAGGGGTCCGGCCGCCGGCGGCACGAAGTCGGCGAGCGTCCGGTGCAGCGCGCCGAGCAGCGCGCCGTAAGCCCGGGTCTCATCGGTCCAGCGCCACGGCGCGGTCACGCGGTCATCGGCCCGGCGGTACCCCGGCTCGAAGTGGAAGGCCGCGTATGTCCTGCCGCCGACCTCCGCGTAGGCGGGGCCATCGCCATCGGCGGCCAGCCGTGGCGCGGGGAAATCGCGACGCGCGAGCTCCCGCAGCACCGCGTGCTCGACGCCGACCTGCTCCAGGTCGACAGTCGACTTGTAGCGCTTCACGAGCATCGGTCCGTCGAGGGTCGAGACGAGCGCGGAGCCACTGCGCCCGGTGGCGACGCCGAGCGGGCGCACGAACGTGGCCTGCCGCAGGCCAAGGGCGGCGCAGGCATCGGCCAGGGACTGGCGATCCGCGTCCGAGATCGGACGCACGACGCGCGAGCGGCGGGGCCGCGAGAGCGAGCGCAGGTTGGACGGCGGGACCGGCTGCGCGCGCCAGGTCGCCGCCAGCCGCACGACCGATGCCGCCACCTCCGCCGCACTGCCGTTATCGATCTCCACGACCGCAGCACCTCGCGCCCGGAGGATCCCCACGATGCGCTCGACCAGGGTCTCGACATTGCTCATGAATCGCGCCGCCTCCGCCGCGCCCTTGACACCGACCCGGGCCGGCAGCCCGCGCGCGTGGGCGCGACGCGCCGCCTCGCCGGCCGGCGTTCGCACCACCACGACGAGCTCCGCCAGCGGCGCGGCGCGCAGGTACGCAGCCAGCTCCTCGTCCGAGGGCGGCGTCGATCGCCAGCCGAAGACGTTCGCCGTCCGCTGCGCGAATCCCTCGTCGACGACGACCGTGCGCCCCGGACCGATCCGCGCGTCCAGGAACCGCAGCCGCGCACCGAGGCGCAGGACGAGGCCCAGGATGCGCCGCCGATGCGAGCCGTCGGTGGGCGAGCGCGCCAGCGAGCGCCAGGCGATCAGCATGAGGCGTGGCCGGCGCACCGCGAATGCGAACCCGGCCGGCACGTCGACGAGCCACCGCCGGCGGCGACCGCGCACCTCGGCCAGCGCGTCGGTCGCGAGCACAGCGTCCACGCCCTGCTGCACGAGCCGTTCCACGATCAGCGGCGCGAGCGTGCTCTTTCCGGAACCCACCGCTCCGGCGAGCTCGATCGTCCTCACAGCAGCCGCCAGATCGTCGCCCGGACCGCGGCGAGCACCTCGTCGAGCGGGCGGTCGGCGTCGATGACGGACATCGGCAGGTCCCCAGCGTCGAGCGCGGACATCGCTTCCGCCCGCGCCGCGAGATCGTCGGCCGCGTGCTCCGGCCGTCGGGCCTTCGCCACCCCCGCCGAGACGCGCAGGACGATGAGGTGGTCGGGCCGCGGCAGCTCGCGATACAGGCGCTCCTCGCGCGCCGCCAGGCCGGCGATGAGGCCATGCGTCGCATCCAGCGTGTCGCGGATCCGCGGCCCGTCGAGCGCCCGACCGCGCACCGTCACGTTCGGCAGCGGGTACCGATCGAGGAGGACGAGCACGCCACGCGACGCCAGTCCATGGGCGGCTCGGGCGCGGCGCGCGCGGTCCCGCGCATCTCCGTGATGGCGGAGTGCCATGAGGACGCCTGCCACGCCATCGGTCGCCCCGTCCGGTTGCCCACCATGGAGGCGTCGCATGGCGGCGCGCGCAAGCTTCGCGGCACGCTTCGTGGCGGCGGTTCCGCGCGAGGGCTGCGAGGAGCCGAGATAGGCGACGCTGACGTTGAGGCGCCACGCGAGCCAGTCGACGATGTGGCTCACCGCGGTCGACTTCCCCGCCCCGTCGGACCCGACGATGGCGACCATGAGCCCGCCGGCCTGCGGCGACTTGCGCTTGACGGCACGGCGACCGGCGCTCCGAGTGAGCAGCCTCAGGGGCCATTGCGCACCCAGGCGAGCCCGCATGTAGCGCCACCATGCGCTGCGTGCCGGCGAGCGCTCGAATGGGCGCATCGCCCGGCGGGCCTGCCGGCGGACGCGGAGGAGTGCCCGGGCGTCGCGCGGCCGCACGGTCACGATCTTCATGAGGCCCATCACCGGCTCGGGCGAGAGGCCGGGCATGTGCTCGCGCATGGCCGCCGCAACCGCGTCCGGCGACGTCGCGGCGACGAGCGTGCGCAGCTCCGCCAGCGCATCGCGCGGGATGCCGCCGCGGTGGCCCGCGCGGAGGAGGTCCTTCGTCGCGTCGGCGTCCCGGTACTTCAGCAACGTCCGATAGGCGAGGATCGCCACCTCGAGCTCCGGCGGCGGGATGCGCACGCCCTCCTTCGGTCTGCTCGCCGCGATGAGGGCGCGCTCGAATGGCAGCCGATGGTTCTTGACGAAATGCTCGCCGAGGATGAGCTGGTAGTAGACGTGGAGGTGGACGAGGCGGCCGGTTTCCGGGTCGTAGCCGAGCAGGTCGTCCACCGCCGGGAAGCGCCGGCTGGGGTGCGAGATGAATGGCTTGAAGCCGAGCTCGCGCACGACGTCGGCGAAGGCGCCTGCGTCCTCGCGCTCCACGAGCAGGTCGAGGTCCGTCTTGCCCGCCATCGCGATCGGGAGGCCCGGGGTGCTCTTCCAGTGGCAGTAGCGCACGCCCCGTGCCTCCAGCTCGGCGAACAGACGCACCGAGACGGCGAGCGGCGCCGGGGTCTCGGCGGGCGACGCGCTCATGGCAGGCGCCGGTCGTGCGATGGCACGGCCGGGTCGCTCGCCATCCGCGCTGCGCGTCGACGACGTCGCGTTAGGCGCCTCCCGACGCGCCCGAGCACCATCCGATCATCCTCGCTCAGCCCGAGCGCGACGATCGCGCCCACGTAGCCCCCGAGCAGGATCAGCGCGCCGAGCGCGAATCCCACGATCGTGGTGGGTCCACCGGCCAGGAGGGCCGCGCCAACGGCCGCGAGCGTCGCACTGATCCCCGCCGCCATCGGCTTCAGCCAGCTTGCGTCATAGGGCTGCACGCCGACGAGG
>JBBQMC010000163.1:0-4598 GCA_038328565.1 Candidatus Limnocylindria bacterium
GCAGGCCGACGGCGGGATCGCATCGATCAGCGGGCTCCCCGGCGCAGGCATCACCAGCGGGATCGAGAATCCCGGCACCGACTTCGGGACGAGCTTCGGGTCGCCGGCGTTCGACCGGTCGCCGGGGCCTGAACCGAACCCGCACGAGCCGTCGTTGTCGACGTCGTAGCCGAGTGAAGTCGTTCCTCCGGCCAGGTGGCACGTGGTCGTCGGCGGCGGGCCGGGGCCGCCGCCCCCGCCGGGCGGAGGGCCGGAGGGCGGAGGCGCCGCGCGCGGCACGCCGACGACCGAGGCGAACGACACCAGCCCGCCCTCCTGGACGTCGATATTCGGGATGCTGTTGTCCTGGATGGTCGAGTAGGCCATCTTCAGGCCGGCGCTCGCCGCCACCCCGCCGATGAACGGGGCGGTGTTGCCGCTCACGATCGAGCGCACGAGGATCATCGGCCCGATCGAGGCGACGCCGCCGGCGAGCTCGGTCGACTGGTTGAGGCTGATGTCGGAGCCGGTGATCGTGGTCGGGCCGAAGGATGCGACCGCGCCGCCCGCCGCGTCCGAGACGTTGCCCGTGAAGACGTCGTTCTTCAGCTGCAGCTCGCCGCCTCCGCGGACGAACACGCCGCCGCCTGGCTGCGACGCCGCGTGGCCGCCGCTGACCGTCATGTCGGTCAGGTTGAGCAGTGCCGGGCCGAGCTGGTCGAAGACCCGCGCATTCGGACAGGTCTGGCGGGTCGTCGACCCGTTCCCGCTCACCGTGAGGACGCCGCCGCCGAAGTGGTCGAGGTCGCCGGTCTTGTTGCCGTCGTCATCGGTGCCGCTCCCGCAGATGGTCAGGGCGTACTGCTGGTGGGCGCCGAGGACGATGTCGATCTCCTCGGAACCTGCGTTGGCCTGGTCGAATGCCTCCCGCAGCGAGGTCTTCCCGTCGCCGGGGGTGAGTTCGTCCGCGGTCGTGTTCACGACCACCGCCTTGATCCGTGCACGATCGGTGCGCGAGGCCGCAGAGCCGGCGAGCACGAGCATGGCCGCCGCGGCGGCGAAAACTACGAGATGTGTGCTTCTCATCAGGTTCTCCCTCCAGGAGGCGACGGCCGTCTGATGCCGTCGAGGACGAGGTCGGCGATGTGCCGCTTGCGGGCTTCGAGGAAACCGGGGTCGTCGGGGTCGAGTCCGAGTGCCGGCAGGAGCAGGCGGCCGTGCGTGAACACGGCCCAGCAGAGCCCGACGATGCTCAGCAGGAGCTGCGCCGCGTCGGCCGCGGAGGCCGGGGCGAACTCCTCGTCGACCTCGGCGAGCGCCGAGGTCACGGTCGCCATGTGAGCGACGTTCCGGCCGATGAAGCGCGCCCCGGTGAGCGCCTCCCACTCGACGAGTCTGACGAAGTTCGGGTGGTCGACGAGGAAATCGACGTAGCTGTCGATCGTCCGGCGGACGACCCCGTCGCGGCCGCCGCCCGCCTCGACCGCCGACCGGTACGAGGCGGTCAGGTTGGCCGCGGCGACGGCGAAGACCCGCTCGAGCACCCCCTCGTACAGATGCTCCTTGGTCCCGAAGAAGTACCGGGGCGTCTGGCGCGACAGCCCGGCCTCGCGGGCCACCTCGACCACCGTCGTCCCGTCGAAGCCGTTGGCCGCGAACAGGCGCTCCGCGGCGTGGAGGATCGCCGCGCGTGAGCAGTCGGGGTTGCGGATGCGCTCGCTGGCGGTCAAAGGCACGGGAAGTTCGGTAGCTTGCATGCATGCATGCAAGTTGTCAAGCGCTATGAGCGGCTCCGTCCTCGTCACCGCCGCCACGGGCAACGTCGGCCGGCCGACGGTGGAGGCACTCGTCGCCGCCGGAGCGCACGTACGCGCGGGCGTTCGCGACCCGGACGCGGCGACGGAGGCGCTTCCCGCCGGCGTGGAGACGGTGCGGCTCGACTTTCAGGAACCGGCCACCTTCTCAGCGGCGGTCGAGGGGGTCGTTTCGCTCTTCCTGCTCCGGCCGCCCGCGATCGCGCGCGTCCGAGGCACGCTCAATCGCCTGGTGGACGCGGCCGTGGAGGCCGGGGTCGCGCACTGCGTCTTCTGCTCGGTCGAGGGCGCCGACCGGAACCGGCTCATTCCGCACCACGCGGTCGAGGAGCACCTGCGCGCGAGCGGGCTCTCCTGGACGTTCCTTCGGCCCGGGTTCTTCGCCCAGAACCTGACCGGCCCCTATCTCGGGGACATCCGGCGCGGCCGGCTTGTCCTACCCGCGGGCGACGCACCGGTCGCCTTCGTCGACACGCGCGACGTCGGCGAGGTGGCCGCCTCGATTCTGCGCGCCCCCGAGGGCCACGCCGGGGAGGCGTACGTCCTCACCGGCCGCGAGGCAATCGGCTTCGGCGACGTCGCGCGGCTGCTCTCCGGTGAGCTGAACCGGAACGTCGAGTACGAGCCGGTCGGCCTGCTCCGGTACGCGCGCCACCTCCGCCGCCACGAGCACGCGTCGCTCGTCCGGATCGGCGTGCTCACTGCACTGCACGCGAACGTCCGCCGCGGCGGGTCGAGCACCGTCGACCCCGGGCTCGAGCGGCTGCTCGGCCGGCCGGCGCGAGCGGTCGCCGACCTGATCCGCGACGAGCGAGAGCTGCTCGCCGGCTGATCGCGCGACAACGTCCGCCCGGTGACGATGCAGTCGAAGTCCGCCGAGCCAGGCTGTGACTCAGAGCGTGTGCGCGAGGCCGAGGAGGAGCAGGTCGCGTGTGAAGTCGCAGGACCAGCCGACCCAGGCGTCGTTCAAGTAGCGGGCGGCCCGGTACTCGCCCGCGACCCCGTAGGCACCCAGGACCTCCACGGCGCGACGCGCATTGCTGATTGCCGCGTCGACGGCGACGACCTTCGCGGCCGGCGCCTTGCCGGCGGCGGCCGCCGCCGGATCGGCGTCCGCGGCCACGGCAGCGTCCCAGACGGCAAGCCGCGCGGTCTGTACGTCGACCGCCCCCTCGGCGAGCCGCAGCGCGACCGTCTGGTGCTCGGCGATTGGGACACCCCAGCTCCTCCGCTGTCGCGCGTAGTGGAGGGCGTACTCGTGCGCGGCGCGGGCAAGCCCGACGAAGCAGGCCGCGAGGCAGATCGCGATCTCCGGCGAGCCCGCGAAGACCCGCCCGGCCTCTCCCACTGACCCGACGACGTCGCCGTCACCCACGTGGACGCCGTTGAGCATGAGCTCGGCATGCGTGGCCGTGTGCCAGCCTGACAGCCGCGTGGGGGCACCGAAAGAGAGTCCCGGCGCATCGGCCGGCACCCGGAACATCGTCATCGCCCCGGCCGGCGGTACGTCGAAGGCGGTTCGAGCCATGACAAAGTAGGCGTCGGCGATGCCGGCGTTGGTGATGAACGCCGATTTCGTTCCGTCCAGCCGCCACCCGCCGCCGTCCGGTCGCGCAGTGGTCTGGACGCCGACCGAAGGATCGGCGTGAGGATAGAAGAGATCCGATCCGGCGCGGTCGGGCTCGCTCAGCGCGCCGCTGAAGAGAACCGTGGCCCCGAGCCGGACAGGAGCAAGCCATGCCTCGCGCTGCGCGGCTGTTCCGTTGCGGGCGATCAGCTGGGCCATGGTGGCGGTGAGGCTGAAGTAGCTCGCCGCCGCGGCAACATCCACGGCCCCGAGCTCCTCGAAGACGAGCACCGCCTCGATGCACCCCCCTCCAGCGCCGCCATCGGCTTCCGGAACGAGCAGTTGCTGGAAGCCGAGCGCGCACCACTCCGCGTAGGCGTCGCGCAGGACGGGCCACGGCGGGATCCGCGTTTCCGACGCGTAGATCCGCTCCACAGCCGGCCCGAGCCTGTCGCGCGCGAACCCGCGGGCCGTTTCCCTCAGGGCGAGCTGCTCCTCCGTGGGCGTCAGGTCGATCGTCACAGTGCCCTTCCCGCCAGCTCACCCTCGTAAATCGCGATCGCGGCGTGCCGCGGGGCGACACAGTCGCCGACCGCGCGCACCTCGATTCCGCGGCCCTCGAGTTGCACGCCGAGGCTGGTCGACGCGCGCTTGTGGCCGGCGATGACGATGGCATCCACCTCTGCGAGAACGCGGATCGTCCGGTCGAAGACATTGAGGATCGTGACGTCTCGGCCGGCAGTTCCGACGATCGTGGACTCGGGCACCCGTCGGACGCCGGCCAGCGCGAGCCGAGGCAGCAGAACCGCGAGCGACGCCGGGTCGAGTCCGAATGCGACGGTCGGTGTCGGCGCAACCCAGTGCACCTCGTTGCCGCGCAGCGCGAGCGCCTCGGCCATCGTCGCCCCCTCGGCGCGCACGCCGCGATCGAGCAGTACAACGCGCCCGTCCGCCGGGCCTCCACCCCGCAGCACGTCCCACTCGTCGAACACGGGCATCCCGTCCGGCGCGAAGGGAGGCGTGCCCGGCCCCGAGCCCGTTGCGACGACGACCGCATCGGGCTGCTCCGCGACGACCGCCTCGGCGGTGGCCTCGAGGCCGAGCCTCACGTCGACGCCGAGTGCCGAGACACGCCGTGCAAGGGCGACGACGATCTCGCCCCACTCCTCATGACCCGGCACCGACGCCGCCAGCGCCACCTGGCCGCCGAGCGCTCCCGCGCGCTCGAGCAGCACGAC
>JBBQMC010000164.1:0-4564 GCA_038328565.1 Candidatus Limnocylindria bacterium
GCCCGCCCGCGCAGGCAGTGGTCACCCGGCGTGAATTCGAGCGGTCCGCGACGGGCGCAGCGATGGACCGATGCCTGACGCGAAGCCACGCGTGCTCGTCACGCGTGTCATCCCGGACGAGGGCCTCGACCCGGTCCGCGCGGCATGCGAGGTCGACCTCTGGGAGGATGAGCTGCCACCGCCGCGCGACGAGCTCCTGCGTCGCGTGTCCGGCGTCGACGGACTGCTCTCGCTCCTCACCGATCACGTCGACGACGAGCTGCTCGACGCCGCCGGTCCGCAGCTGAAGGTGGTGAGCAACTTCGCGGTCGGCTTCGACAACATCGATGTGCCGGCGTGCACGCGCCGCGGCATCCCGGCCGGCAACACGCCGGGCGTCTTGACCGAGACGACCGCTGACCTCGCCTTCGCACTCCTCATGGCCGCCGCGCGGCGCATCCCGGAGAGCGTCGCTTACGTGCGCGACGGACGGTGGCGAACCTGGGGACCGATGCTCCTCATGGGCGTCGACGTCCACGGCGCTACGCTCGGCATCGTGGGCTTCGGGCGCATCGGGCGCGAGCTGGCGCGCCGTGGCCGCGGCTTCGGCATGCGGATCCTCTACCACGACGTCCACGCGGCGACGCCCGATGACGAGGCCGAGCTGGGCGCGCGGCGGGTCGAGATGGACGAGCTCCTCCGCGAGTCGGACTTCGTGAGCCTCCACGTCAACCTGACCGATGAGACGCACCACCTCATCGACGCCGATGCGCTGCGCGCCATGAAGCCCACGGCGGTGCTGGTGAACACGTCGCGCGGCCCGGTCGTCGATCCCGCCGCCCTCGAGGTGGCGCTGCGCGAGGGTGCCATCTTCGCCGCCGGGCTCGACGTGACCGAGCCGGAGCCGCTCCCCGCCGACCATCCGCTCGTCCAGCTCCCGAACTGCGTGGTGGTGCCGCACATCGCCTCGGCCTCGAACGTGACGCGCGGGAAGATGGCCGCCATGGCGGCCGCGAACCTGCTCGCCGGGCTGCGTGGCGAGCGATTGCCGACGCCGGTCAACCCGGAGGTCTACGGTTAGCGCATGCCGTCGCTCCGCATTCCCAGCGCCCGCCCCACGAAGTACGAGCACGAGAAGCCGCACCGCCCAAGCCACCTCGCGCGCCGCCTCAACCCGCCACCGCTTCGGCCCGGTCCGCCGGACCTGACGTGGTTCGCCTACATCGGCCTGGCGCTGGCCGTCGCGGTCGTCATCCTCGTCGTCCCGTACCTCATCAGCTACGCGGTGTCGATCGTCACGCCGTAGCGGGGCGCGTCAGACCTGGGCGGTCCAGACGAGGACCTGCCCGTCCTGCACCTTCACCCGTGGCCGTGCCAGCGCGGGCAGCGCCGCCGGGTATGCGTGGGCGTCGCCGCGATAGCCGCCCGTCGCGCGCCATCGGTCTCGCCCGTTGGCGAGCGTGCCGTTGAGGTCGAAGCTCGCGGCGTGGCAGGCGCAGCGCAGGTCTTGCCACTCCGGCCGGAAATGGAGCGCGCAGCCCATGTGCGTGCAGATGGCCGACAGGGCGCGGATCTCGCCGCCGTCGTTCACGACGAACCCGTCGAATGCCGCGGTCGAGAAGCGCATCGCGCTGCCCGGCGGCACGTCCGCCACTGCCGCCACCGGCGCCCAGAACCCGTTGTCGCCGACGAGCTCGGTGCCGCCGGTGAACGAGCCACCGCCGCCCGCCGGCCGCAGGACCGCGGCGCCGACGGCGCCCGCCGCGATGCCCGCCCCCGCCACGAGGCCGCCGCCAAGGAGCTGGCGTCGGGTCAATCGGATGCGGCCGGCCGCGCCGGGATCGGCGATGCCCGGACGGTACGGCAGCGGCTCGCTGACCGCGGCGATGCCGGCGTCCGCCTGTCGCATCCGCAGCCGGAGCTGTTCGACGAACGCGCCGTCCGGCGTGCCCGTGTCGGGGTCCGTGGCGGCATGGAGCTCGGCCGCCAGGCGCGCCATCTCCGCCTCGTCGCCCTCCGACACGTCGTCCGGCGATGGACGGCCGTCATTGAGCACGGCCTCCACGTACCGCTCGAAACGCTCGGCGGCCGCATCCTCGCCATCGGCCGCGGGACGGAGGTCGCGCTCGTCAGCCATCGGATCCGTCTCCCAGGAGCGCCGCCTTGCGGAGGGCGCGGTACTGGAGCACCTTCGCGTTCCCGTGGCTCACCCCCAGCTCGCGCGCGGTCTCGGCGACGCTGAGGCGCTGAAGGAAGCGCAGCTCGAGGACGCGACGGTATTGCTCCGGCAGGCGACGGAGGACGGCCTCAACGCGCGTCGTCGATGGATCGTCATCACGCTTCGGGGGCTGCTCGACGGCTGCGACCGGCTCCCAGCCCGGCGCCAGCTGCGCCTCGGTGACGAGCGGCAGCCGATAGAAGGCGCGCCAGTGGTCGGCGATCGCATTCTGGCTCACGCGGTACAGCCACGAGGCGATCTGGCCCGGCTCGCGGGTCACGTCCAGCTGCTCGACGGCGCGCGTGAACACCTGGGCGGTGAGATCCTCCGCGTCCGGCCGGTTGCCGACGCGGGCATAGATGTACCGATAGATCGGCACCACGTGGGCGTCGTAGATCTCCTCGAAGCGGCCGCGCGGCTTGGATTCCATCGCTCCGCTCCTACGATCCCGGTTACGGCGCGCGCGCGTCGTCGGGCCGCAGCGGGGCGAGCAGGGCGGCGACCTCCTCGAGGAAGCGGGCATCGGTCTCGTCGTAGGCGGCGAGGTCGGAGCCGTCGATGTCGATCTCGCCGATGACGTCGGCACCCTCGAAGATCGGGACGACGATCTCGCTGCGCGTCGTCGTGAAGCAGGCGAGGTAGCGGGGATCGGCGTTCACGTCATCGACGATCTCCGTCCGTCCCGAGGCCGCCGCCGCGCCGCAGATCCCCACCCCGATCGGGATGACGGTGTGCTCGGTCGCCTCCGGCCCGGTCCACGGCCCGAGGCGCAGCTCGCGGCCGGTGGGATCGACCCAGTAGATGCCGATCCAGTCGTAGTGGGCGAAGCGCTCGTGGAGCAGCTCGACCGCACGCTGCGCGGCGGTGTGGGGCGCCTCCGTCTCGGCGACGGCGGCACGGAGCGCGTTGAGCGCATCGCCGTGCGCGACCGGCCGTTCCTCGGCCACCGGGTGGCTCATCAGCGCCCGCCCGCCGGTCCTACGAGTCGCGTGCCCAGCGCTCGGCCCAGGCGTCGATGCCGGCGATCGCGCCGCGCAGCTCGGCGCCCTTGCGGGTGAGGCTGTACTCGACCCACGGCGGGGTGCTCGCCACCACGCGGCGATCGACGAGCCCCTCGTCCTCGAGCAGCTTGAGGCGCTGCGAGAGGGTGGCCGAGTTGGCGCCGCCGAGCGCGTCCTGCAGCTCGCAGAAGCGACGCGAGGTCGCACCGAGCTCACGGACGATGCGGAGCACCCACTTCTGCCCGAGCGTCGTCAGCGTCGCGGTGGCGGCGCATTCGGCCGCCTGCGCGGCGGCGCGGCGCTCGGCGCGGCTGGGGACGGGGAGAGGCGCGGCGGCGTCAACCGTGGCGCGGAGCCCGGGTTCCATCAGGCGCCGGACGATACACCCGCCTTCCGAGGAGGGTCAATCGGGCCCACCGCGACCACCCGCCGACGATTTGACGCCCTTCGGGCGATTCCGCATAGTGGCCAGCGACCCACACTTCCGCCCCGGGCGTCGAGCATTGCCACCCAGCACGATCTACCTTGCCCCACCGCGACGCGCGCTCGAGGCACCGCCCGCGGTCGTCACCGACGACCTGGCCCGCCTCTTCGGGCGCGGCGCCGCGCTGGCCGGCATCTCCATCGAGATCGAGGCCGGACGCTGCATCGCCCTCACCGGGCCGAACGGCGCCGGCAAGACGACCCTCCTCCGCGTCCTCGCCACGATCCTGCGGCCGACGTACGGCAGCGCGCGCGTCGACGGGATCGATGTCGCCGTCGAGCCGCACCTCGTCCGCGAGCGCGTCGCGTACCTCGCGCACGCCGCCGGCCTCTACGTGGACCTCACCGCCGTCGAGAACCTCGCCTTCGCCGCCACGATGCTGGGCTTGAGCGCCGAGGAGGGGCGTGACCGGATCCCCGAGGTGCTCGAGGCGATTGGGCTGCGGAACGCGGTGCGCGCGCGAGTCGGGACCTTCTCCGCCGGCATGCGGCGCCGCCTGGCGCTCGGGCGCATCGTCCTCGGCCGGCCGTCGCTCGTCCTGCTCGACGAGCCGCACGCGGCGCTCGACCCGGATGGCATGGCCCTCGTCGATCGGCTGCTCGGCGGCTGGCGCGAGGTCGGCGTGACGACGATCGTCGCGAGCCACCAGGTGGAGCGCATCACGGCGATCGCGGACGGGACCGTCGCGCTCGCCGGCGGGATCGTGACCGCGGTCGCGGGACGTGGCGCGATCGACCGCTCGCCGCGACGGGATGCCGCCGCGATCGCGGATGCGCCGGTCCTCCAGGGAGCCGTGGCACGCTGATGGCCCGCGACGTGGCGGTGGCGATGGCGGTGGCGCGCAAGGACGCGCTGTCGGAGCTGCGCGGCCGGCACGCCACT
>JBBQMC010000165.1:0-4538 GCA_038328565.1 Candidatus Limnocylindria bacterium
CGGCGATGGCGGCGCGCCAGCCATCGGTCCCGAACTTGATCTGGCTCACGGGCGGGGGGCACGTCTCGCGATGCGGAAGTTCTGCAGGCCACCATGGTAGCCGGTCGGCATCTCGATCAGCGGCTCCGCCCTCAGCGCATCCGCCGGTCCGCCTGCTCGGCGACACGGACCAGCTCGGCCTGGAGCTCGGCGAGGCGCGGCTTCAGCGCCTCGCGCGGTGCGATCTGCAGCGGCATGCCCTCGTGGACGCGAATGCGGCCGAAGGGCAGCGGGATGAGCATCCGGTCCCAGCGCCCGGTGAGCCGGAGCGTCGGTCGCACCGAGACGGACCAGGGCTGGATCGCGATCCCCGCCTCGCGCGCCACGATGAGTGCACCGGGCTTGGCGACGCGGTACGGCCCGAACGGCCCGTCGCAGCTCACGACGAGCGACCAGCCCTCGCGCCCGAGGCGCGCGAGCTCGGACGTCATCCGCGCCGCCTCGGCCCGGCTCTGCCGCCCCTCGTCGGGGAGCGTCACCACCCCGGCCCTGACCGACTCGAGCATCGCGTTCATCACCACCCCCCGGAAGCCGCGGGTGCTGAAGCTGATGACGCGCTTGTTGGTCCGCAGCTTCCAGGCCGCGATGGCGGCGGCGAGGTTCGTCTCGTGCCAGATCGCGAACAGCGCCTGCTCCTGCGTGACCGGCGGTCCGCTGGCGCGCGAGGTGGCTGCGACGAGGCGCACGTAGGCGCCCATCGCCCGGCCGGTGAGGCGTGCCAGCCACGCGAACCGGACGCGGTCCTCCTGCACGGCGGCGGGGGTGGGACCGATGGGCGCCGGCTCGCCGTCGGGCATCGGTCCTAGAGGTACCGGTCGCCGGTGGCGGCGCTGATCTCGTCGAGGACCTGCTTGATCTCCTCCGCGTGGTCGGAGGCGCAGACGAGGAGCGCATCCGGCGTGTCGACGATGATCACGTCGTTGAGGCCGACCGTCACGACCAGCCGGTCGCCGCCCTGGACGAGCACGCGGTGCGAGCCGCGGTCGAGGTGGCGGCCGGACGTGACGAGCTCCTTGCCCTGGGCGGTGGTCATCGCCTCGAGGAGGGCCGACCAGGAGCCGATGTCGCTCCAGCCGGCGTCGAGTGGGACGACCGCCATCCGGCCCTCGGCGGCGGCCGGCTCGGCCACGCCGACGTCGATCTGGATGGCGGGCAGCGGCTCGAGCAGCTCGCGAATCTCCGACGCGAAGCCGGGCATGCCGGCGAGCTTCGCGACCCGGGCCATCGCCGCGCTCAGCTGCGGCTGGTAGCGCTCGAGCGCCTGGCCGAAGGCGTAGCCGCGCCAGACGAAGATGCCCGCGTTCCACAGATACCCGCCCTCGGCCAGGAAACGCTCGGCGGTGGCCGGATCGGGCTTCTCGACGAAGCGCTCGACCCGTGCGGCAGGGCTCGACGGGTGCAGCGGCTCCCCGACCTTGATGTAGCCGTAGCCGGTGGCTGGTCCCGTCGGGACGACGCCGAGCGTCACGAGGTAGCCGCGCTCGGCAACGCGCGACGCCTCACGAAGGCCCTCGACGAATGACGCCTGGTCGGCGACGAAGTGGTCGGCGGGCAGCACGAGCACGACCTCGTCGGGGTCGCGGCCGGCGAGCGCGATGCCGAGCGCGGCGGCGACACCGGTGTTGCGGGCCAGCGGCTCGCCGAGGACGTTGTCCGGCGGCAGCTGCGGCAGCTGCTCGCGGGTCGCGCGGACGTGGGCCTGGGAGGTGATGACGAAGACGTCCGCGGGCGCGAGCAATGGCGACAGCCGCGCCACGGTCTGCTGGAGAAGGCTCGCGTCACCGCCCAGCGCGAGGAGCTGCTTCGGGGTGCGGCGGCGCGAGAGCGGCCAGAGACGGGTGCCGGCGCCGCCCGCCATGACGATCGCGTACATCGCCGGCGAGCGTACCGCATGGCTAGTCCGCGGGCGGCTCCGTCTCGGCCTCGAGGCGCGCGCCGAGCTCCTGCGTGCGGCGGTAGGCGGCCCACACTGCGTCCGACAGGACTGTGCGCAGCCGGCCCTTCTCGAGCTCGTAGATGGCCGCCGCCGAGGTGCCGCCCGGTGAGGTGACGAGGTTCCGCAGCTGCGCGGGGTGGAGCTCGGAGCGTGCCGCGTACTCCGCCGACCCGATGAGCGTCGCCACGACGAGGTCGTGCGCGAACTCGCGAGGAAAGCCGATGTGCACGCCGGCGTCGATGAGCGCCTCCATCACCGCGAACAGGTAGGTGGGGCCCGTTCCGGAGAGCGCGGTGGCCATCGCCACGAACTCCTCGTCGTCGACCTGGCGCTCCTCGCCGAGGGCGCGGAGGGCGGCGCGCGCCAGCTCCCGCTGGGCGGCGGTGCAGGCCGGCGCGGCGGCCCAGACGGTGATGCCCTTCCGGATCTGCGCCGGCGTGTTCGGCATGGCACGGACCACCGCCGGGTGGGCAAGCCCGGTCGCCAGGCTGCGCAGCGTGGCGCCGGCGACGATCGAGAGGACGACCTGCTCCGGCCGCAGCGCAGGTGCCAGCTCGGCCATGACGCGGCCGAGCATCTGGGGCTTCAGCGCAAGCACGACGATCTCCGCGTCGGCGAGCGCCTCCGCGTTGTGGGCCACGGCCCGGATTCCGTGGCGCGTGGCGAGCGCGTCGCGCCGGTCGCGACGTGGGTGGCTGGCCACGAGCGCCTCCGGCGCCACCGCGTGGTCCGCGAGGAGGCCGGCGATCATCGCCTCGGCCATGACGCCGGCACCGACGATCGCGACCCGCATCGTGCGACGTGGACTCATCCGACCTCCTTCTCCTCGCCGACGAGGTCGCGCGCTGCCGCGATCTCGTCGCCCGTGCCGCCCCCGCGCTCGAGCAGCTCAACCGCGATCCGTCCGAGCTGGCGCGCCATCGTGACGTTCGTGAGCTCGAGCTCCGCGCGGCCCATCCCGAGCGCGCCGAGCCCCTGCTCGCGTTCCGCGCCCAGGTCGCGCGCCTCGTCGATCGTCTCGGCATAGTAGCGGCGCGCGCTCGCCGGATCACCGGCGGCGACCCGGATGTCACCGATCCGCCGCGCGGCACGCACCGCGGCGAGCTCCATCTCGGCACGCTCGAAGTGCCACAGCGCGCGATGCGCCCAGGCGTCGGCCGGCCACCACGCTCCCAGCTCCAGGGCACGCTCGGCCGCCGTCACCGCGGCGGCGCCGGCGCGACGATGATCGCCGGTGCGCTCGGCGGCGAGGTACGGCGCCGCGAGATCGCCACGTCGCAGGATCGCCGGCAACGCGGGCAGTCCGCGCGCAGCCATCGGTGCGGGCGGCGCGAGGACGGCGCGGACACGCGCGGCGAGGTCGCGGATCGGTTGCGGGAGGCGGCCGGGGGCATGCTCCTCGCCCCAGCGGACGGGGGCGCGGCGGCTCAGACGGGGACCTCGCCCCGCAGGCCGGCGAGATCCCTGAGCTCGGCTGCGCGATCGGTCCGCTCCCAGGGCAGGTCGAGGTCCGGCCGGCCGAAGTGGCCGTAGGCGGCGGTCTGGCGGTAGATCGGCCGTCGCAGGTCGAGCGACTCGATGATGGCGCCGGGGCGGAGGTCGAACCGATCCTCGACGAGTGCGCGTAGACGCGCATCGGTCACCGCACCGGTGCCGAACGAGTTCACGTTGATCGCCAGCGGATGCGCCACGCCGATCGCGTACGCCACCTGGAGCTCGAAGCGGCGGGCAAGGCCGGCGGCGACGACGTTCTTCGCCACGTGGCGGGCCATGTAGGCCGCCGAGCGATCCACCTTCGTCGGGTCCTTGCCGCTGAAGCTGCCTCCGCCGTGACGCCCCATGCCGCCGTACGTGTCGACGATGATCTTGCGGCCGGACAGGCCGGAGTCGCCCATCGGCCCGCCGATGACGAAGCGCCCCGTCGGGTTCACGTAGTGGCGCGTCTCGGCGTCGAGGAGGTTGGCGGGGATGGCGCGCTCGACGACCTCGGTGCGGACCGCCGCGCTGATCTCGTCGAGGCTCGCCTCCGGGTCGTGCTGGGTCGAGACGAGCACGGTGTGAACGCGGAGCGGTCGGCCCTCGGTGTCGTACTCGATCGTCACCTGCGTCTTGCCGTCGGGGCGAAGGAACGGCAGCGTCCCGTCGCGACGCGCCTCCGCCAGCCGGCGCGCGACGGCGTGGGCGTAGGCGATCGGTGCCGGCATGAGCTCCGGCGTCTCATCCGATGCGTAGCCAAACATCATCCCCTGGTCCCCCGCGCCGAGCTGCTGGGTCGCTGCCGCTCCCCGCGTCTCGAGGGCGTCGTCGACGCCCATCGCGATGTCGGGCGACTGCTCCTTCAGGGCGGTGATCGCGCCGCACGTCTCCCAGTCGAAGCCGAGCCGCGAATCGGTATACCCGATCTCGCGCACGGTGCGCCGCACCACCTCCTGGACGTCGACGTAATGCGTCGTCGACAGCTCGCCGATCACGAACACGAGCCCGGTCGTGGCGGCCACCTCGACCGCGCTGCGCGCGTTCGGATCATGGGCAAGGACGTCGTCGAGGATCGCGTCGGCGACCG
>JBBQMC010000166.1:0-4482 GCA_038328565.1 Candidatus Limnocylindria bacterium
GTCGACGACGCGCCGCCCCTTCTCGCTCACCTGGATCCGGACCCGCCGACCTCGGCCCGGGCTGCCGGCCGCGCCGAGCGCCTCGTCAGGGCGTGGGGTCGTCTTCGCGCGGTTGAGGGCGTCGATGATCGGGGCCGCCTCGTCGGGGCTGAGGGTGCCGTCGGCCACGAGGCGGAGGATCGTGGCGAGCTCGTCAGGCATCGCCCGAGCCTCCGGACAGCCGACGCGTTGCCTCGTCGACGTCGATCTCGCCGCGCTCGAGCGCCTGGAGGATCTCGAGCTGCTCGGTTCCCGACACGGGCGCCGCGGGCGGGCGCGGCGCGGACGGTGCCGAAGGCGGCGCCGGCGGCGACGGTGGTGCAGCCGCAACGTCGCTCATGCGTCGCGGGCGGCGGACGGCGAGGTCCCCGGACATGGAGGAGAAGAGAAACTGCGGGCCGCCGCTGCCGACGACGAGCCGCCGCCGGTCGAGGCGGCCCTCGATGCGGTGATCGAGGTCGCTGCGGATATCGGTCGAGAGGCCCCGGACGTCGAACGCGGCGCCGCCGACGAGGCCGACCGAGAGGTCGCCGCTCACCGTCTGGGCGCGGAATTCGCCCCCGCCCGCCAGCTCGCCCTCGAGGTCGATGTCGCCGCTCACCGTCGTGCCGCGGAACATGTCGAGCCGGGGAGCGCTGACGCCGAGGTCGCCGCTCACCGTCTCGGCGCGGATGCTCACCGGGCCCACCGCGCGCACCTGGGCGTCGCCGGAGACGGTGTTCACGCGCAGGATCCCGCGCCCGTCGGTGATCGACAGGTCACCAGAGACGGTCTCATAGCGGCCCTCGCCGACGAGACCGGTGGCGTCGACGTCACCGCTCACACTCGCGACCCGGACCTCGGCGTCGCGCGGCACTTCGACCTGGACCGTCACCTCGACCGCGTTGCCGCCGAAGATCCGCGACACAGCCGTCTCGAGCTCGTGACGCAGGCCACGGAACCCGCGGTGGTCGTCGGGCTGCTCGATCTGGAGCGTGCGCGACCCGCGGATCACGCGCAGCTGGGCCACCTCGAACATGGCGTCGGCCTCCGCGTCGGTGGTGGCGCGGATGTCGAACGTCGCCTGGACCTGGACCTCCTCGCCATCGACGGCGACGAGGTGGAGGTCGGCGTCGGTCAGGTTGATCATCACCCGCCCGTCGGCTCCGAGGTGGTGGCCGAAAGCCTGGGTCCGCGAGAAGGTGGCCACGGTCAGGCCTCCCCGAGGGCGCGGAGCTGCTCGGCCGCGTCGGTGGCGCTCAGCTCACGTCGCGCGAGGCGCTCGAGGATGTCGCGGCGCTGTGCGGCACTCAGGTCGGTGGCCTCCACCGGCGCCGGCTGTGCGTCGTCGGACGCCTCCGGCTCGAGCACCGGCTCGTCACCCTCACCGAGCCCCAGGGCGCGGACGAGGGCATCGACGCGCGAGCGGACGGTGGGGTACGAGATCCCCAGCTCGCGCTCCATCTCCTTGAGGTTGCCGCGCGAGCGGAGGAAGCTCTCGAGCAGCGAGAGCTGCTCGCGGGACAGCCGGCCGAACCTGCCAACCCCGAACTCGCCTTCCAGCGCGGTGCCGCAGCTCCGGCAGTGGAGGCGGCTGATCATGAGCTCGCCCTGGCAGACGGGGCAGGTCGAGATGACGTCGTGCGCCATGGTGGTCTGGTCTCGCTAGCGCCGGGCCGAGCGCCGGTCGCTCGGGACCCGCACGACACGGGTCTGGACGATGCGCCGCGCCGAGCGGTCACGCGCCGCCGCACGGAGCCGATCCTCGGTGGCGAGGATCGCGTAGTGGAGTCGATAGTCCAACATCGTTGATCTCCTGCTCAGGATTTCGCAATCCATACTTCGGGTTTCTTAAGTGACGGTGCGACTATACGGCTCAGCTAGATAACTGTCAACACCTGTTGCTAAATGCGTTACTCAGGTTGCCATATTGGGATGCACCGCACCCTGACAGAGCTCCTCCGCGGGGCGCTACCATGGCGCCCCGAAGCCCATGGACCATCAGCTGCTGCCATACAGTCCCGATCGGGACGTCTACCGACTCCTCCAGATCGACCCCCGAGCCGGGACCGATGAGGTCGTCGCCGCCTGCCGGCGGCTCGCTCGCACGTTCCACCCCGATCGCAATGACTCCGGTCGCGCGAACGAGGAGATGCAGGTCGTCAATGCCGTTCGCGGCCTGCTGACCGATCCCGCCGCACGGGCGGAGTACGACATCGCGCGCTGGCGCTTCTGGACCGCCCGCGATCGCGTGGCCTCCAGGCCGCTCGTGACGGTCCTGCCCACCCGCCGACCCTGGCTCGAGGTGACGCTGCGTGCCGCCTGGCTCGGGATCCGTGCCACGCTCGCCGCGCTCGGGCCGCCACGCTGCGCGGACTGCCGGACCGTGGTGGGCATCGACGACCGCTACTGCGCGGCGTGCGGCCGGCCGCGCCTCACGACCGCGGAGTAGCCTAGACGCTGACCGGGTTGGGACGCTCGGGATCGATCTCGAGCGTCTCGAGCGCCGCGCGGAGCTCGTCCGGCGTGCTCTCGCCCACGCGGCAGAGCCCGTGGAGCGCGGCGTACGCGATCTGCTGCGGGCTGACCTCGAAGTGGATGCGCAGCGCCTCGCGTGTGTCGGAGCGGCCGTAGCCATCGGTGCCGAGGATCGTGTAGGGCCGCTCCACCCAGCGCGCGACCAGCTCGGGCACCGCCTTGAGGTAGTCGGTGGCGGCCACGATCGGTCCCTGCGAGTCGCGAAGGACGCTCGTGACGTACGGCACCCGCTGTTCGGCGGCCGGGTGGAGGCGGTTCCAGCGCTCGACATCCAGGGCCTCGGCGCGGAGCTGCTGGTAGCTGGTGGCGCTCCACACGTCGGCGGCCACGTCGAAGCGCTCGCGGAGGATCTGCTGCGCCGCGACCGCCTGGTGGAGGATCGGGCCGGAGCCGAGGAGCTGGACGCGGCGGCTGCCGCCCTCGGCGGGCCGATAGCGGTAGAGGCCGCGGATGACGCCGTCCTCGACGCCGTCGGGCTTGACCGGCATCGGCCAGTTCTCGTTGTAGAGGGTGATGTAGTAGAAGACGTCCTGGTTCTGCTCGAACATCACCCGGATCCCCTCGCGGACGATGATCGCCAGCTCGTACGCGACAGCAGGGTCGTAGGCACGGATGTTCGGGATCGTGGTGGCCAGGATGTGCGAGTGGCCGTCGTCGTGCTGGAGCCCCTCGCCGGTGAGGGTGGTGCGGCCGGCCGTGGCGCCCATCATGAAGCCGCGCCCGCGCGAGTCGCCGAATGCCCAGGCCTGGTCGCCCGTGCGCTGGAAGCCGAACATCGAGTAGAAGATGTAGAACGGGATCATCGGCTCGCCCCACGTCGCGTACGCGGTGCCGGCAGCGGTGAGGTCGGACATCGCGCCGGCCTCGGTGATCCCCTCCTCGAGGATCTGGCCATCCGTCTTCTCGAGGTACGAGAGGAGCAACTCCTTGTCGACCGGCGTGTAGCGCTGGCCGAGCGGGTTGTAGATCCCCACCTCCTTGAACAGTGAATCCATGCCGAATGTGCGCGCCTCGTCGGGAATGATCGGCACGATCCGCGAGCCCACCTCGGGGTCGCGCACAAGGTTCCGCACCAGGCGGCTGAAGGCCATCGTCGTGCTCGCCGGCCGGTCGCTGCCGGCGAACAGCTCGGCGAACGACCCGTCGCGCGGCGTCGGCAGCGGCTTCGGCCGCACGAGGCGGCGGGGGAGCGAGCCACCGAGCTGGCGACGCCGCTCGAGCATGTACTGGATCTCCGGGGCCTCGGCGCCGGGATGGAAGTACGGCGCCTCCTTGAGCCCATCATCCGGGATGTCGAGCTCGAGGCGATCGCGGAAGACCTTCAGCTCGTCGGCTGTGAGCTTCTTTGCCTGGTGGGTGACGTTGCGGCCTTCGATGCCGGGTCCCAGCGTCCAGCCCTTCACCGTCTTGGCGAGGATGACGGTCGGCGCGCCGGTGTGCGCCACGGCCGCGGCATATGCGGCGTAGACCTTCCGGTAGTCATGGCCGCCACGGCGCAGCTTGGCGAGCTCCTCGTCGCTCAGATGCTCGACGAGGGCCTTCAGGCGCGGATCGGGCCCGAAGAAGTGCTCGCGGATGTACGCGCCATCCGCCACCGACAGCTTCTGGTAGTCGCCGTCGAGCGTCTCGTTCATGCGGTTAACCAGGATGCCGTCGACGTCGCGCGCGAGCAGGTCGTCCCATTCCCGCGCCCAGATGACCTTGATGACGTGCCAGCCGGCGCCGCGGAAGGTCGCCTCCAGCTCCTGGATGATCTTGCCGTTGCCGCGCACCGGCCCGTCGAGGCGCTGCAGGTTGCAGTTGACGACGAAGGTGAGGTTGTCGAGCCCTTCCCGGGCGGCGAGGCCGAGCGCCCCCGTCGCCTCCGGCTCGTCCATCTCGCCGTCGCCGAGGAACGCCCACACCCGGCTCGCCGAGGTGTCGGCG
>JBBQMC010000167.1:0-4455 GCA_038328565.1 Candidatus Limnocylindria bacterium
GGTTCAACGAAGGCATCTCGATCCTGAAGAAGGTGGTTGCGGTCGAGACGGGGCAGTCGGCTTCGCTCTCGCTTCCATCCGACACTAGGTTCGACGCGTTGGTCAGTTCTTTAAGGCCGTTTGGACTTCGGACCTACTTCAAGGGTAAGAAACAGAAGGGGCCTGGCGACGTCACGGTCTATCAGAATGGCGGTAAGGGCTACATCGCCAGAGACGAGATTTTGGTTGGGACCGACCTGATTGACAGCTGGAAGGTCTACGTCGGCCGGGCCGGTCCTGGTACTGGGAACAGGGACACGTATCCGCACTGCGCGATCTGGCGGGCAGCCTGCGGCGGTTCGACGAACTGGTCGCAACTGGGGATCTGGAGCCGCGGGAGCAGGCCGAGTGGTGGACAAAGATGATTCGCGCTGTCTATGCCCGCATAACCGTGGTCGGCACTAGCTTCGTTGAGGCACAGCTCACGCCAGCGGCGTACCGACATGGGCTGGCCGTCGCGCTGCCGGAGGCGGTGCAAGCTGAATGGCGGGCCCGACCGGATTCGAACCGGCGATCTCCAGCGTGACAGGCTGGCATGTTGGGCCGCTACACCACGGGCCCGCGGGAGCGACGGTGGCGGAGTATAGCAGAGGCGCCCGGCGACCTCAGTCGGAGCGCCGGGTCGGTTCGGTGGTCACTACCACGTCCACCAGCACGACGGCGAGCGCCACCGCGAGGACCGCCAGGCCGACGCCCCCGGCCACGTAGGCCGCCGCGTTCTGCGGGTCGCGCACGAGGCTGGCCGCGACCGCCGCCACGCAGCCGATGGCCGCCGCGAGGAGCGCAAAGACGACCGCCGCGCTGACGGGACGCGCCCACGACCGCCCCACGCGCAGCGCCAGCGCGAGGCCGATGAGCAGGATCCCCACCATCGCCGTCGCAATGCCGAGCGCCGTCACCGCACCGCCAAGCGCCGCACGGTCGATGGCGAGATCGGTCTGCGCCAGCCGCTCCATGAGCCAGCCGCTGGCCGAGGTCCCGACCGCGACCGCCGCGCCGCCGGCGAGGATGGCGAGCACGGCCACCGCGAGGAGGATGCGCGGCGTGCGCGGCGGGACGTGCCGGACGGGCACCATCGGTCCGTGCGCAATCCCCGACCCTGGGTCAGGCCTGGTTCGCGGGCTCCGGGCGCCGCGTCCGCCCGAGGACCACGCTGGCGGCGGCGAAGAGGATGCCGACCACGAGGAGCACGAGCGCGAGCGGCTGGTCCCCACCGCCGATCGTCATCACGGCCACGACGCCGGCCGCCGCGGCCGCGGCCGTCAGCACGCCGAGCGAGACCGCAATGCGACGCGCGCCACGCAGGTCGAGGAACGTGCCGGCCACCGCCGCGACGATGGCGAGCGAGAGGATGAGGACCACGCCGCCTCCGATCACCTGGCCGAGGCCGAGCTGGCCGAGGTTCGGCGGTGCCGAGGATGCGTATCGGTTCGGCATCGTGAAGCCGCTGACGAGGACCGCGACCGCCGAGATGAGGATCGCGATCCCGCAGACGGTCATGACGAGGAGCGCGAGGCTGGCACGCTCGCCGAGGTGCTCGGGGGCGAGCGCGTGGCTCCGGTGGCGGGTCGCGACCGAGCGCGACGCGGCACGGATCATCCGGGGAGCCGGCTTCGTGACCTTCTTCGAGGTGACCATCGAGCTTTGGAAGCACCTTTCATTGCGAACGCGCGACAGCGCCAGGCGAGCGCCGAAACGGCTCCCGATTGTACGCGAGCCGCCCGATACGGACGCCGGGACGTGATCCGCGTGCGTCGCGGGCGAGGATGCTAGGCTTCGGTGACGCGCGCCTCCCGTGCGCCGCGCGATCTGCATCTCCCTCCGTGACCGAGCGCCGCTGCCCGCCCGCTCGCTGATCCCGGCCTTCTCAGGAGTCTTGATGACCGATCTCCAGAGCGATGCCGATGCCCGCTTCGCGCGGACCATCGACCGCTGGTTCCGCGACCGGCTCGCGCTCGAGCCGGTGGTCGCCACGTACCTCGGCGTCCACGACCACGACGGCGACCTCCCGCCCGCGTCTCGCGACCACGTCGACGCGCTGATCACCCACCACCGCGACGCGATCGCGGAGATGGAGCGCTTCAGCACCGACGACCTCTCCGCGGACCACGCCCTGGACCGTGACCTGGTCATCCACCAGGGCCGGCTCGCCCTTCATGGGCTCACCGAGCGACGGACGTGGGAGCGCCGCGCAGGTGCTGCCGAGGAGATCGGCGAGGGGCTCTTCCCGCTCTTCACGCGCGACTTCGCCCCGCTGGGCGAGCGCCTCGAGTCGATCGCGTCGCGCCTCGAGCAGGCGGCGCGTGTCATCGATGAGGCGGAGGCGCGGGTGACGGATCCGGTGCGCCTGTGGGCGGAGATCGACATCGAGAGCGCGGAGGCACTCCCGTCCTTCCTCGCCACGATCGTGGCCGCGGCGGCGACCGACGGCGGCGACCCCGCCCTGACGCGCCGTCTCGAGACGGCGGCCACCGCCACGAACGCCGCGCTCGAGCGCCACGCGGCCCACCTGCGTGACGCGGTGCTGCCGAGGGCCACCGCGGACTGGAAGGCCGGGCCGGAGCAGTTCGAGGAGATCGTTCGGCTGCGCGAGCTCGAGGCCACTGGCGACGAGATCCTCGCCGTGGGCGAGCAGATGCTCGCGGACAGCATCGCGGCGCGGAACGCGGTCTGCACCGAGATCGACCCCACCCTCGACCCGTTCGAGGTGGCGGACCTCGTGAAGGACGACCACGCGGCGACGTTCGTGGAGTCGCTTGATGAGTACCGGACGACCATGGACGCTGCGCGCCACTTCGTGATCGACCACGACCTCGCGACGGTCGTGCCCGACGACCACCTGAGCGTCATCGAAACGCCCTCGTTCATCCGGCATCTCGTGCCGTTCGCCGCCTACTACGAGCCGGCGAAGTTCGACCCGCGGCCGACCGGCACCTACATCGTGACCCCGCCCTCGTCGCCGGAGATGATGCGCGAGCACAACCGTAGCTCCATCAGCAACACGAGCGTCCATGAGGCCTACCCCGGCCATCACCTCCAGCTCTCTGCCGCGGTCACGAACCCGAGCCTGGTGCGCCTCTTCTCCGACTCGCCCGAGTTCGCGGAAGGCTGGGCCTTCTACTGCGAGCGGATGATGAAGGAGGCGGGGTTCGACGACACCCCGAAGGGCTGGTACGTCGTCCATACCGATGCCATCTGGCGCGCGTGCCGGATCCTGCTCGACGTGCGCCTCCACCGCGGCGAGATCGGGATCGACGAGGCGGTGAAGTTCATGCAGGAGCGGACCGGATTCGAGCGACCGGCCGTCGTGGCGGAGGTCAAGCGCTACACCTCGACCCCTGCCTACCAGCTCTCGTATCTCTATGGCCGCTACATGATCGAGCGCCTGCGTGCGGACGTGGAGCGCAGCGCGAACGGGACGTTCACCCCGAAGTCCTTCCACGACACGCTCCTCTACGGCGGAACGATGCCGGTCAGCTACGCGCGGCGGCTCTTCCCCTCGCTGGCCCGATGACGGCGCGCCGCGCCGCGGCTCTCCTGGCCCTGGCCGTCATGGTGGCCGCCTGCGGCGACGCCTCCCCGACCCCGAACGGGCCGTGCCCCACCGCCGCGCCGACGGCCGATGTGGCCCGCACGATCCTCGCCGGCGCGGCGACCGCCCGGACCACGACGAACAAGGGCGACATCGTCATCACCCTGGACCCGTCGACGGCACCCATCGCGACCGCGAACTTCGTCGCCCTTGCCCGCTGCGGCTTCTACGACGGGCTCAGCTTCCACCGCATCGTGGCCGGCTTCATCATCCAGGCCGGGGATCCGCAGACGAGGACGAACCACGCCGACTTCAGCGGTCTCGGCGGAGGCGACCCCGGCTATCGGTTCACCGTCGAGGTGGCGAACCCCGACGAGCGCTACCCGGCATATACCGTCGCCATGGCAAATGGGATCCAGTACCCGCCCGGGGCATGCGCGCCGATGACGAACGTCGACAGCAACGGGAGCCAGTTCTTCATCACCGTCGCGGACGCACCGCAGCTGTGCCCGGTCTATTCCGTGCTGGGCCGGGTGACAGCCGGGCGCGACGTCGTCGATCGCATCCGTGCGATCCCGGTCAACCAGCGCAGCGTGCCGCTCGACCCGGTGATCATCAGCCACCTCGCGATTGAGGCGGCGGCGAGCGCCTCGCCGGCTGGCTGAGCGTGAGATTGCCTCGGTAAAGGAATCTTCACGACGCAACCATTGACCCGAAGTGAACGGATGGTCTATCCTCAGGGTGCTGTTCGCACAGCGATTCACAACTGGTCGCAAGGCCATGGGTAGGTTTGGGTAAGGGTAGTGCGGGAAACCGTGCGTGAAAGATGCCCTTGCGATTAGCGAATCCGGCAGCAATGAAGGCCCCGCTTCGGCGGGGCCTTC
>JBBQMC010000168.1:0-4450 GCA_038328565.1 Candidatus Limnocylindria bacterium
GGTGCAGCGCTGCCGAGCCCACCACGTCCGCGAGCTCGTGGATCCGGCTCGGGTCGACGCGCAGCGTGACCTCCATGCGTGGCAGCTCCGCCTCGTAGGCCGCGATCGACTCGGTCCAGTGGTCGGCGAGGACGAAGCCGTCCGGACGCTCGAACCGTTCGTCGAGCAGGGTCGCGGCGTTGATCCGGGAGACGCGGTACGTGCGCACCTGACCGCCGGCCGCGGCGACCACGTACCAGATGCCGCTCTTCAGGACGAGGCCGAGTGGCTCCAGGACGCGTTCGACCGGGCCAATCGCGCGCCGATAGCGGACAGCGACCTGCCGCTGGTTCCAGACCGCATCGGCGACGACGGCCAGGAAGGGCGTGGCGTCCGCCTCCGTGAACCACGCCGGGGCGTCGAGGTGGAAGCGCTCGCTGATGCGAGCCGCGCGCGACCGCATCTCGGTGGGCAGCGCGGCGAGGAGCTTCAGCTGGGCGGTGGCGAGGACGGCACCCAGGCCGAGCTCCGAGGCGGGGCCGGGCAGGCCGGCGAAGAACAGCGACCCGGCCTCGTCATGGGTCAGGCCGGTGAGCCGCGTCCGGTAGCCCTCGAGCAGCTGATAGCCGCCGGCCGGCCCGCGGTCTGCGTAGAGCGGCACCCCGGATGCCGCGAGGCCGTCGACGTCGCGGTAGATCGTGCGCAGGCTCACCTCCAGCTCGTCGGCGAGCTGCTGGGCCGTCATCCGGCCGCGGGTCTGGAGGAGGAGCAGGATGGAGAGGAGCCGGCTGGACCTCACGCCGCCGATTCTACGGCGTTACCTGACGTCGAATGTCAGGTATCGATCTCGCGACGCATGAATGCGGCGATCCGGTCGAGCGCGTCGTCCAGCACGCGGTTCAATGAGTGGCCGATCCCCGCATAGGTGGCGAGCTCCGCCCGCGGGACGCGCGACACCGCCTCGCGCAGGAGCGGCAGCCGCGCGAAGGGATCGGCCTCGCCGGAGAGGAAGAGGACCGGGCAGCGGATCCGCTCGAGGTGCGCGGCGCGCTCCGCCGCGCGCTCGGGGCGGCCGGGCGGGTGGAGCGGGAAGCAGAGCAGCACGAGGCCGGCGAGCGCAGGCTCATCGGCGGCGAGGAGCGACGCCACGCGGCCGCCGAACGACTGCCCGCCGATCGCCAGCTGCGCGAGGTCGGTGCCCGCCACCGCGGCCCGCCAGGCAGGCAGCGCCCGCTCGGCGGTGCTGCGTGGCAGGGACACGCCGGCGGCGTCGACGCCGCGTGCGGCGAGACCACGGATCATGGGCGCGAGGCGCGCGACGGTTCCCGAGGCGCCGGGCGCAAGGAGAAGGCGAGAGATCGGCATGGCCGCCATTCTGGACGCTATCCTCGCCGCCATGAGCATCCCCGACCCCATCCTCGGCGACCGGTTCACCTCAGCGGTGGCGACCGCGGTCGAGCTGCACGGCGAGCAGGCGCGGAAGGGCGGGCACGTGCCGTACCTCTCGCACCTGCTGGCGGTAGCGAGCCTCGTGCTCGAGGACGGCGGCGACGAGGACGAGGCGATCGCCGGTCTGCTCCACGACGCGGCCGAGGACGCGGGCGGTCGCGAGACGCTCGAGTCGATCCGCGGCTACTTCGGCGACCGGGTCGCCCTCATCGTTGCCGCCTGCAGCGACGCGATGCCGGCCGCGGGCGAGGAGAAGGCACCCTGGGAGGAGCGGAAGGCCGCGTACGTCGAGGAGCTGCGCGGCGCCGAGCCATCAATCCTGCGCGTCTCGCTGGCGGACAAGCTGCACAACGGCCGCTCGCTGCTCGAGGATCTCGAGGCACACGGCGCGGTGGTGTGGACCCGCTTCAACGCCCCGCCGGACCGCCAGGCGGCGTACTACGGGAGGCTACTCGCGGCGTACGAGGCCGGGCTGCCGGCATCGGTCCATCTGCCGGCGCTGCGCGAGGTCGTGGCGCGCATCCGGGAAGCGGCGGGTCAGGCCTCGACGGGCGCCTTGCAGTAGGTCCGGATGACGACTCCAGCTCGTCCGGCGAGGCGGGCTTGTCGAGGACCGGCGCACGGATCGAGAGCAGCCGATCGCCGGTGACGAGGACGACCGGCGTGTCCGGCATTCGCTTGCCGAGCGCGCGCGAGAGGTCCCAGCCGTCCATTCGCGGCATCATCACGTCGGTGAGGACGAGGCAGGGCCGGAGGCCGTCGTCGATGAGCCGCAGCGCCTCGTCGCCGTCGCGCGCGTCCTCGACGAGATGGCCGTTCTCACGCAGCGTGTCCGCGAAGAGATCGCGGATGTCGCGATCGTCGTCGACGACGAGGACGATGTGCTCGTGCGTCATGTGCCGTGGTTCCCCAACATGGGTGATCACCTTGCACGCGGCGTGCCCACCCCTGATCAGGAGCTGGCCTCGACCTCCATCCCACCGATGACGACGCGCAGCGGCCACACCGCGCCGAGCCGCAGGGCGAATGCGCCCTCGTGATCGGTATCCCAGGCGACGAGGTCCGCCTGCGCACCCGGCTTCAGGGTGCCGATCTCGCCCTGGCGGCGGAGGGACGCGGCCCCGCCCGCTGTCGCGGCCACGAGCGCCTCGCCGGCGGTCATGCCGAGCAGCGTGGCACCGAGGCCCGCGATGAGCGGCATCGCCCCGAAGGCGCCAAAGGTGCCGGCATTCGCGTCGCTGGCGAGGGCCACCGTGGCCCCCGCGTCGAGGAGATCGCGGGCCGGCGGTAGCGTGCCGCGAAGCACGATCGCGGGCGCCGGCAGAAGGGTGGCGACCGTCGAGGACGCTGCGACCGCGGCGACGCCCGCAGCGTCGAGTTGCTCGAGGTGGTCGACGCTCGCCGCACCGGCGCGGATCGCGGCCTCTGCCGCCCCGGTGCGCACGAGCTGTTCCGCGTGGACGCGCAGCCCGAGGCCGCTCGCGCGCGCTGCCTCCGCGAGCCGCTCGAGGTGCGCGACCGAGAAGAAGCCGTCGTCGCAGAACGCGTCGACGAACTCGGCCAGCCCCTCCCCCGCGACGGCCGGGATCATCGTCTCGCAGACATTCGCGACGTACGCGTCGGGCGAGGCGGCCTCGGGCGGTACGGCGTGCGCGCCGAGGAACGTGCGTACCACTCGCACCGGGAGCCGCTGAGCGACCCGGGCGATGATCCGCAGCGCGCGGGTCTCCTCGGAGAGGGAGAGGCCGTAGCCGGACTTGCACTCCACGGTCGTGGTTCCGGCCGCGAGGGCGGCGCGGAGGCGCGCCTCGACGAGCCGCTCCAGCTCGTCGTCCGATGCGGCGCGCGTGGCTGCGACGGTGCGGAGGATGCCGCCGCCGCCGTACGGCGCGCCCTCGAGGCGAGCCGCCGCCTCGTCGGCGCGATCGCCGGCGAAGACCGGGTGCGTGTGCGCGTCGACGAGGCCGGGCGTGACGAGCGCGTCGCCGAGATCGGTTCGCTCGGCTCGGCGGTCCGGGGCGTCGGCGACGTCGGTCCCGAGCCAGGCGACACGCCCATCGGTCCCCACCAGGAGCGCCCACGGTGAGCGGACCGCGGAGTCGCCGAGCAGCCGCCCGCGCCCGTGGAGGAGCCGCGCCGCGGGAGGCGAGGGCGGCATCGGCGTCGCTAGCGGACGCGGCCGCGCTTGGTGAGCAGGCGCCAGACGAGGACGACGATCGCGACGAGCAGCAGGACGTGGATGGCGAAGCCCGCGATCTTCAGCAGCAGGCCGAACAGCCACAGCACGAGGAGGATGGCGACGAGGACCCAGACCATGGGTCGCATCCTACCCCGTGGCGCCACCGCCTAGCCGATCTCCGGCTCGAGCGACGGCTGGCCCTCGCGCCGCCGGACGGTGGCGAGCAGCAGGCCGGCCACGATGCAGAGCACGCCGACGAGCTGGAGCGGCGACGGCGCCTCGGCCAGGATCAGGATGCCGAGCAGGACCGAGCCCACCGGCTGGATCGTGAGCACGACGCTCGTCAGCGCCGCGGGCAGGCGGGGGAGCGACAGGCTGATGACGAGCCAGCCGACGACCTGGACCAGGAGGGCCAGCGCCAGCAGCCAGCCGTGCGACGGCCACGCCGGCACGAGATCGAGCTCGCCGATCGCCACGCCGATGACCGTGCACCACACCGTCGCGCTCAGGGTCGCATCGAAGAGCGGCCCCGCCGGGCGGCGCTGGTCCGCGTTGCCGCGGCGCAGAATGAGGAGGAAGGCCGCGTACGAGATGCCGGTCCCGATGCCGAGCACGACGCCCAGCTGCGGGTTCGCGCCGAAGGCGCCGGCACCGATGACGCCGCTGATGAGCACCACCCCGAGCAGGACGACCGGGACCGCCACCGCCACGCGCGCCGACGGCCGCTCGGACAGCACGAGCCAGGCGATGAGGGGCACCATCACGACCTGCGTGTTGCCGAGCACGGTGGCGAGGCCGGCGCCGACCGCGGCGATGGCGTGGTGCCACAGCACGAGGTCGATG
>JBBQMC010000169.1:0-4327 GCA_038328565.1 Candidatus Limnocylindria bacterium
GTCACGAGCAGGACGATGCGGCGGTCGAAGCGGTCGACGATGATCCCCGCCGGCACCGACAGGAAGACGTAGGGCAGCACCCGCGCGGCGCCGACGAGGCCGAGCAGCGCCGGCGAGCTCTCCCGCTGGTAGACGACTACGAGCAGCGCGACGAGGTAGAGCCAGTCACCGATCGAGGAGACGAACTCACCGACGAGCAGGCGCGCCAGGGCGCCATTGGCGAAGACGCGACGATAGGCACGGAGCGCATTCATCTGTCCGGGAGTGTCCACCCTCCCATGGTCGAGGGCAGCAGTGTAGGGGCGGTCACGCCCGGATCGCGATCAATCCGCCGCAGGCGGATCCTCGTCGTCGAGCTTGCGTCCCAGCTCGGAGTGACCGCCGCGCGGATAGATGATGAGGAGCCGCGTCGGCTCGTCGCCGATCGGCTGCGCGTCGTGCGCGATCGACCCGTCAAGGAGGACGTAGTCGCCAGGCCCCGCATCGATGACCGCGTCGCCCTGGATGATCCGCAGCCGCCCCGACAGCACGAGGTGGTGCTCGTCGCCCGGATGGGCGTGGAAGCCGGTGCGGACGCCCGGCTCCATCTCGCCCTCGAAGATCGCGAGGTCGCGCGCCAGCCCGCCGTCGACCTGGGTGAGTGACCCGGACCCGCCCCTGATGGCTCGCCGCGGCCGCTCGGCGGCGCGGACGACCCGCGGCCCGGTCGTCGGGTCGAGGAAAAACCAGGTGATCGGCACATCGAGCGCGTCCGCCAGCGCCGCGAGCGTCTCGAGCGACGGCGACGCCTTGTTGTTCTCGAGCTGGCTGAGGTAGCCAACGTTCAGGCCGGTCAGCTCGGCGACGCCGGCCAGAGTGAGCTCGCGCTCGCGCCGTCGACGTCGGATCTGCGCTCCCACGAGCGGGCGGCGTCGCATCGGGTCGCGTCTGGTGGTCATGCGCTGATTATGCCCTGCACAATCGGGTATTGACAAGAGCAAATCCGACGGCCATGATGTTGGGCATCAACAACATTCCCTTGGCAACAGCCAAGACCCACGGAAGGAAGAGCTCGACCATGGAGGTCGCCATCATCGGAGCCGGCAACGTCGGCAAGGCCCTCGGCACCTCGCTCACGCGTGCCGGACACGACGTCACCCTGAGCGCCAGCAGCCCGGAGAGCGCCCGCGAAGCCGCGACCGCCATCGGCGCCAGCGCGGCGGAGACGAACGTCGCTGCCGTCGACGGTGCGGAGGTCGTCATCCTCGCGGTCCCGTACGGCGCGGCTGCCGCGGTGATCGCCGACATCGCCGGCCACACGAACGGCAGCGTGGTCATCGACAGCACGAACCCGCTCAAGGCCGACTACTCGGGCCTTGCCACCGGCGAGAGCTCGGCGGCCGAGGAGTTCCAGGCCCAGCTGCCCGGCTCGCCGGTCATCAAGGCCTTCAACACCCTGCTCGCAAGCAACCAGGCCGACCCCGGGTCGACCGGTGAGCCGATGGACGGCTACGTGGCCGGCGACGACGCGAAGGCGAAGCAGACGGTCATCTCCCTCGTCGAGTCGATGGGCCTGCGGCCACTCGATGTCGGACCGCTCAGCTCGGCACGCTACCTCGAGGGGATGGCGTACCTGAACATCGGCCTCAACGCCGCCAACGGCTGGAGCTGGACCTCGTCCTGGCGCCTCGCGCGCTAGTCGCGGCTCAACCCTCCGCACCGATGCGCGGGCCCCATCCCGGGTCCGCGCATCGTCATATCCGTGCCGTTGCGCCTCGGGCGCCCTGCGTCCGGCCGGCGAGGATCGAGAGCCAATCCGGCGATTAGACTCCGACGATGTCCGTCCCCGTCCCCGTCGTCGCCTCTGATGCCCATCTCGCCCACGACGGCCTCGTCGAGCTCGTGGCGGGGCGCGAGGTGCCGTGCTACGAGTCGCCGGCGCGGGTGATCGAGATCCGACGTGCCCTTGCGGCCCGCGGCGGGTACGCCGTCGTCGAGCCGGACGAACACGGGCTCGAGCCGATCCTCGCGGTCCATGACCACGTCCTCGTCGACCTCCTCGAGCACGCCTGGACCGATGCCATGGCCGCCGGCCTCGACCCGGCCCGGCCGCTCATCCCCGACACGTTCCTGACCCGTGGCTACGACGGCGGGATGGGCGTGACGACGCTGCCGATGGCGCGTCACGAGCAGCTCGGCGCCTTCACGTTCGATACCGCCACACCGCTCGTCGCCGGCTCCTACGGCGCGGGCCGCGCGGCGGTCGACATCGCGCTGACCGCGATGGAGCACGTCCTCGATGGCGCGCCGCTCGTCTACGGCCTCTGCCGTCCGCCGGGACACCACGCCGCGCGCTCGATGTTCGGCGGCTACTGCCTGTTCAACAACGCCGCGATCGTCGCCGAGCGGCTCATCGCGGTCGGCGCGAGCCGGGTCGCGATCCTCGACATCGACTACCACCACGGCAACGGCACGCAGTCGATCTTCTGGGAGCGCCCCGACGTGCTGTACGTGAGCCTCCACGCCGACCCGCGCGGCGCGTATCCCTACTTCTCCGGCGCGGCCGACGAGATCGGCGCCGGTCGCGGCGAGGGGTCGAACCGCAACCTGCCGCTCCCGCGCGGGACCGATGGCGCGGCCTACCTGACCGCCCTCGCCGACGCCTGCGCGATGGTCGACGAGTTCGACCCCGACGCGCCGCTCGTCGTCTCGCTCGGCTTCGACACGTACGTCGACGATCCCATCGGCGGGTTCGCCCTCCGGACCGATGACTACGCCACGATCGGCTCACTCGTGCGTGGCCTTGGACGGCAGGCGGTGGTGCTCCAGGAGGGCGGGTACGCGGTCGAGGCGATCGGCGCCAACGCAATCACGTTCCTCGATGCCCTGGGCGGGAACGACGCTCAGTTGGAGGCGTCGAGCGCGGCGACGAGGTCCTCGGCGAGCGCGACCGAGTAGTTCTGCCCGCGGTCGTGCGGGTACACGCCGAACATGTTCGCCAGCCACAGCCCGGCGAGCGGCGTCCGGAACGGCGGGATGTGGTCGCGGTAGTCGACCGTCACGATCGGCTGCGCGAATGGCGCGGCCTGGACCCACGCCTCCCCGATCCACGATCGCTCGAACCCGGGGTTGAGCCGTTTCAGCTGCGGGACGACCTCGTCGAGCAGCTCGTCGCGCGAGCGGCCGAAGATCGGGTGGTCCATCGGTCGGTAGTTGCCGAGGTAGACGAGGTGCCGTCCGCCGTACTCGCTCGGGTCGCGGTAGTTCGTGTGCTCGACGAGCGCCATGAAGCCGAAGCCCGGGTCGTTCATGTTCACCCAGTAGGCATCGGTCAGCGGTCGGTCGAGGGCGAGGATCAGGCAGTGCGCGCCCAGCGCCCGCCCCCAGTCATGCCGCTCGCGCCATGCATCCGGGAGCTCCGGCACGAGGCGTGCGGTGAGCCGCGTGGGCAGCGTCGACACGACCCGGCCGTAGCGCTCCGTGCCGTCCGGCGCGGAGACGACGATCCCGTCGCCGTCGCTCGCCACGCCTTCGACCCGCGTCCCGAAGCGGAGCTCCCCACCGCCGCTCGCGATCGCCCGCGCGAGCGCCGCGTAGCCATGCTGGAAGCCCCCGCGCAGGTAGCCGAGCTCCGCCGAGCGGTCATGGACGCGGGCCCAGAACCACGGCATCGCGACCTCGTCTGCCGCGGCGCCAAACTTCCCGCGCAGGAGCGGTTCCCAGACGACCTCGTGGGCGCGCCGTCCCATCCAGTGCCGGATCCACGCCGACGCGGTCCGGCCCTCGAGCCTCTCGGGGTCCGGTAGTGCCCGCAGCAGGGTGAGCGCGGCACCCATCCGCACTCGATCCTGGAGGGGCAGCGGGTCGAAGCGCAGGAGCGAGAGCGGCGAGTCGAGCTGGTGAAGCCGCCCGTCGCGGAGCGTCGCAGTCACCGGTCGCCGCCACTCGAGGTGCGATCCCACGCCCAGCTCGTCGAGGAGCGCCGTGATCCGGCGATCGGAGCGGAAGAGGTGGTGGTAGAACTTCTCGAGCCACATCCCCGGCTCGATCTCGAATCCCGCCGCCAGGCCGCCCGGGAGCCGCTCCGCCTCGTAGACGGTGACCGGCACGCCGCGCTGCGCGAGCCGCAGCGCCACCGTCAGGCCCAGGGCGCCGCCGCCCAGGATCGCGGTCCGCATCTCGCCCTCAGGCATCCGCGCCGCCGAGGATGCGGGCGAACCGGTCCGGGTCCACGTTCCCGCCCGACAGGACGATAACCCGGCGCTCGTCGCCGTCGCCGCGCGCCGCCGCGCCGGAGAGATGGGCGGCCATGCTCGCGGCCCCCGACGGCTCGACGACCAGCCGCGCC
>JBBQMC010000170.1:0-4243 GCA_038328565.1 Candidatus Limnocylindria bacterium
GCACGTTCGCCAACATCCGCCTCCGCAACGCGCTGACGCCGGACGCGGAGGGCAATGTCACTGAGCATCTGCCGAGCGGCGAGCGGATGAGCATCTTCGACGCCGCCATGCGCTACGCCGACGAGGGCACACCGCTCGTCGTGCTGGCCGGCAAGGAATATGGGTCCGGCTCGTCACGCGATTGGGCGGCCAAGGGGCCATTCCTGCAGGGCGTGCGCGCGGTGATCGCCGAGTCGTACGAGCGGATCCATCGGTCCAACCTGGTCGGGATGGGGATCGTGCCGTTGCAATATCTGCCCGGCGAGAACGCCACGTCGCTCGGCCTGACCGGTCATGAGACATTCACCATCCGCGGCCTGGCCGACCTGCGGCCGCGCCAGGAGGTGGCGGTCGAGGTCCGTGGCGAGGACGGCGCGGAGCGCACGTTCCGGGCGGTCGCGCGGCTCGACGGATCCGTCGACCAGGAGTACTTCCGCAACGGCGGCGTGCTCCAGACGGTGCTGCGCCGGCTGGCGGGCGCCGGATCCGCCTAGGACGGGCTCCCGCCGGCGGCGACTCGGCGTCAAATTAGACTCCTGGCGCACGGTAGGCGCGAATGTGGCGCGAGGTTGGCCTCGACCATCGGGCACGGCGAGCGTGGCGGCGGTGTTGAACGGTGCCCCAGAGGGCTTCGGCCCTGCCTAGCGGAACGCCGGGGTCAGATTTGGCAGGGATTCGGGCCGAACGTGGCCGTGGCATGCGTGGGACGCACAAATGGCGCAGCCGCAGCTGGGCGCCGGCGGGACACAAGGGCGCGGGGCTCAGTGCGTGTTCGGCAGGTTCGTGTTCGGCATCGTGATCGGCACGTCGGCCCGCACGAGATCTGGTTCACGGGGGCTCGCACACTCGCCACAGAGGAACTGACCATCATCCAGGGGCCGGCGGTCGACGAACGCGGGGCTTCCCGGTTCGACGCTGCTCCCGCACGACGCACAGACCGCCATGTTGTCCCTCATCGGGATCATGCTGGTGCCGCCGGAGCGGGCCTGTCAATCCGTGACGCCGCGCGGGTCGGAGTCCCCGTGACCCGTTGCCGCGGCGGAGGACTCGGTCTAGACTCGGCGACGCACTCACACGCCCACGTCCGCCCCCTCGCACCGCAGCTCGGAGCGTGCCCCCGACCGTGACCGCCACTCTCTCCGTCGACGACCTGCGCGCGCTCATCCGCGAGGTGCCGGACTTCCCGAAGCCGGGCATCCTCTTCTACGACATCACCACGCTGCTGCGCGAGCCGAAGGCGTTCGCGGCGGTGATCGACCAGATGGCGGCGCAGCTCGGCGACACGAAGGTCGACCTCGTGGTGGGGATGGAGAGCCGCGGGTTCATCTTCGCCGCCCCGCTGGCGATGAAGCTCAAGGCCGGGTTCGTGCCCGTACGCAAGCTCGGCAAGCTGCCGGCTGACACGATCGAGGTCGAGTACGCGCTCGAGTACGGGACCGCGACACTCGAGGTCCATCGCGACGCGATCGAGGCCGGCCAGCGGGTCCTCATCGTCGACGACCTGCTCGCCACCGGCGGCACGGTGATGGGCACGATCGAGCTCGTCCGTCGCCTCGGCGGGGAGATCGCCGGCCTGTCGTTCGCGGTCGAGCTGACCGGCCTCAACGGCCGGGCGAAGCTCCGCGAGTTCGACATCCACACGCTGCTCACCTACTGAAGCGCGGTCGAGGAAGAGGCCGGATCGACTGATGGCCGTCGCCACCCGCCTCGTGCCGACCGCACGCCCCGCCACCGACCGCGACGAGATCGCCGCCTACCTGCGCACCGATCGGCGTTACGCCGCCTACGCGCTCGGCGACCTTGACGGTCCGCAGCGCGGAAGGGTCGCCTGGGCGATCGCGCACGATCCCGCCGGCCGCCCGGTCGCGCTCGGCGCGCACCACGAGGGCCTCGTGCCGCAGCCGCTCTTCCTCATGGGCGATCCGGACGGCTGCCGCGCCATCCTCGCCACCGTGCTCAAGCCGCGCGACGCGTATTTCCAGGCGACCGCCGAGCATGCGGAGGCGATCGCCGAGTCGTACGAGCTCGACAGCGCCACCGCCATGCTGCGCATGGTCGTTGACCGAGACACCTTCCTGCCCTTCGCAGGTCCCGCGGAGCGGCTCGGTCCGCGCGACATCGACGAGCTCAACCACCTCTACCAGCTCGGCTTCCGTACCGGCTTTCCGCCGGCGGTCGTGGCCGGTGGCATCTATTTCGGCGTGCGGGTGCGCGGACGGCTCGTCTCCGCCGCCGGCACGCATGTCATCAACCCGCGCGAGCAGATGGCCGTGGTCGGCAACGTCATGACCCACATCGACTACCGCGGCCACGACCTGGCGAAGATCGTGACGAGCGCCGTCACCGCCGAGCTGCTCGACCGATTGACCGACGTGGCGCTCAACGTCCACGCCGACAACGAGCCCGCGGTCGCGGCCTACACCCGCCTCGGGTACCGTGCCCACTGTCCGCTCGAGGAGCGCCTTGGACGGCGCCGCGCCGGCGGATGGGGGCTCATGCGACCGATACGAGAGGCACTTCGACTGACGTGGCAACGCGAACCGAGATGAACCATGACGTCGCCGACGTCGGTCTGGCCGATGCCGGCGCGCTGAAGATCGAGTGGGCCGACCGCCAGATGCCGGTGCTCGCCGACATCCGCGAGCGCTTCGCGACCGAGCGCCCGCTCGACGGCTGGCGGATCAGTGCCTGCCTCCACGTCACGTCGGAGACGGCGAACCTCATGCGCACGCTGGCCGCAGGCGGCGCCGATGTCGTGCTCTGCTCGTCGAACCCGCTCTCGACCCAGGATGACGTGGCCGCGTCGCTCGTCGCGCACCATGGCATCCCGACCTTCGCGATCAAGGGCGAGGACCGAGACTCCTACTACCGCCACATTGGCGCGGCCCTCGATCACCGCCCGCAGGTCACGATGGACGACGGCGCGGACCTGGTGAACGAGCTCCACACCAAGCGCCGCGAGCGGCTCGACGGCGTAGTCGGCGGGACCGAGGAGACCACGACCGGCGTCATCCGGCTCCGCGCGATGGCGAAAGCGGGCAAGCTCGCCTACCCGGTGGTGGCCGTGAACGAGGCGCTCACGAAGCACCTGTTCGACAACCGCTACGGCACCGGCCAGAGCGCGATCGACGGGATCATGCGCGCCACGAACATCCTCTTCGCCGGCAAGAACGTCGTGGTCGGCGGCTATGGCTGGGTGGGCCGCGGGATCGCGTCGCGCGCGCACGGGATGGGCTCGATCGTCACCGTCGTCGAGGTCGACCCGATTCGCGCCCTCGAGGCGGCCATGGACGGCTACCGGGTCATGAACGCCGCTGACGCCGCTCGGATCGGTGATCTGTTCATCAGCGCCACCGGCAACCTCAACGTGTTCGGTGCCGGCCACTTCCCGTCGATGCCCGACGGCGCGATCCTCGCCAACGCCGGCCACTTCAACGACGAGTTCGAGCTCGATGCCCTCGAGGAGCAGGCCGTCGCGTCGCGCGAGGTTCGGCCGTTCACGCGCGAGTACCGCATGGCCGACGGGCGCCGCATCTACCTGCTCGCGGACGGCCGCCTCGTGAACCTCGGCGCCGCTGAGGGCCACCCGTCGATCGTCATGGACATGAGCTTCGCGAACCAGGCGCTGGGGCTCGAGTGGCTGCGCGCCAACCTCGCCGGGCTCGCGCCCGCGGTCTACGGCATCCCCGACGACATCGACCGCGAGGTCGCGCGCCTGAAGCTGGAGAGCATGGGCATCCACATCGACGCGATGACCGCCGAGCAGCAGGCGTACTCGGAGTCGTGGGAGTCCGGCACCTGATCGGTCTGAACCAGCCGGTGCATGGCCCGGGAGGTCTCGCATGACCGATGCTGCCGCGATCGCCTCGATCGTCGTCGTACTCGACTGCGCCGATGCGGAGCGGCTCGCCGACTTCTGGTCGGCCGCGCTGGGGTATCCGCGCCGGCAGGCGGTAATCGGCGACTACTGCTGGTACCTCATGGCCGATCCGGAAGGGAACGAGTTCTGCGTCGCCCCGGGCTGAGCCGGACGGCGAGCGGTAGACTCCCGGCATGACCGAGCCACCGCTGCTGTTCACCTCGGAGTCGGTCACCGAGGGGCACCCGGACAAGCTGTGCGATGCCGTCGCCGATGCCGTCCTCGACGACGTCCTGTCGCGTGATCCGCAGTCCCGCGTGGCTGTCGAGGTGGCGGCCACCACCG